>MEPT01000084.1:0-318 GCA_001769925.1 Bdellovibrionales bacterium RBG_16_40_8
GCATTCACACTGACCAGTTCGGTACCATTAGAATCTCTTAGGCTAAAAGAAATTTTAGCTCTACGCGAAGCCAACATTTTCTTAATTTTAGATTTAAATTCATCTACATTGGGTTCTGCAAGCGAGTAACGAGTAAATAATAAAATAAATATTAAAAAAATTATTTTATTCATTTAGTTCACTCCTTCTTGGGTCTGCCAAATCTATTTAGCGATCGCTAACCATTTGAGGTATTTTTTGTTGCCTACACACTTACGAGTGTCCCTGTATAGCGGCCCTGCCCATTGTGACTGGCAACAAAAAATACCTCACATGGTT
>MEPT01000084.1:334-579 GCA_001769925.1 Bdellovibrionales bacterium RBG_16_40_8
TAAGTATCAGTACGACCTCACGATCACGACAGAGTTTGCCATTCCATAAATACATAGACTCCATAGAAGTAAAAATATTTGCACAGGCTATAAGTTTTTTGCGCAGCAGAACTTTAGCAATTTTTTGTGCCATAGTTTTTGTTGGGGTGGTTACATATATAAAAATAATCATGCCAAATCCAATTAAACTGGGGGTAAGGTTACGGCGTACCTTTTAGTGCGCGTTTTTTTAGTCGCCATTGCTC
>MEPT01000084.1:679-2286 GCA_001769925.1 Bdellovibrionales bacterium RBG_16_40_8
TATCGGTGACCAAAAAAAGATGTTCACGGCGTTTGATAAATTGATCAAGGGCCGCTGATACAGAGGTGTCTTCACTTATACGGTGAACAGAAGTCATAATATCTTTTAGTTGCATATTGTACATGTCGTGAGATACGGCCTCCATAAGCTTGTAGCGGTGAAGAAGCCCGACAATATTATTAACCGAGCCATCATAGATCGGAATTCTTGAAAATCTCACGGGCTTATATTTTTGCATTACTGAATCAACTGTATCATTCATATCAAATGCATTAACAACAGATCTCGGAGTCATTATGTCTAAGACTTTAATCTTATCAAGCATCAATAGATTTTTAATAACACGCGATTCTTTTAATTGTAGTACTCCTTCGTCTACACTTATTTCTGCAGCGACAATCATCTCTTCACGAGAGGTACGTTTTCGCCGTGAGGGCATAAGAATTCGACTCATAATTCGAGAAATATAAACAATGGGCAAAGATAAATAAACCATTGCGGTAACAACATAAGCCACAACTGGGGCCAGGCGTTTGGCATGAATAGAGCCAAGAATTTTTGGCATGATCTCGGAAAAAACTAAAATTACAAATGTTAGAATCACTGAAGATGCGGCCAGGTAACTGTCATCAAAGATTATATTTACTTGGTGACCAATCATTATTGAGCCAACTGTTGCCGCTATAGTATTAAATGTCAAAATGGCGGCTAGTGGCCTATCGATACTTTTGTGAAGTTTGTGTAAAAGTTTACCTGATAGATGCCCTTTTTTTTTAAGAAGTCCAACAAACGCTGGAGATACAGAAAGAATAACAGCTTCGCTAAGAGAGCATACAAAAGATGTTGTAAGAGTTAAAATTAAATAGAAATAAAGTAAGCCCATTAGATGAGAGTATAGTCTACATAACTTCGGAGTCTTGGTAAACGCGACTTCCGGTGGCTTTGCGTTGACCCTGATATTTGCCCTTGTATGGATTCAGGGCGGCTTGATCCATGAGGCAAAAGACCAGTTGGCATATGCGCCTACCAGACCTTAGTCGTATTGGTAAACTGTTTGCGTTAAAAAGCTCAAGCGTAATTTGACCTTTAAACCCCGGGTCTACCCAGCCGGCGTTTTGAATAAAAAGACCTATACGGCCAATTGAACTTCGCCCTTCAACGAAGGCGGTTAGATGTGTAGGGACTTCTATATATTCTTCAGTAGTGGCGAGTAAAAAAGAATGCGGCGGAATAATAATTTCGTCGCCTTCATATTCGCGGTAGAGAATTTCGGACTCCATATCAATCATGTGCATGCGACGATCTTCAACGATTAAATAATGCCGGCCTAAGTGACAATCAATAGAGGCCGGCTGCACAGAATTTTCGTGTAGGGGATCAATAACAAGTCCGCCGTTTTCTATAAGCTCTTTGAGAGTTTTATCAGAAAGTATCATTTATCCCCCAAAGGTTTATTTTTGCTCGGCTGCACGCTTTTCTTGGTATTTCTTTGCTAGCTCATCTTGAATATTGCGCGGGCACTGTGCGTAGCGAGAAAACTCCATGGTGAACTCGCCTTTGCCCTGTGTGGCCGAGCGCAAGGTTGTCGAATAACCAAACATCTCTGA
>MEPT01000084.1:2295-6451 GCA_001769925.1 Bdellovibrionales bacterium RBG_16_40_8
TGACTACGACTAGGCCACCATCCATCGAGCTTGTGCCTTGAATAATACCTCTACGTTGGTTGATCTGTCCCATAACTGTACCCTGATATTCTTCAGGGCAAGAGACTTCAAGTTTCATGATAGGCTCAAGCGCTATTGGCCCTGACCTTTCATAACCCTGTCTAAAAGCTGCCATAGCACAAATTCTGAAAGCCATCTCAGAAGAGTCAACATCATGATATGCGCCATCATCTAAATGCACGCGCACGTTTACTATAGGAAAACCAATAAGTGGCCCCTTCGTCATTTGTTCAATAAAGCCCTTATCGCACGCGGGGATAAACTCTCTTGGAATTCTACCGCCGACAATATTATCGACAAACTCGTAAGTATTTTCAGTGTTGGGCGGCATAGGCTCTAATCGCCCGCAAATTTTAGCATATTGACCAGCACCACCTGTTTGTTTTTTATGAGTGTAATCAAAAGCCGCTGCTTGCGAGATTGTTTCTCGGTAAGCAACCTGAGGAGCGCCAGCCACCACGTCACATTTAAATTCTCGACGCATTCGCTCCATATAGACATCTAGATGAAGTTCGCCCATACCAGAAATAATTGTTTCGTTAGACTCATCATCGCGGTGTACGCGAAATGTTGGGTCTTCTTTTCTGAATTTGTTAAGAGCTTTGGTGAAGTTATCAGCAGATGACTTATCTTTTGGCCTAACGGCAAGCGAAATAACCGCGTTTGGTACATACATTGAAGTCATAGTATAGTTGACGGTGCCATCAGTAAAAGTGGTGCCACTTTCGCAATCAATACCAAAGAGTGCTACGATATCGCCAGCTTCTGCCGTATCTATATCTGACATTTTATCAGCATGCATGCGCACCACGCGTGGGACTTTTACCTTTTTGCCCGTTTTCATGTTGGTGATAAACTCGCCTTTTTTTAAAGTTCCTTGATAAAGGCGTACATAAGTAAGCTGTCCAAACGGCGTTTCTTGTAATTTAAACCCATAGCCAACAAATGGTTTAGTTGCATCACAAGGGAGCACTACCCTTTCTTCTTTTTTATCTTGGTCGAGGGCTTCGTTTGATACTTGGGTTGGATTAGGTAAATAATCAGTAACGCCATTAAGTAAAAGCTGCACACCTTTATTTTTATAAGCTGAACCTATAAATACCGGAGTAAGTTGAAGAGAAATACAGCCTTTTCTAATAGCTTGCTTAATTTCAGCAATAGTGGGCTCTTCTTCTGTTAAAAATTTCTCTCCGAGATGCTCATCGTAATCAGCGGCTTTAGCAATCATTTCATTGCGATATTTTTTTGCATCTTCTAGAAGATTTGCAGGAATTTCTTCTTCACGAATATTTTCGCCATTATCACCGTCAAAGTAAAAAGCTTTCATTTTCACAAGATCGATAACGCCTTCGAACTTGTCTTCAGCGCCGATTGGTATTTGCATCATAACTGCGTTGTGGTTAAGTTTTTCTTTAAGGCCTGTGACTGCGCGGTAGGCGTTTGCCCCTGAGCGATCAAGTTTATTAACAAATGCCAGGCGCGGAACTTTATAACGACGCATTTGTCTATCTACGGTGAAAGATTGCGATTGTACGCCGGCTACTCCGCACAGTACGAGTATGGCGCCGTCAAGCACACGAAGTGAGCGCTCAACTTCAATGGTAAAGTCCACGTGTCCGGGAGTGTCGATAATGTTGATTTCGGTATCGCCCCAGCTGACGTTAGTGGCCGCTGATTGAATCGTGATACCGCGCTCGCGTTCAAGCTCCATAGAGTCCATGGTGGCGCCAACGCCGTCTTTGCCTTTTACTTCGTGTATGGCATGAATGCGACCGGTGTAAAAAAGAACACGCTCGGTCAGTGTAGTTTTGCCTGAGTCGATATGTGCTGAGATCCCAATATTACGAACTTTTTCAAGTACCCATTGTTCCTGTTGCGCCATTTTTCTAGAACCTTTCGTTTAGCTACGATATTAAACTTCTATTTTTTGAATTTGAGTTGAAAAGAACTAGCACTTTATTGCAACTCAGGCAATAGCCGCTACGCGTTATAATTGAATAGATGTTAGGATTTATCGGCAAACTAAGTAAATACTAGGGTGAGCGTTAGCTATGTTAGATAGACAACTTAAAATCTCAAATATTTTACATGACACATTTAAGCTCGATGCGTTTCGCCCGCTTCAGCAAGAAGTTATAGCGCATGTTCTAGATAAAGAGTCAGCCTTGGTACTTATGCCCACGGGTTCGGGTAAAAGTCTCACCTATCAACTGCCAAGCCTCATATTGCCAGAAACTACTGTGGTTATTTCTCCGCTTAAAGCGCTTATGAAAGACCAGGTTGACAAACTTAGGCGGCTTGATGTTTTAGCCGGCTACATTAATTCTGATGTCAAAAAAGAAGAAAGGCAGAAGCGTCTACAGCAGCTTTCTGAAAAAAAATATCAAATTTTCTACGTAACGCCTGAACGGTTTCGTAACCGCGAATTTGTAGAGATAATTACGCAAATAGGAGTTTCATTCTTAGTGGTAGACGAGGCACATTGCATATCTCAATGGGGACATGATTTTCGCCCTGAATATGCAAAAGTAGGTGAGTTTCGTAAACTACTAAAATCGCCGCCTGTTATAGCTCTAACAGCTACTGCAACTACTGAAGTACGAAAAGATATACTAAAATCTCTAGAAATTTCTCCTGAAAATGTTTTTTCATTACCTATCGTGAGGCCAAACCTTGCTATACAAGTTCAAGATTTATACGGAGAAGATAATAAAATAAAAGCTTTGCAAGAAATTTGCAAAAGTAAATCAGGCGCCAAAATTGTTTATTTTTCATTAATACAAACGTTACATAAATTTTCACAAGTGCTGCAAAAACTAAATATTCGCCATGAGATTTATCACGGTGAACTTGGAGAAAGACAAAAACGTCAGTCTCAAGATAATTTTTTGCTTGGTGATGGCGATCTTATTTTGGCAACTCCTGCTTTTGGGCTTGGGATCGATAAGTCAAATGTGCGCGCGGTTATTCATGCAGAATTACCGGGTTCAATTGAAGCTTATTTTCAAGAAATTGGTCGGGCGGGGCGCGATGGCAAACCCGCAGATTGTGTTCTTTTATATGATCAAGATGATGTCGTAACACAGATGGAATTTATTAAGTGGTCAAACCCTGATAGCGATTTCATTAAAAAAGTATTATCGTTAGTTATTAAAAATTTAACACGAGTACGTCAAGAAGGCGCTGATTATCTACGCGAACAAATGAATTTTTATAACAAACGTGATTTTAGAGTAGAGACAGCGCTTAACCTTTTAGCAGCTTGGGGCATTCTTGAGGGTTGGGATCTTGCTTCTGGTATTGGTAAAGAAGAGGCATATAATCTACTCGACGAATATTTAAATAGCTCGGTAAGAGAAGGTCGATTTAAACGACAAAATGAGAAACTTCTTAGTATGGTACAATTTATTAATACTGATGAATGTCGAATGCTGTATATTTATGATTATTTTGCAGAAAAAAAACAGTCTAAGTGTGGGGTTTGCGATAACTGTCTAAGTTTGGCAAAATTAAATCATGACTGATGTACCTAAAAAACTTTTTGTTGAAAAACGTAAATTTTTTTCGGACCCGATGTCGCCAACAATTGATGGCATAGTGGCTATGGGTGACGAATTAACTATTGAGGTTTTATTAGAAGCCTATAGTTTTGGAATTTTTCCGTGGCCGCACCCAGAGCTGCCTTGTTTGTGGTTTTGCCCCGATCAAAGAGGCGTACTTGATTTTTCAGATCTTCATATAAGTAGAAGCTTACAAAAATTTATGCGTAATACTAATTTGCGAGTGACATTTAATCAGGATTTTTTAAAAGTTATCTCAGAATGCGCAAAAGTTTCTAGATCTGGTCAAGGTGGCACATGGATCACCTCTCCACTACAAAAGATATATTTAGAATTTCATCGTTTGGGATATGCTCATAGTGTAGAATGTTGGCAAGGTGATGAGCTTGTTGGCGGGTTGTATGGGGTTTATGTATCTGGGATTTTTAGCGGCGAGAGTATGTTTTATAAAGTTAGTAACGCGTCAAAATTATGTTTAATTAAATTAATTGCAAAGCTTAAAGAGTTTGGTCTTACCTGGATGGATATTCAAATGA
>MEPT01000084.1:6477-6707 GCA_001769925.1 Bdellovibrionales bacterium RBG_16_40_8
AAAAATCTAAAAATCAGGCCCGACATTTAGTTTTTACAAATTAGTTTATTTATCGTTTTTATCAGACTTAATCATAAGCCACGGGTAGCGTTCTCCCCACGGAGCGCCTTTATCAGCATCATAGTTGTAAGACGGGCGTGAAAAATAATAGAGAAACCAAATAGTCGCAACAATACAAAATCCATAAATTAGTATTCGCCAGAATTGTGTAGTAATAAAATAAATAAGAT
>MEPT01000085.1:0-2642 GCA_001769925.1 Bdellovibrionales bacterium RBG_16_40_8
TAACGGTAATTAATGCATTTATTTTTTTATTTAGCTTATCTGTTTGCTTAAGAAATGCCGTCATTACTTCTTCGGCTTTCACTTCTTGTTTATTAACTTTGTCTGCTAATTGGCAAATATTTTTATCTAATAAGCTCAAGACTTCTCCCTTACGTTAAACAACAGGAGGAACTTTAAATAAATTCCCCATCCGCTCTGGTGCATTCTGCAAAGCCTCTTCTATAGTTTGTAAAACTTCTCTTTTGTCTTCACGAAAAATCTGTTCTATTTCACTGGGCGTAACTAGCGGCTCAACTTTATTAGTTTCTACGCTAGAAAGTTCAGAAAAATATCGCAAAATCTCTTCCATTTGTTCTTTGTAAGTTTTTTCTTCTGTATCACTAATATGCAACCGTGCCAGTTGTGCTACTTTTTTTATATCCATCTTTTACCCTTCAAATAATTGCCCAATTGTTACCTTTCGCGTATCTTCAGTCTCATGGATCCTTCATTAAAAAAAATTGCGAACAGAATCGATGAGTTGCGCACCATAATTACAGAACATGATCGCCTTTATTACACCTTGGACAAACCTATAATCTCTGACTATGAGTATGACAAGCTCTTTGCTGAACTAGAAGATTTAGAATCTAAGCGCCCTGAACTTATCACAAATGATTCTCCGACCCAGCGCGTGGGAGGGATGGCTCTTGATGCATTTGAAAAGGCTGCCCATCGATTGCCCATGCTTTCTTTGCAAAACTCTTATTCTGTTGAAGATATCCGCGCCTTTGATTTAAGAGTAAAAAAAATTCTCGGCACGAAAGAAAATATTGAATATTTCTGTGAACCAAAATTCGATGGATTAGCGGTTGAACTTATATATGAAAACGGTCGCCTTACACGAGCACTTACTAGAGGAGATGGCGTTACCGGAGAAGACGTTACCGCCAATGTGCGAACAATTCGTTCTCTGCCTCTTACCTTACATACAAAATCCCCACCGTCGTTATTAGAAGTACGCGGCGAAGTGTTAATCTTTAAAAAGGCTTTTGCCGACCTTAATGATCAGCAGCAAGACGCTGGCTATGAGCCGTTCGCGAACCCTCGCAATGCTGCCGCTGGCTCTATTCGCCAACTAGATTCTAAAATAACCGCCACTCGGCCGCTGCACATGATTTGTTATGCCGTTGGTGCTTATGAAGGCATCAGGCTTGAAACGCAAGATAAGCTTGCAGAGATTCTATCAAAATTTTCGCTGCCCACGACGCCACTTAAAAAAATTTGTTATTCTGTTGATGGTGCAATAGAATTTTATAATGACATTTTAGCTAAACGTCATGCCTTGCCCTTTGATATCGATGGCATTGTTATAAAAGTAAATTCTCTGCGTCTACAAGATGAGCTTGGATCTGTAGCGCGAAGCCCGCGCTGGGCCTCTGCGGCAAAGTTTCCTCCCGAAGAGGCCGAAACTAAAATAGAAAATATTGTTGTGCAGGTAGGACGCACCGGGGCTTTAACCCCAGTTGCAATTATGACACCCGTTAGGGTAGGCGGCGTTACTGTTTCGCACGCGACCCTTCATAATCAAAATGAAATTGATCGTAAAGACATACGCGTCGGTGACACTGTTATTGTTAGCCGCGCCGGAGATGTAATACCAGAGATCGTTCGCGTTGTTTTTACAAAGCGACCAGATAAAAGCAAGGCCTTTAAAATTCTCACAAAATGTCCTGAATGTAATAGTGCTGTCGAACAAATAGAGGGCGAAATAATCTTGAGATGCCCAAATCCACTTTGTCCAGCGATACTGCGCGAATCACTTAAGCACTTTGTCTCTAGGCGTGCGATGAATATTGATAAAGTAGGCGACAAGATAGTCGACCAACTTGTTGCGTCTGGATTGGTAAAATCTTTTTCTGATTTTTATTCACTCTCTCCAGAAGCTCTTTTGTCTCTTGAACGCCAAGGCAAAAAATCTGTTTCTAATATTATCGAAAGCATCAACCAAAGCCGCGCTCCTATGCTTTCGCAATTTATCTATGCTCTTGGTTTGCGCTTTGTCGGCGAGCAAACTGCCAAATTTCTATCCAAGCACTTCGGCTCGCTGAAAGCTATTCTATCAGCTAACGAAGAAACTCTTTCTCAGGTCGAAGGCATTGGCGAAAAAATTGCCCCATCAATTGTTAAAGCCTTTAAGGATAAAAACCTTAGGAAAGAAATTGACCAGCTTTTGGCAAAAGGGGTCAAGATACAAAATCCTGAAAAAAATAATGGTGCTCGCCCTCTGGCTGGCTTAAGTATTGTAATTACTGGTACGCTGCCCGTCTCTCGCAACGTAGCTGAAGAACTCATAGAAAATTCTGGAGGAAAAAAATCTTCTTCAGTAAGTAAAAAAACTAACTATATTCTAGCCGGAGAAGATGCCGGTTCAAAACTAGAAAAAGCGCGCAAACTTGGTATACCAATTTTAGACTGGTCGGCATTCTGCGCGCTTATTAAATAGAAACAAAAATCTTTTTATTTATATATGGTCAATAACTATATCACGAGCCATTACAGTCTTACGACCGTCAGCCTTTGCCACATCGATACCCTTACGGCACAACTTTTCAACGGCTTGACTGAGCACATCGACAGTCTCTGAAGATGTATTACAGCCA
>MEPT01000085.1:2651-8749 GCA_001769925.1 Bdellovibrionales bacterium RBG_16_40_8
TCTTAACTTTACTTGTAACTACTAGTACGTCAGCCATTATTCCCCCTTTTAAAGCAGATACTCCGAATTATCAGTTGGTCGAAACCTAGTCTACTCTAAAAGCTATATGATTGATTTAAAACTGACGCCGCTATGCGCTATCGGCTTTTCCTTGATTTAATTTTCTTCGATCTGCCCTGCCGCCACTAGTTACAAATACTTCAGAGACCTTTCCTCTTGAAAATTGATAAACTTTGGCTTCTCGAATCCCTTTTATGCCTGGGCATACCCAAACAAAAGTTTTTTGCCCCATAGGCTTTTCACACTCTACATCAAAAAAAGCCGGAGACCATGTGCCACTATTTAGGTGTTCAATCGCTCCGATCATTTCATGACGCACAATGTGTGTGTGCCCATAAATAACTCTAGATACCTTTGTGATCATGCCCGTAAGGCTTAGCGCTGTATCTTTTGGCTCTTTAA
This sequence comes from Bdellovibrionales bacterium RBG_16_40_8, assembly GCA_001769925.1. Taxonomy (GTDB): domain Bacteria; phylum Bdellovibrionota; class Bdellovibrionia; order Bdellovibrionales; family UBA1609; genus RBG-16-40-8. The sequence continues at coordinate 3,114 of MEPT01000085.1, forward strand.
ACTCTTGTGCCGTCGACTTTACAGATCGCGAGTAAAATAAAAAAAATGGGATGAATAAAAAAAATGGGATGAACATCCACCAAATTGCAAAATTAACCCATTGGTCTACCTGCAAAAATAACAGATATAAAAGCACTATGCTCCCGGTAATTAAAAAAGCTCTATCAAGCCAAAGTTCTTTCATAATAATAATTGGGTAACTAGCCGCCGGAGCTACAAAAAGTTCTTTTAATTCTCTCACCATTCTTGGCGTAGCATTAGACTTAAACGCTATTTTTTCTATGCGATCTTCAATACTTAGTGGATCGGTGATTGTCGGCCTTAATCTATCTAAAAATGATTGCACTAAAGCCACAACAGAACTCCATAACCAAGTAACCATTAAAAAAGGCTCTGCCCTAGATATATACTTGAAAAAGAAGTTAAAATACTGCTTTGGCGTCATTATGTAGTTAGAGTCTGAGTGCGGATTAAAAAAACCCATGCCGTTAATAAGATAACGTGTTGCTAAATTACCGAACGGTACGCGCACTTCAATTCGATTAAATTTCTGTATATACGGATTAACTGGATCTTGTGCCATACAATAAGGGTCTTGCTGATTACCGTGCTCTATGTACGTATCTCCATTAGAAATATAAAACCACTCGTTAAAGCGCACATGATTTATGCCGTTTTCTGGCAAATTTAGTGCATTAAGAATTGTCTGCTGTACCTGCTTGAAGTGGAGCTCTAAATCGTGGTTGCCGATAACAAAAATAACCCTATTGCCCTTAAGTAGAAAATTGCTTAAGCCCGCAAACCATTTCTTATGGTCTTTAATTATTGTTTGAATTTTGAATGTGGATTTTTCTTCTTGTGGGTGAAGGCCTCGTTTACTCTCAAGCCACGATATATAGTAAGTTGGCTGATCTGGTAATTGAATGCAACTGTCAAAATCAAATGTGTCGCCATTCAATATGAGCTCTACAGGTTGATCAAACGACATTTCATTTAGTCTCTTCAGAAATTCACAAAATTCATCATCAAAAAAAAATTGTCGGGTTTTATACTTCTTCCATAATACATATTTCGGATGAACGGGCTCTTCTTCACATAGATGAAGATCACTAACCACAGCCGAATATTGGGCTTCTTTAAATTTATTTTCATGGGCAGATTCTGATGTTTCAGCGGGTGACATATAACTTCAGATTAACTAATTTTTAGTAACCTGTCTAAAGGCACGAAATCTTCTAGTCCCGCCATACTGGCATCCATCTTGCTACTATGCAGAAACAGTAATGAATAACCCGATTACACGTCTTTTTCGTAAAATTATTTCCTTAACGGGGGTGATTTTTGTCACTCTGGTCGGGGTTTCTACTAATATGCATGCCTCAAAGCCTGAAGCATCTGTGCCAAATACGGCTTATTTTTCTAATAATGATGTATTAACTGACCCATTAAATCGTATTAGTTCTGAATTCAAAATTTCTGCTAATTTACAAAAACGCACAGCTTTCTGGTTTGATATTTATACAAAATATGGTTCACAAGAGCACATTATACACCACTCTCGCTACCCATGGATCGTCTACAAAGTTATTGATGTAAGCCCAATATTAAATTCAGGCGAACACCGCTGGACTAAACATCACAAGGCAGAAAAAGCCGTTATAAATTCTAGAAAAATAGTTTCTGCTGTTTTACGAAGGCTAGCTAATAAAAAAAACTACCGTATTCTCTCAAAAGAAGAGCGTGAGTATTTTAATCTGCTTTCTCAAGTAAAAGGCTCTAGACACAAAGTGTTCAAAGAAGCCTACAACAATGTCAGGATACAGCTAGGGCAAAAAGACTTTTTTAGATCTGGTCTTGTCTCTGGGGCCAGATATCTTTCAGCAATAGAGAAAGAATTTGCCGACAATAATTTACCAACCGACTTGTCTCGGCTGCCATTCGTAGAAAGTAGCTTTAATATTAAGGCACAAAGCAAAGTTGGTGCCTCTGGGGTATGGCAGCTAATGCCCTCAGTTGGTAATTATTATTTGCTTATCAACGATCATATTGATGAGCGAAATTCTCCGTTGAAAGCATCGCTTGTGGCTATAGAACTATTCAAAAGAAATTATCGCAGCCTACGGTCTTGGCCGCTAACTGTTACTGCATATAATCACGGCGCCACAGGTGTCCATCGCGCTTTACGCGCAGCAAAAGCTACCAATCTTTCTAGCTTAATAAATAGCGGGCATCGCGGGTCTTTTCGCTTTGCTTCAGCTAATTTTTTCTCTTCGTTTCTTGCCGTTCTTCACGCCGAAAAATATAACAGAGAAATTTTTCAGGTAGATTTATCAGCAAGTATTCCGCCTATAAAATATCATATTATAGCGCTACAAAAGCCTATGCGAGCACGTAGCTTGTTAGCACAAGTTGGCATGAGCTCTGATCGTCTGCTAGAATATAATTTGGATTTAAATAAAGCCTTATCTAGCAATGCTCTTTTGCCTCGTGGATACCGTTTAATATTGCCCGCAGACATTCGGGCTCTTCTTAAAAAAAATATTACAAATAGTACCGATAGATTTCGTGACGCTTCTCTTACGCTCAAAGTTAAAACATCAGGTTAACGTTCAGTAGCTGTACTGCATATTCATCAACGTATGCTGTTTGCGTGACAACTTTCTTAGATTTTTCAGGAACAATTGTTATCGTATGAATACCCTGTGGCAAATCAAGTATCGCGAATCCACCACCGGCTTGGCCTCGACCTGAGATTATTTCTCCAGTTGCATTAAAATATACAATCCTGCTGCTTACTTCTTCGTATCCCGCCCCCAATAATACATCAAAGTTTTCTCCACCAACAAAACCAACAACTGTAGTATTATTTGGTTTAGCTGGTATATTTTTAGACTCACGCAATTTTTTTAGCCAATCATTACGTAAGTGAGAAAAGTGTAATTCTGTCGCATTAGAATCAAAAGCTATTCTTACCGGAGAAAATTCTTGACCAGCATCTGCCTCAAGAAATGTTAAACCCTGAATTGTATAAAAGCTCCGCCGCAAAATACCATTATCTGGAATAAATATTTGCTCTTGTGTACCCATGGGTTGCATTATTGCTTCTCTCGGTTCTCCGATAAAAGCTTCATAACTTACAATTTCAATCTCTTGCGAAGGGGTTATTTTAAGGTCTGCATACGCAACATGCCGTTTGGCAGTAGGTATAAACGCTGGCAAAGGCGCCATGCCGTTAAGAGTTACATATAAAATCGCTTCCTCTTCTTGCACGCGAGTAAAAGCAAATTCACCGGTATTTGATGTTGCTGTTCTGGTTTTGTCAGGCAAGAGCCCGGTAAAATACACTGGTTTATTTTCAATATTACCAACAATTGAAACCTGTGCCCCCTCTACAGGATTCCCTCCAAAAGTGATTCTACCCCATATAATTGCATCATTCTCTGCGTCTCTGGCCTCATATTTATCTAAAGACAAACCCAGAAGCGCTTTAATCAAGCCCTCTGGAAATAATCGTAACGAAAATTTTTCGCCACTTTTGACATATCCGAGTGACGGCCAAAATCTCTGGTGCTCTGCCCGCACTAAATAGTTTGATGGCATTGCTAAAGTTTCGTCTTCAAATTCTCCTGTTTCTTTATTTTTTATTATTTCTCTATCTAGATTAGCCACAAATATTTTTGCGTCTGCTATTGGGTATTGAATTTTACCCTGACTAGCCGCTGAAATAATAACACCTGTTGCTCCATTAAAAATTGGCCTAACCTCTATAGGGATATTTTTTATACGCGCTACACTAATTTTACTGCGATTTAATTCATAAAGATTAACGCTTCCTTGCGCAATCACTTGTCCGTCTTCAGAGCGAACCTCTGTAAAAAGCTGGCCCTCAAGTTTATCAACTAAAATTTCATAATTAGCATCTTTTAAATTTATGCTGGCTTCAGAAATTGCAAGTCCGTCTATAAGTTGGTGTGTTTTAATATTTTCACGTTTACCTAAAAAAGCTGCGCCACCTGAAAAGGTAATTGGGCCACTAATTACATATCTCGCTGGATTTGATGTGCTAATAAGCGAGCTAATTTCTTTTTTATTTTGACTTGTGTTTTCTATTATTGATTTATTTGTATTCTTGGCGTTCGTTAGGGCAACTGTAATCGTCTTGCCTGACGATGTTACTAGAGTTTTAATACCCGTTTTATTTTCATTTTGCCGTCTCGCTAACTCATCTTTTACTAAAATATCTGCCATCTCAACTGCTGTTTGGGGTTGCGACTCTTTTAGTGCCTCAGCAATTAGTCGTGTAAACCCGTCTTGCTTTATTTCTTGAGTAATTATTGTTGGTCTAAGTTTAAGCGGCTGGATATGATTTTGTGAAATTTTGCGCGCCTGACCCAATATAAGTGTTTCGGCCACTGCATCTGTTGAATTATTTAATTGTTTTTTTTCTAACTGATATTCTTTTCGGCTATCCTCTAAAGCATAAAATGCCGGAGATGCCCGATTAATGGTAATTGGGCTTGATGGATTAATAGTTCGAAAATCAATTGATTGAACTTGCGTTGGCGCTGCCCACGCCGCCATAAAAGCAAATGCTGTACAACCAAAGATGCGCACGTTGTTTGCCTACCCTTTGAATAATCATCTCGCTATTGTTCTTCACGACTATTCATGAATAGTCTAATTAAAATGGTCGAAAATCGTCAATGACATTACGTCCGCCTCGACGTTTGTTGAGGGCTCTTTGAATTTCTTTGCTAATTTTTTTTGCAACTTTATTATCAAATCTGTCTTTTTCGTATATTCCTTCGCGATTACGACGCTCCTTAACAACAATCACATCTACTCTGTACGGACGCCTATCACCCATAATTAAAACGTGTACGTAATGCCTGATAGACTGATTTTCAAATTTTTCGTATTCCCCACCTCTAATGCTAAAATATTCTGAGACAAACTCCCTACCATTAGAGCTTTCTGAACGTACGGCCGAAGGTAGAAACTCAATTACTGCTTTTTTCAATTCGTTCAGAGAAAAGTCCATATTTGTCGAAACTGCCCCGAACGTCCCGCAGCCAGCGCAAAAAATAAATACTAGTGATAACAATAGATTTTGTTTCATCAAATTATTGTGGCATCTTTTCTGAATCCTTCAAGAATTGAGCTAGACCTTTGTCTGTAAGCGGATGATACGTTAGGTTTTTCATCACACTAAAGGGCATGGTAACTATGTGTGCGCCTAGTCTTGCTGATTCTAAAACATGAATTGGATGACGAACGCTTGCAACCAATACTTGAGTAGTCAAACTATAGTTGTGGTAAACTTGGATAATCTGACTAACCAGCTCCATGCCGTTTGCCCCTGTATCATCTACCCTACCGACAAATGGCGAGACTATAGTCGCTCCTGCCTTTGCTGCCATAAGCGCCTGAATAGGAGAAAAAACTAGTGTTACATTAGTCTTAATTCCTTCTGCAGTAAGACGCTTAACAGCAATTAAGCCCTCTTCAATCATGGGTATTTTCACCACAACATTATTGGCTAATTTTGCTAACTCGCGCCCCTCAGAAATCATTTTCTCAGCCTCAACACCGATAACTTCGGCCGACACTAACCCTTTTACCTCAGCACAAATGTC
>MEPT01000085.1:8774-9017 GCA_001769925.1 Bdellovibrionales bacterium RBG_16_40_8
GGATTTGTCGTTACACCATCAACCCAACCACGTCGGTTTGCCTGACGAATTTCTTCTATATCTGCTGTATCTATATAAAATTTCATGAAATCTCCTAGTGAAAAATCTGTCTAGTCTGCTAAGAGCTAAAAATCAAGTAGCGATCTTCCCTGAATAAAAAACTCTCCCCATTTTTGGCTAACAAAGCGCCGCGACAAGCTTTTTAACGACTCACCAAGTACCGGATGTATATAATCTGGCCAA
>MEPT01000085.1:9086-21234 GCA_001769925.1 Bdellovibrionales bacterium RBG_16_40_8
ATTAATACCTCACTACCATAAACCAATAAATTCATGCTAACAGATCTCTTAAGTGCTTCTGATTGAAGTTTGCCTTCAATATTAACAAGATGTTCAATTGTTTCTCGTGGCAATTTTTCTGTTGCCGCATGAATAACAACACTAAGCCCCTCTAAATGCTCTTCTTTTTTTAGATCGCGCAGTCCTGCTAAACTTTCAGCTGGCCTATCTACGCTGTACACTGACGAAAGCGCTACTATTCTAAATTCTTTTGCTAGCATTTCTAACGCCTCTCGCATTGCTGTGGTGCCCTTACTAGAAAACGTTTTTAACGAAATTAGAATATATTGTTCCTTATTCATCAAATATATCTCGAAATTCATAGAATCCTGGGGGCTGCCGTCTTAACCAGGTTGCCGCTATAATAGCTCCTTTTGCAAAAATAGAACGATTAAGCGCCGTATGCTCAATCGTGAAAATTTCTTGATCGGCCATAAACCATATTTTGTGATTTCCTACTATGCCCCCGCCTCTGCCAGAGAGAATAGGCGGCAGCACTTTATTAGTATTCTTAATAAATGCCTTTTGCAGCATTTTTGCCGTACCACTCGGAGAATCTTTTTTTTGCGTATGATGAAATTCTTCAATTTGAATATCATAAGAATTCGCCTTTGCGCCAATAATATCAATCATATGCAATATTATATTTATGCCAGGGCTCATATTCGGTGACCATAAAATTGGGATTTTCTTACTTGCCTTCTTTAAAATTTTCATATCTTTATCTGACAAACCTGTTGTCCCGCTAACTAATGGTACATTTTTTTTTACACACCAAGCGGCTACTGATCGCAGTCCTTGTGCTGAAGAGAAATCAATGGCCACAGCTAGTTTAGTCGGTTTAATTTTAGCAAGGGCGGTGCCCGAGTGAAGTTTAGCATCTATGCTGCGAGAAAGAAGATTTATGATTTCTCTACCCATTCGGCCATTTCTTCCATTTACTATTATATGCGCCTTAATCATCAAATGAGCCCCAAAAGAGTGAGTTCATCTTTAATCATCTTTTTGTTTTCCTTAGTAACAGTTACAAGCGGCAACCGCAACTCAGGGGATTCAATCATACCAATAAGGTGAAGCATGCTTTTTACCGGTATGGGGTTTATTTCAATCCCAAGTAACTGGTTTAAATGCGTATACTTTGCGTACTCTTGCCGTGCTTGCTGTATTTTACGTAATGCCATGTCAGAAATGACTCGCAACTCTTTTGGGATAATATGTGAAATAACCGATATAACCCCCGCCCCTCCGGCTAGCATAAAATCAATACACGTACTATCCTCGCCACTTAGTAAAATAAATTTATTCTGCTTAATCGATTCTTCTTCTATAAAAAAATCTGTTTTTCCTGAGGTCTCTTTGATTCCGACTATATTTTTTATTTTTGAAAGTTTTGATACTGTTTCTGATGATAGTGAAATAACTGTTCGTGATGGTACATTATATAAAATTATTGGTAACCGAACAGATTTAGCCACAGATGAATAATGTAAAAACAAGCCTCGCTGCGGGGGTTTATTGTAATATGGCGCTACAATTAATGCCGCATGTGCACCTAAACGCTCAGCCAATTTAGTATTTTGAATAGTAGTTTGCGTAGAGTTTGTGCCTGTCCCTAAAATAATTGGTACTGCTTCATACGTTTCTTTTTTTACCAGCCGAAATATTTGTTCAACCTCTTGAGTTGTTAGAGTGGGGCTTTCACTGGTTGTGCCATTAACAACGAACCCCTGAATCCCGCAATCCATCTGCGAGCGTACAATTTTTTTGAGAGATGAAAAGTCGACACGCCCTTTTTTAAAGGGCGTAACCAGAGCCGTAATTACTCCATCAAAATTAAAGCTCTCCGTTTTTCTCGCTATCGAGGTCTTTTTCGTCTTTTTCTTCATCTTCTTTTTGTACTGGTTTATTTTTTTGAAAATCGATTTTTTGTAGAGCTTTTTTGAACGTTGGCTTACCTCGACCAAGCTCTGGAGGGTTTAATGGTGGCCTCGGGTCTCCTTTTACGCCACAACTCAATACCCCTAGAGAACATAAAATAAAAAAACACCTTGTCATCATGATGCTTGGCCTTCTACTTTCTTAATATATGCCTCGACAGATTCAGTGTCTACGCATAGCTCAGGCTCCCAGTAGTATTTGCGCCGCAATGTTGGCATCACAACTTTACAAAGCGCTAAATACCTTTGCGCCTCGTCAAGACCTACATTTTCTTCGTTTTTTAAAATCTTCCATGCCCAATAATATCCCATCGGAAAATTCGTATCGGCGAAAATAGCCTCTCTAGCTAATGATAGTGCTACTTCTGCTTTTTCTTCACGCAATGCTTTTTGTGCTAAAGTGACTTTTATGTATGGTAAAAAATTTTTCTGCTTTGGCAGGGCCTCTTCCTTCAATTCCTCAATGGCTGCCCCACTGCAGATTTGTGCCCGATAACGCAAATAAGTGGTTTCGTCACTTTTCGGATTAATACTGTCTATGTCTGATATAATTTCTAACGCCTTTTTACAATTTTTAGTTTTAATATATCCCAATGCCTCGCCATAAAGAATATTCAACTGCTTACCCTCATGGCCAAACGCCTCTTCGTATTTCGGCTGGTAGCCGAGTTGGCCAGACAAGCGAATAGACTCTGCGAGCTCAAATAGTCGCTGACCCTCGTTGGTCATAAAAAGTGTTATTGTCTGATATAATTCTTTTTGTAATTCAATTTTACTGTCGACCATATTTTCATCAAGTATAGCGCTTAACAAAATATCTACTGCCTCAGTCCGCCGGTGTTCAACCAATTTTTGTTTTGCCATTTTTATAACGTCTGGCACCTTAATTTTTGGCGCGGCCGCAAACGCAGATAAACTTAGCAATAAACCCAAGCACTTATACATAGATAACTTCTAGCACAATGCTAAACTTATTTTAATTCATTAATAAGAACTTGGCGCTTTTTACTGCCGCTTGCAGGCCCCACAGCGCCTTGTTGCTCAAAGATTTCTATTAAGCGTGCCGCCCTAGGATAGCCCAGGCGAAAGCGCATTTGAATATGTGATGCGCTTACCTCTTTAAGTGTAGATATATAGGCTAAAATTTCGTCGTATCTATCATCAATTTCTGCGTCATCTACTTCTCCGGCTGAGTCATCAACAAAGCCATCAATTTCTGTATTGGGGCCCTCGAGTGCTTTCATGGCCTGTGGATCATATTCAGGCTCTGCCTGATCAACCCAAAATTGGCAGGCGGCCTGAATCTCTTGATCTGTAACCCAAGGCCCGTGATGACGCTGCGGTTTAGAAACCCCAGGAGCAAGGTAAAGCATATCCCCACGCGTAAGTAACCGCTCCGCTCCGCTTTCATCAAGTATTATTCTTGAATCCATCTTACTCGCTACCTTAAAGCTAACGCGCCCAGGTATATTGGTTTTTATTAGCCCCGTAATTACGTCTTTTCGCGGGCTCTGCATTGCTAGAATCAAGTGAATTCCACACGCGCGCGCCATTTGCGCAAGTCTCACAACACACTGCTCAACATTATTTTTGTCGACCGACATAAGATCACCAAACTCTTCAACTACTATTAATGTGTATGGTTGCGTAGTATAGTAGTAGGTCTGGCCGTTATACGTAGCCTCAGCCTCTGCATTTGTAATTTCGTGTTTGTTAAATTCATCTGACGCTAGTCGCGATACTGCTTGATTAAATGACTCTAAATCTCTGGCGCCAAATTTAGCCATTGAGCGATAACGTTTTTCCATCTCTTTAATCGCCCACCTTAGAGCATTAATAGCTTTCTTCGATTCACGAATAGGAGGCATTAATAAGTGTGGTACTTTGCTAAACGTTGCTAGGTCTACCTGCTTCGGATCAATCAATATAAGTCGCAATGTTTTCGGAGAATGTCGAAAAAGTAACCCGGTTAATAGCGAGACTATAAATACCGATTTACCTGAGCCCGTTGTCCCGGCCACAAGCATATGTGGCATTTTTCGTAAATCTACGATTTTTCTTGTGCCATCTGCTTCACAGCCTAACGCCAGCGGCAAGGCTATTTTTTCATCCCAAAATTCTTCGTCTGCTAAAATTTCTTTCAGATAAACTGTTTCTCTTGATGAGTTAGAAGTTTCTATACCTACCACGTCGCGCCCAGGAATTGGCGCAATAATTCTAACAGACTCACTACTAAGTTCTAACGAAAGGTCATCTGCCAAGTCTGTAATTCTACTTATTTTAACATCTGCATTTGGCTTATACTCAAACATGGTAACTGCTGGCCCTGGTTTTGCGGCTACAACCTCTCCTGATATATTAAAATGCCGCAATTTATTTAATAATCTCTGTGCTTTTTCGCGAATTTCTCTGTCATCAACACGATTGCGATTATAGGGCGGGTCTTCAAGCAGCGATATTTTCGGCAGCTCCCAATTTTCAATTTTTCTTTGAATACTTTTATTGAGACTTATTGGGCGCCTTTCAATAGGCTCACTCTGAACCATTACTTGTATTTGTTCTTCTTTCTCTTCTGCTGCTATGTCTTTTTTAATAGGCAAGAATTTTTTTATAGGCATAGCCATTGTTTCTGTATTAGCCGCTAGTAGTTTTGGCGCCTCTAGTAAATTTTGTATCTTCTTAAAAACCACTGCAGAAAATGACAAAATACTACCAAATATACGTAGTCTACAAATCGTCGACCATACCCTTGCAATTAAAAGTCTTGGGCGAGAAAATAATTCTTCAACAGACATTTCTGTATAAAAAACAAGAAGTATCAATGCCGCTGTCCATAAAATAATACTAACTCCAATTTGATTAAAGGCACTTATTAATGCTTTTGAAATAATATGGCCCAAAAGGCCACCAAGGCGAATTTGCCCCATAAATATTTGCTTTTCAGGAAAATATAATGCTAATAAGCTAGCACAGGTAAACAGCAATAAGGTAAGCCAAAGCCACTGCGAGCGCTTCTTTTTAGGTTCCTGTCCTTTAAAATTTCTCCAGGCAAGGCGTAAATTGCTTAAAACCAAAACCCATGAACTTACTCCTAATAATTGATAAAAAATATCTGCTAAATAAGACCCAAAGTAACCACAAAAGTTATAGACGTGATAAGCCTTACCAATTGAATTAAATGAAGGGTCTGTGGGTCGAAAGCTAAGTAATGCAAAAGCTAGAAAAATTCCGATAGACAGCCAAACAAGCCCAATGATATCTCTGCTAAAGCGCTTAAATAAACGATTCATTACAACAGTTTATTATTGGGCCCTTTGGTTTAGTAGTCCTGTTTTGGAGCTCAATGTTAAAGATCAACGAAATTTTTTTCAGTATTCAGGGTGAGTCGACGCTGGCTGGACTTCCGACGGTATTTGTACGTACATCTGGCTGTCATTTGCGCTGCAATTATTGTGATACAAAATATGCCTACGTTGAAGGCAAAAATCTATCTATAGCTGAAATTATTACTGAAGTAAAAAAGTATCTCTCAAAGCATGTTTGCATTACTGGTGGTGAACCACTTTTGCAAAAAAATAGTCTTCTATTAATGAAAGATCTTTGTACTTTAGGATACAATGTCTCGCTCGAAACCAGTGGTGACATTAGCTGCAAAGATGTTGATCCGCGCGTGCGAAAAATTATTGATGTAAAAACGCCTGATAGCGGGGAACAAAATAAGTTTTTTTTAGAAAATTTAAATTTACCTGAAGTCAACTGCGAATTTAAATTTGTGATCTGCTCCGAAAACGATTTTTTTTGGGCAGAAGATTTCAGTAAAAAATATCTCTTAAATGAAAAATACGCGGTCCTGTACAGCCCGAGCTTTGAAAAAATTGAGGCACGCTGGCTTGCAGAAAAAATATTAAAAAATAATTCATCTGCAAGGTTGCAATTACAGCAACATAAGTATATTTGGTCTTGCAATACACGCGGAGTTTAATTTTTCTCGGAGGCTAATATCTTGGTACCTGCTTTGAATAATTCTGATAACCTTTTTGTCGCCAATCTACAATCTGTAAGCCTTGAAAAACTTGTGAAGAGCAAGCTTGAGGTGCTTTTTCGCCAACAAAAAGACACTCAAGTTGAAATAAGTGGTCTCTACAATATAGTGCTCGAGCAGGTAGAAAAGCCTTTACTTGAATTAACTTTGGCCAACTGTCGTGGCAATCAAGTCCGCGCTGCGCAGCTGCTTGGCATTAACCGCAATACACTTAAAAAAAAGATTGATACTTACAAGATTCACGCTAAAAATATTCGAAACTGATAAGAGTAGCAACAGCGGGTCAGCATTGAATTTCTTCTAAGATTAGAGCCCGCAAAATAGTTTTTTGTCGCTTGGGGATCGCGGGCAGCCGCGTGGGGATGTAATACATGGATGGGCGTATTCCGCCGCAAAATATTCAAGCAGAGCAATCTGTTCTTGGTGGATTGATGCTTGAACAGGACGCTTGGGATCAAGTTGCCGATCTTATTAATGATGGAGATTTTTATAAACCGGCTCACCGAATAATTTATTCATCAATTCGCGAACTTAATCGCCGTGGTCAGCCAACAGATCTTATAACTGTTTCAAATTATCTTATGCAAACAGGACAACTCGATTCGGTAGGGGGGCCTACCTATTTGACTGAGATGATGGATCTTACCCCTTCAACAGTGAATATCAGAAGTTATGCACAAATCGTTCGCGAAAAAAATATTTTGAGAAAAATAATTTCTACTGGAAGCTCTTTTGTCGATAAGGCTTATTCTCAGGATTTTTCTGATCTAGACAGTTTTCTTAATGAGGTTGAAAGCTCTATTTTTCATGTAGCTGAAACAAATACAAATCAAGATTTAGTTGACGCCTCTCAGTTGGTAAAAATGAGTTTAGAACATCTTGAGAAATTATATGCAAATAAGGGAGATGTAACTGGGCTTTCCTCAGGTTTTTTTGACTTAGATAAAATAACCGCTGGCTTTCAACCTGGTGAGCTTATAATAATTGCCGCTCGCCCATCTATGGGTAAAACAGCGTTTAGCTTAAATATCGCCTTATCTGCAGCTATGCGCGAAAAAAAAACTGTTGCATATTTCTCAGTCGAGATGGGCAAAGAACAAGTTATGATGCGGTTACTTGCCAGCGAAGCGCGAATTTCTCTTACGCAACTTCGCAGTGGCAATATCGACGAGACTGCCTGGCCAAAATTAATTAATACCGCCGCTAAATTAAGTGAGTCATCTCTTTATATTGATGACACTTCTGGCATTAGCCCCTTTGATATTCGTGCTAAGGCTCGTCGCTTAAAGGCTCGCCATGGTTTAGACATGCTGATCGTGGACTACTTGCAGCTAATGTCTCTTAAGCAAAAGGTCGAAAGCCGAGAGCGTGAAGTTTCAGAAATATCTAAAATGTTAAAGGGGTTAGCGCGTGAGCTAAAAATACCTGTTCTTGCGCTTTCACAATTAAATCGTGGGGTTGAGGGTCGTTCTGATAGACGACCACTCTTATCTGACTTACGCGAATCTGGGTCTATTGAGCAAGACGCTGACGTAATAATGATGCTATTTCGAGAAGATTATTATGATCGAGATACCCCAGAAGTTAAGGGTCTAGCTGAAGTTATTATTGGTAAACAGCGTAACGGTCCGACTGGTACAGTAAAGCTGCGTTGGCGCCCAGAATATGGCTTATTTGACAATAATATCGACTCTCAGATGGCCCCGCCGCCTCAACAACAACCATTTCGCTCATCAGCTTCAATTACCCCTTTGCCACCCAATCATCGGCCTAAAAATTTTGCACCCCAGTTCTAGGGTCCAGTTTTTATTTACCTAATTGTCAGGTTTATTAACCCTTTGTTCTACTGTGTTTGTCATAAAACTAGGGGTAACGATGACAGATTCAAATATTTTAAAAAAACTTATATTAGCCTCTGGCCTACCTCACGATATAGCCCAAAAAGAAATTGAGCGTATTGCCTCTGCCTCTGGTAAAAACTCAGATAATCTAACTCTAGACGAGCTGCGTGAATTACTCGCAAATTATTTGCAAGATGTGCTTCTGAAAGCCAAGGATGAATTCTCTCTCTGACTTATTCTTTCTCGATAACTACTGTTACTTCAGTCGTTAGGTTTTCGCCAAGATTTACTTCAATCTTGTGTTGACCTAATAACCTGATGGGCTCCATTCGTATATCTCTCTTATCTACTGAAAATCCTTTTACCTCGAGCTCACGTGAGACATCGTTCGCTGTTACCGAACCAAAAATCTTTTCTTTGTCGCCTGATACCATTTTAAAAACCAAAGTGGTTCCAGCAATTTTCTCAAGAAGCTTTTTTCGCTCTGATACTACTTTTTTCTTTTTCAACTCAGCGGCTTTTTTCAGGTGCTCCCATGCGTGAACATTTTCTTCTGCTGCGAGAGCTGCCAGCTGTCTTGGGAAAAGATAGTTTCTTGCATAACCCTTTGATACATTAACTACATCGCCGACTTTTCCGACATTTTTAACATCTTTTTGTAAAATAACTTTCATAATAATTCCTCTCCGAAAAATTTAATTTTTATGTGCTTTTTTTTCTTATGGTTTGGGCTCTTTTTTTAAAAGACTTTCTAAAATCAATCCAGTAATCAAGTACACCGATTAACGACATAATAATTGGTAGTTGTACCACTAAAATTAATACCCATAAAAATTTCCAAAACAATGTTATTTTAAATACTTCAAAATACTTACACAATACTGCTAAACCCTGAAAAAAATAAACCACCGCGCAAATATTTAAAATATTTACCGATATTATTTCAATCGCCTTAACTCCTGATTGGCCAAAAGTTCCTAAAAGAGAAAAAATAAAAAACCAAATCATTACATCAGTAGCTCTAAAATCTGATAATTTTTCGCGTCGAATTGATTTTATGCCACTTCTTCGTGATGCCCATCCTTCTAGCACCAAAGCTAGGCCTAACGATAAAATAATAAAAATGATCCCAAAAGATGGGATCTGCGCAACAATGTCCTGTACATGAATATCCTTTAAAAATCCTACATTCGCCTCTTTCGCCCTATTTAATAAATCTGAAATTATCTGGCTTATTTGTCCCATGGGGCTTTTTCCGATTATGGCAAAAAATCCGTACACAACTGATGACAGAAAAAGCGCTGTAAGCAATATAGCAAACGTGGCCGACTGGCGAAGTGTGAACTCTCTTTCTTCAAATTCGGCAAAAGACCCTACAAGAAGTGTTTGCACTCCGATGATAACTCCTAGCGAGTACCACTTGAATACTATAGCCACGCTTGCGAGAGAAAGTCCGATGAGCCAGAACATCCCCTGTCCTGCGCTGTTACGAATAATACGTAGCGGCGTCGCTCCTAGAACGCCAGTCAATGCCGAGAGAAAAACGGCCCATAACGTCAAAAAGGATATTCGCATAAAACTCGATGAGTTTTGCAATTAAATCTCCTCTTGAGAGTCAGAGTCGTCGTCTTGCCCGCCTCGTTTGCCTCCGTAAGAAACTTCTCTGGGTCCACGGCTTCCCCCGCCACCAAATCCACCAGCTGCCTTGCGAGCTTGGTTTCTGGCCTCTTTTTCTTGCTCTCGTTTTAAAGAGTCTGCAAGCATAGTGTGATACTCTTCAGTATGCTGAGCCAGACTTTTTCGATCATCGAGTTTAATATGCAAATAACGCAAAACCCTTTCATCAATTCTCATAAGACGTTCAAGCTCTGCAACACAGCCGCCTTTAGCCTCAAACATAGTATGAAAATAGGTGCCAATTTTTAATTTGTTAATAGGATTAGCCATACGTCGCTTGCCCCAAGTATCAATATGGTTTACCTGGCCAGAATATTTCTTAATAGTTTCTTGATTACGTTTAAAAAATTCTTTCTGCTCTGCTTCAGTAACATCAGGGTTTAAGATAATCACTGCTTCATATTGGCGAAGCTGCGCTTCGGCTGTTATGTCCACTTGGACCTTCCTTTCGGTTAAAGCCCCGCCCTATATTGGGGGAGCAAGGATATTCTTGATTTCGAGCATGGTTTAGCACGAGTCTAAAGGGAGAACAAGATTTCTTAATTATTCTATTGTTTTAAGCTATTATATCTTTATGAGCTTAAGGTTAAAAATTACTTCTGGTCCTCTTCAGGGCAGAGAATATCAATTAAAGCCTGGTATTATTATTGGCCGCTCTGGTGCTGAAATTTCAATTAACGACGCTAAGATATCAGGAAGACACGCAAAAATTGAAAATGGCCCGGCCGGCGACCTCTTAATGATAGATCTTGGTTCAACTAATGGGTTACTGGTTCAAGGTAAAAAACTTACCCAAGTAAGCCTTACCCATGGATTAACTATTCGGATAGGCAACACATTCTGCGAAATTCAAAAAATGGCCCCCTCTTCAAAAATTGAAGACTCAACTCTGCCGCCATTACCAAATAAACCCCCTAAGCCGCGCGAGCCATCTGATTATTTCGCTGATTTAAATTTAGTGTTGTCAAAAAAATTAAAAAATAAAATTCGTGCCATTTTGCCCTTTAAACCTCTAGTTATTTTGCAAGTTACCCACGGGCTACAGACCGGCACAGAGTGGACCCTAGGTTATGGGCCAAGGACCTTCGGCGCTTCTGAGCTAGACCTTCATATACTTGACCCAGGAGCACCACCACATACTTTCTCTGTAGAACCACGAAATAATCGAATTTACCTTACTACCGCACACCCACAAAAAATTCGACTTAATGGACGCGCAATTTCATCCGAAGAACTTAAAAATGGCGATGAGATTGCCGTTGCTGACACAAGAATTAAAGTGAGCTTTTCTGATGAATCCGATTAGCAAAAAAACTGACTATTTTAAAAGTTTTGATGGAACACGAATATATTACGAAATTCACGGTCAAGGCGAACCGCTAGTTTTCGCTTATGGCATTGGCTGTTTAATTAATCATTGGCGTCACCAAATAAAATATTTTTCTCAGCGCTTTCAAACCATAGTGTTAGATTATCGCGCGCACCATAAAAGTGAAATGCCGGCAAATCACGAAAATCTGAAGATTGATGCTCTTGCCCGAGACTTGCACAGCCTTATGGATCATTTGCAAATTAGTCAGGCTGGATTTCTAGGACATTCATTTGGCACGCAAGTACTTTTACGTGCATATGATATTGGGCCTCAGTATTTTCACAATCTTATTTTTGTTAACGGTTTTGCCTCAAACCCCATCGCTGGTATGTTCGGCAACGAAATTGCAGAAAAAATTTTTCGCTCTATGAAATATGGTTTTGACCTGGCCCCTGAAACACTATCATATATTTGGCAAAAATCTGTGAATAATCCACTGGCCATACAACTGACAGCACTACTCGGCGGTTTTAATATAAATTTAACCCATTTAAAAGATATTGAAATCTACCTTAAGGGTATTGCCGCAATGGATCTCGAGGCGTTTTTAGCTATGTTTCAAAGCATGATGGATTATGATGGCAGCCCTGTATTTGATCGCATAACCGTTCCTACTCTTATAATTGGTGGTAAAAAAGACAGCGTAACCCCACAAAAACATCAAGAAGAAATGAATTTAAAAATTAGAAAAAGCCAGCTACTTCTTGTTCCGTATGGATCGCATTGCACCCAACTTGATATGCCAGATTTTGTAAATTTACGAATCGATAAATTTCTAACTTCTATAAAATACGGGGAGGCAGCGGCCAATTAGCCGCCCCTCGTTAATAATCGATACTTATTTGAATGCTACTTTTGTTATATCAAATCCATATGCGTTAACAGAGCCATCTGAAGTCAACTTTATAATCACACTATCGCCTATTACCACGGGACTAAATTCGCCGCTGTGGTCACCACTCCATTTACCGTAGGATTTTCCGCTAGCATCGGTAAATTCGATAAAATCATAACCTCTTTCTGTTTCGAATTTATCAAAATAAATTGAAACCTTTTGTGCGCCATCTACCTTTATTTCAATATCTAGTTTCACCCCGTCTGCATATGGGTGTGATGATGAATATGTTTTATTTGTCGTCTGCCAATTATATGGGTCTTCCATATCTACCGGGGGTGTTTCGCCTGAAAGCGCATAATACGCATCTGCTAATCCACTGCTAGCAACTTTACCGCGAATACC
>MEPT01000085.1:21273-21987 GCA_001769925.1 Bdellovibrionales bacterium RBG_16_40_8
GTAAGCGAAGTATCATGGGATTTAATTAACGCTGCAATACCTGAAACGTGAGGTGTAGCCATTGAAGTTCCGCTCCAGGTGTCGTAACCAGATGAATTGGTACGCTTCGGGACAGAACTTGTAACATTAACTCCTGGGGCCGCTACATGAACAGAGTTTTTGCCGTAATTTGAAAAATCCGCTAATTGCCCGGCATTGTCGATCGCGGCTACTGAAATAACATTTTCAACTTCATAACTAGCGGGGTATGAAGGGCTTGTGTCATTGTTGTTTGAATCGTTACCTGCCGCTGCTACAAATAAAACATTTTTGTCACGAGCACGTATTATGGAATCTTTTAAAGTTTGTGAGTAACCCCCACCGCCCCAAGAATTACTTTCTATAATGGCACCCATGGTTGTCGCATAATCAATAGCTAAAATCGCATCTGCAAGTGTACCAGAACCATCTCTAGATAAGAACTTAATGCCCATAATTTTCACATTCCAGCTTACTCCTACTATACCCGCGCCATCATCGCCACGCGCGCCGATTGTTCCAGATACATGTGTGCCATGACCATGGTCATCCATAGGGTCGCCGTCTTTGTTAGTAAAATCATACCCATGAATATCGTCAATATAGCCATTCCCGTCGTCATCTACTCCCGGTTGACCGTTTAATTCAGCTTCGTTGGTCCAAATATTACCTTGTAAATCCTGGTGAGTATAATCA
>MEPT01000085.1:22033-22350 GCA_001769925.1 Bdellovibrionales bacterium RBG_16_40_8
CAATATCCCATGCTCTTTCTGCATTGACATCGATACCCGCGCGCCCACCTTTTTCTGCAGAATTTTTAAGCCCCCATAAATCGCCAAGTTTAGGATCGTTAGGAGTACGATTTATCCTATATATGAAGTTGGGCTCTGCTATTTCAATATTTGGATTAGTATTTAATACCGCTAGTACGGCATCACTTCTTTCTAATATATTCTTCTTTATTAAAAAAATATTATTCTTTACTGAAACTTCGCGTATTGCCTCAGCATTAAAAATATTTAGCGCTTGGGCTGAGCGAAACATCTTAGAGTTTTTTACTTTTACTATA
>MEPT01000085.1:22362-26087 GCA_001769925.1 Bdellovibrionales bacterium RBG_16_40_8
AATGTTGCGCAAAATGCAAACACAACCGTGGCTATAAGCCAATGACTTCTTCCGTGAAACATTGAGGACCTCCCTTAATTTTGTTCCCAATCGCGGACTCCGTTCCGCTGTTAGTTCCAAAATGGTACCAATTTTTTAAATGCTGATCTAACGAAAATTAAAGGCACGCAGGCGCATTAGGACTGTGTAAATTAAGATACTTGTTTGTCCTCATTGAAAACAAATTCTAGCTGTTGGTCTTTTTCACAAATTTTAGTTTCATTTTTTTGTGGCACTTTTTGTTTTTTTTTCGCAACACTCTGGTCGTTAGCCCTGCTGATAAGGTGCCTAATAAAGGCTTTTTGCGTTTCTATCGGCGCATCTTTGTCAAAACCAATTTGTTCCATAATCTGTTTAAGTGAATGCATAAACCACCTTTTCTTAGGTATCTTCTCGGCAGCTTCGCTCTCTTTTCTTAGACTCTAGACTTATGACGTGGGGTTAGTGACCTTAGTTAGCGATGCACATAAATAATCTCTATTCATTTGTGCAATTGTATCTAGGCTTATTTCTTTGGGGCATGCGGCAGAACAGGCACCTGTGTTTGTACACGCACCAAAGCCCTCTTTATCCATTTGTGCAACCATATTCATTGCCCGCTCATACCTTTCGGGTTGCCCTTGGGGCAAATGCGCCAGATGGGTTATTTTAGCAGCAACAAATAAACTAGCAGAAGCATTTTTACATACAGCTACACAAGCACCACAACCTATACATGCGGCGGCCTCAAAAGATTTTTCGGCATTTTGTTTAGCAACTGGCAGAGAATTTGCGTCTTGCGCGCTGCCAACGTTAGTAGAGATAAATCCACCAGCATTCTGAATGCGATCAAACGCCCCTCTATCGACTACCAGATCTCTTAAAACAGGAAAAGCTTTAGCCCTAAAAGGTTCGATATAAATAGTATCATTGTCTTTAAATTTTCTCATATGAAGCTGACAAGTTGTCGTTGCTTGCTCTGGGCCGTGAGGCGCTCCATTTATAACAAGTGAACAGGCACCACAAATTCCCTCTCGACAATCATGATCAAATTCTACTGGGCTTTTACCGTTTTTAATTAGTTCTTGATTCACAACATCAAGCATCTCTAAAAATGACATATCGGTAGAAATATTGTTGGCAGTGTACTCCATAAAGTGGCCTGCTTCGTTTGACCCCTTTTGTCGCCAAATTTTTAATTTTAAATTTAATTTCTCTTTTGAACTACCGCCCATAGTTACCTCTTATTTGTAGCTTCTCGTTGCAAGATGAACGTTGTCAAATTCTAGGGGCTCTATCTCAAGATTCCAGCTGGGGTTACCTGACTGACTTGCATATTCCCAAGACGAAACATGACAAAATTTATCGTCGTCTCTTTTCGCCTCTCCGTCTACGTGGTACTCATCACGAAAATGTCCGCCACAAGATTCTTTACGGTTTAAGGCATCTTTAGCCATCAGTTCACCAAGCTCTAAAAAATCTGCAAGTCGACCAGCTTTTTCTAATTCTTCGTTTTTATAATTGGCTTCACCGGTAATACGCACATCGTGCTCATAGTCCCCGCGAAGATTTTTAATTTCGCTGATTGCCTCTTGTAACCCCTTTTCATTTCTCGACATTCCCACCTTATTCCACATGATTTTACCAAGTGCACGGTGAAAATCATCTACTGTACGCGAACCTTTTTTCTTTAACATACTATCAATACGTTTTGAGACCTGATCACGACTTTCTTTGAAAGCCTCGTCGCTAGTTGAAACTTGATTAAATTTTGATGAAGCTAAGTAATGCCCTAATGTGTAAGGGATAATAAAGTATCCGTCGGCTAATCCCTGCATTAGTGCCGAAGCCCCAAGACGGTTGGCGCCGTGATCTGAGAAATTGGCTTCTCCCAAAACGTGAAGACCCGGGATTGTGCTCATCAAATTGTAGTCCACCCATAAGCCGCCCATCGTATAGTGCACCGCTGGATAAATGCGCATAGGTCGAACATAGGGGTTTTCTCCGGTTATTTTTTCATACATTTGAAATAGGTTGCCGTATTTTTCACCTATGGCTTTTTCTCCTAAGCGACTTATAGAATCGCGAAAGTCTAAATAAACAGCTAAACCTGTATTACCAACACCAAGGCCCTCGTCAGCACGAAATTTTGCCTGTCGAGAAGAAACATCTCGTGGCGCAAGGTTACCGAAGCTTGGGTAAATACGCTCTAGGTAATAATCGCGCTCAGCATCTGGTATATCTTGTGGTGGCCGCTGATCTCCTTTTTTTATCGGTACCCACACCCGACCGTCGTTACGAAGAGATTCAGACATGAGCGTTAACTTTGACTGGTAATCCCCTGATACCGGTATGCAGGTTGGATGAATTTGCGTAAAACAAGGGTTACTAAATAATGCACCTTTTTTATGACATCGCCAACTTGCTGTAACGTTAGAATTTTTTGCATTTGTCGATAGATAAAAAACATTGCCATAGCCCCCTGTTGCCAGAAGAACCGCATGACCAGAATAGGATTCAATTTCACCGGTGATAAGATTTCTGCAGGTAATGCCTCGAGCCTGGCCATTCACAACAACCAAATCTAGCATCTCTCTTCGTGAGAACATTTGCACATTGCCTGCGGCAATTTGTCTGTTCATTGCCGAATAAGCGCCAAGTAAAAGCTGCTGTCCTGTTTGCCCCCGGGCATAAAAAGTTCGTGATACTTGCGCGCCCCCAAAAGATCTATTAGCTAAAAGCCCACCATATTCGCGTGCAAACGGAACGCCTATAGCCACACAATGATCGATTATTGCTGATGATATTTGTGCCAGACGGTAAACATTGCCCTCGCGAGCGCGAAAATCTCCGCCCTTTACTGTATCATAAAAAAGCCGATAAACAGAATCACCATCGTTTTGATAGTTTTTTGCGGCATTAATGCCCCCTTGTGCCGCTATAGAATGCGCGCGTCTTGAAGAATCTTGAATACAAAATGCCTTTACCTTGTAACCCAATTCAGCCAAACTTGCTGCTGCTGAGGCCCCGGCAAGACCTGTGCCCACTACAATAATATCAAATTTTCTTTTGTTTGCCGGATTAATAAGTTTAACTTCGAATTTGTGTTTGTCCCATTTGTCTTCTATTGCCCCTTCAGGAATTTTTGCATCAAGTTTTGCCATATTACTTTACCCTTTATAGACGAAAAGCATGTAGAGAGGTTGTGTGATAAATAAAACTGAAATGGCTATCCCATAAATTACAGAAATAGTTTTTATTTTCGGGGTATATTTTGGGTGTTGCAACCCCAATGTTTGTAGTGATGAGTAAAGCCCATGGCTTAAATGAAAACACAAAATTAAAAGTGCTACAATGTACCATACTGTGTGAATAGGGCTTTGAAACACTTCGTATACCAAACGAAATATATCGCGCATTGCCACACCGTCTATATTTGCTTCGTAGTGAGGGCCAAATTTAAAAGTAATCAGATGAAAAACAACAAAGCCAAAAATTACCACTCCCTGTATAGCCATCGTCTTCGTGTTTATAGACGTAGCCTTGGCGCCACTGGCAACAGTTGAATATTGAGTTTGTCGCGCGAGGCGATTTCTTATGGTTACAGAAGCTCCGGTAATAATGTGTAATAGAAAAATTCCTAGCAAACCAGCTTCTACTAAATAGATAAGCGGGTTTGAAGTTAGTGCATGACTGTATTTATTATA
>MEPT01000086.1:0-16192 GCA_001769925.1 Bdellovibrionales bacterium RBG_16_40_8
AATAAAGGCGTCTTGCTGCAGGTACTTTTTCAGGAGTGTAGCGAAATACCATTACCCACTTGTCTTTTATGTCGAGCCCCTTGTAAGAATCATAATCGTCCATTTGCCCATCTTTGGGTGCGCGAATACCATAGCCGGCAAATACAATAGGGGCAGCAGTTACCTCGCCAGTACGTGAAAAAGCAACTGGTCGCCACTGTTTATTCAGTTGGGCATTTAACTGCATATCTACTAAAGACGATTTATGCTCAGCTTTACTGGTGACAGTTAAATTATTGTCTGGGCCTAGCAAGGCCTCTTTTAAAAACGGAAAGTTTTGTACATAATCTTTGCCGTTATACGGTGAAAGGCCAATATCTTTAAAATACTTTTCAATAGCGTGAGTGGCCATTTCTTCGCCAGTAGACCCAGTAGCTCTGCCGGCTAATTCTTTAGAGGCTAAAAAATGCATAGTGGCTCTTAAATCTTTTTCTGAAATATCTGGGCTCATCAGCTTAGCGGTAGGCGGCTGCGGGGGTAAATGCAATTCTTTTCGTATTAGAAAATCATTCCAGTCAGCAATCATTATTTGAGACTCAGTTTCTGATAGTTTCTTGTTCCAGGTAATTGTATTACCGTCAGGAGTAAAAACAGGTAATCCATCAAATCCATCAAGGTAGGTAATGCGAACAGGTTTTTCTTTTCCGTTAACATCTACGGCGAAAAGCTCGAAATTTTGATGACCTAAAAGACTAGAGGTAAATATTATGTAGTCACCAGATGGGTGATAAAACGGCGCCCAAGACATTACATCCATGTGAGTTATTTGCTTTTCATCTGTGCCGTCTGTATTCATGGTGTAAACTTCGGCCTTCATTCCGTTCGAAGAGAAACGCCGCCAGACGATACGTTTACCATCTGGACTAAAGAAAGGGCCGCCGTCATAACCAGGGGCTTGCGTAAGTCGCTTAACATGGCTGCCATCACTATTCATGATATAAATATCCATAAAATAAGAGGGGTCTCGCTCAAGATGCGCCTTATTTTCTTCGTCAGGCTTATCATTTAGTTTAGATGAATAAGCATGGCGATTTGAGGCAAAGACAATTTGCCGACCATTAGGTGATATAGCACCTTCAGCGTCGTACCCCTTAGCGCGTGTTAAGTTTATTAAATTTTTACCGTCTATAGATGCGCGAAAAAGATCGTAATGTTCATCGTAATCCCAACTATAGCGACGCTTCTTGCCTGAATTTCTAAAATCAATCTCGGTTTGTTGCTTAGCGCGTGCTTCAGGGTCAAGATGTGTTGAAGAAAAAATTATCCAGCGTTTATCAGATGAGATCCACCCACAGGTTGTTTTACCATAACCAGGTGATACTCGTTCTACCGAATTTTTGGCAAAATTACGAATATACATTTGGTAAAACGGGTTATTTGATTCGCGCTCGCTTTGAAAAATCATTAGCTCGCCGTCAGGCGTAAAATAACCCTCGCCGGCGCGCTTACCTTCAAATGTCATCTGTCTAATATTTTGAATAAAAATATTTTTACCAGAGGTTGTCTGTTTAACACTAGTCTTTTCAGCAGCAGGCAGATCAGCTATTTTTTTCTGAGAGCTTGTGCAAGAAATTAATGTAGTTGATGCCATTAAAATAGTTAGAAGTATTTTTATATTTTTCATATGCCCTCGTAAATGTTCTTATTAAAATTTAAGCCCTTTAAGAAGTTTTTTGCCTTCATCTTGAAGTTTTTTCTTCGCAGCATTTTTTGCGCCAGATTGTTTTGCGCTAGCCTGCTTTTCAACATCTTTTGCGGCACTTTCTGCTTCGTTAGTTTTTGTTTTAATTAATGTGTCGGCCTGTGATTTCAACTGATTATATTCTGCAGTGAGTTTTTCTTTTTCGCTGTTAATGCGCGAGTTTACAAATTCATGCACTTTTTTCTTCATATCATTTATTTTTTCTTGAAGGCGCTTCATCAAGCCTTTAGCTAATTCGCTACCTAAGTTTGAATTCATATTTATATTTAGATGACTCCAAGAGCCGCTGATATTGGCGTTTAGCGTGACGGCCGGTATTTCATGCAATATGCCACTTATTATGTCAGTTACATTTTTTGATTTAGTATTAAGGTCATAATCAACATTCTTAAATGCATTCTGCATTGCAACTGAGATTTCTTGATTTTGCAATACTGCCTTGAGCGAAGACTGCCCTTGAGCTTTTTTAATTATTAATTTGAAATCATCACTTTGTACGAGTTTCTGATCGGCGATAGGAAAAGATCCAATCCTGAGTAAAAGTGACTCTTTATGGTCTGCGACGTGATCAATAGTTAAATTTAATTCACTGTCAAAAATTTCTGACTTCGGAAAATTACCCTTAACTTCAAGAATTGCCGGTTTGCCGACAAAAGCTGGATCAGAGGTTACATTAGTAAGAGCTCCAGCAACTTGCCCTGAGAAGCCTTCGGCTGAAGTTTCTGAGCTAATTGTAGCTTTTTTCAGCCAAAATAAAGGGTAGCCAGTTGTAATCTTAAAGGGGTAGCTTTTGCCGGTACTGCGAGCGCGCGGTACTAACTCGTCTTTATTGGTATCACCTTTTTCACCGGCTTTTTTAGGGGTAGGCATATATTTGCGCGCGAGTAGCATATATTTTTGTAGCGAGCCAAGTTTTGCTGCAAGCCATTTGTTAAAAAGATTTTTTGAGAAGTCTTTGACGTCAAGGTTAGGTATTTTCAATTTATTTTCTATATTTCGTATATCTTCTTTAACCAATTCATCTATTTGTTTAAATTGGGTGTTGTATTTATTTATATCTTCTTTTAAGTCGTGGCCCATTGTCTTGAGATTTTGACTTTTTACTTTAACTTCTTTTAAAATTCGCCCGGCCTCTTTTACTGATTCGGCAAATTGTTTAGGGTTTTTAGTATCAAAATTAAGGGCTTTGGCTTCGTTAGCAAGCTTCGTAAACTCATCTTTGCTCGGGAGTTTATCAAGACGCTCTTTCCACTGAATTTGTTTTTGCTTAAGCTCAGCCTGAAGAGATTTGATAGTCGTTTCAGTTTTAAGATCAGCCTGAATATTTTTAAGAATATCTTTTTGCTCAGTATCACCGAGTAGTCCGACTAAATCACTAATGGCTTGGCCAGAACCATCTTTTTCAATTTGTTTGGTCAATTCGCCTTCAGCCTGCGTCAATACGTTACGAGATTTTTTAACCTTTTCTGGTGGTTCAGGCGGGCGAACGTAGCCCGGTCGTTTACGTGGAGAATAAATTTGTATTTTATCAATGCCAGCATCAGCTACGACGAATTTTGCGCGTAATAGAGCATCCCATAAAAAGCGAAAGCGTATTTCGCCAATTTGTATAAGATTTAGTGAGGGGTTTTCTTTATTGGTAACTTGCAGGTTTTTCAGAGACATTGAGCCACCTAAAAAACTTGTGTTAAAGCTACCAACGTTTACCTCGGCGCCATGAACGTAGATGCCCGCCCACTCGATGGTTTTTTTCACGCCCAAATCAAAAAGAAAGTGAAAAGCGAAATAAGATAGCAGAAATATAATTGCGATCGGCACTGCCGCCTCAAAGCGGATTGGACCTTTACTTTTTTTGGGCTCAGCGCCCGCATCATTTACTGAAGAATTTGTCATAACTATAATACCATTGAATAAGGGAGGTTGCCTTTAAGGCTCTCCAAAGTTTTGTTTCTTTAAATCGGTCAACGACAACAATACGGTAACGTACAATAAGTTTGCGGCCTAAGATAAATATAAAAGGCGCTAGGGCTAATGAGGCAATGCCCGACCCCATAACAATTGAATTGTTAAATCGTGTAAACGGTATAATCGGCATATTATAAAAAACAGTATAAACCTCTTGCAATGAGGTTATTTCAAGGGCGGCACTGCCAACAATATGAAAAATAGGGTCAAGAATGTAGGCAACAAATGCAAAAAAGAACGCTGATAAAAAGGCTGCGCCAATTTGAATGCGAAATAGAAAAAGACAAACAAAAATAAGTAAAGACTGCAGCGATAAAAATGGCGTCATACCAAGCACAAATCCGGCGGCAAAGCCTGCAGCAATCTGGTTGGTACCAGTATCGCTGTTTAGCAGTTTGATTAAATTATAAATCTGTTTTAGCAGTAGACTCATGAACGATTCTCCCTAGCCAACTTAACTGTCACTTGTGGCGGCGTAAACGCCGCATACAGCATTAATAATATGATCTTGAATTTCATCTGTCATATCTGGGTACATGGGTAAACTCACAACATGCTGGGCCGCAAGTCTTGCTGTCGAGATATCATGAATTTTTGCAGTCTCACGATACGCGGGCTGATCAGCCATTGTTATTGGGTAATGAATAGCGGTCGGGACACCTTTTTGTTGTAGGTGCGACTGAAACTTATCGCGATCAGGCACCCACAGGGTATATTGGGCCCAAACGCTTTTGCGGTCAGATCTTATGGTTGGAGTGTAAACAGAGAACTTTTTAAGTTCACTAAATGCCTTATTGTAGCGCTCAGCAACGCGCTCACGCTGTTCGATCTCCCATGCATAGCGAGAGAGTTTAGCGGTAAGAACAGCGCATTGTAGGCTATCAAGGCGCCCGTTTATGCCAAGACGCGGGTGATGATATCTGTGCTCTCCCATGCCGTGAATGCGAATAGAAGTCATTATTTCAGCGAGTTGATCATCATTAGTAAACACTGCCCCGCCATCGCCGTAACATCCTAAAGGCTTAGCCGGAAAAAAACTCGTGCAGCCAATATCAGATAAATTGCAGCTGCGCTTGCCATTGTAAGTGGCGCCAAAACTTTGTGCGGCATCTTCAATAACATAAAGCTTATGCGTTGAGGCTATGGCTTGAATTTCTTTAAAGTCAGCAGGCTGGCCATAAAGTGAAACCGGCATGATTGCCTTAGTACGTGGAGTGATAGCCTCTTCTATTTTTCGCCAGTCTATATTGTAAGTTTCGCGATCAATATCGACAAACACTGGTTTAATCCCAAGTATAAGAATCATTTCAGCGGTAGCTATAAATGAAAATGCGGTGGTAATAACTTCATCTCCGGCACCGATGTCTAATGCCATAAGCGCTATCTGTAAAGCGTCCGACCCATTTGAGCAGGTGAGCGCGTATTTTGCTCCTACAAATTTTGTTAGAGCTTCTTCGCATTCTTTAACCTCAGGCCCCATAATGAATTGCCCGTGTTCGAGAACTTTAAAAATGCCTTTATCGATTTCTGGTTTTAATGCTTTGTACTGAGTTTTTAGATCTATAAACGGAATTTGCAAAATGGCCTCCGCCAGCAAAAAGTTATGCGCTGCAATAGTAAAACTAAAACGAGTCAATACTCTTTGATTTTCTTTCATTTGTCTACAAAATCACTCTTATGATTGCAGTGATTTTATCAGGAGGCAGCGGATCACGCCTATGGCCGATATCTCGAGCATCCTATCCAAAACAATTTTGTGAGTTTTTTGACCAGTCTTTTCTGCGCACCACCGTAGAAAGGTTACGCCCGTTTGGGGCCCCGATTGTTGTGACGCTAGAGTCAATGGGCGCGCTAACCAATAGCGCTCTTACTGGTATGGGCCTTGTTCAAGAAAATATATTTCTTGAACCCATACCAAAAAACACTGCGGCGGCAATCGCGCTAGTGGCCCAGATTCTTCAACATAAGAATTTGGCTAATGAAGTGATGGGGGTGTTCCCGGCAGATCATCTTATTGTAAATGTAGAACTTTTTCGTAAAGCAGCGACTTTTGCTGAAGAGTTAGCGCAGGATAACCATGTTGTGACGATGGGCATAACACCACGTTACGCGGCCACAGGCTATGGCTATATGAAGGTTAATCCTACCCAATTCTCAAAGTCACAAAAGTCATTACAGGCTTATCAGGTAGAACAATTTATTGAAAAACCCACTGCTGAAAAGGCCGAAGAGTATACGCAATCCAAACAACATTACTGGAATGCAGGTATTTTCTTTTTTAAAGTTTCACGAATTATCGAGCTTTTTAAAACGCATATGCCCGAATTTTGGAAAAAAATAGCTACAATCAAGCCAGACTTATCAAATTTAAAATATGTTTATGCAAACTTGGCATCGCAAAGCATAGACTACGGTATTATGGAGAAATTACCCGGGCAGATAATTTGTGTTCCTGGCGATTTTGGCTGGAGTGATGTTGGTTCTTGGGACGAACTCGCCAGATTGCAAGAAGAAAGTTTGAAAATTTACTCAAGCGCAAATGTTTTTGCAATAAACTCTACAGAAAACTTTGTTTACTCTAATCACCCCAAAGTTGTAGCGCTTGGCGGGGTTGAGCAGTTAATAATAGTTGATACCCCTGACGCGCTACTAGTTACTAAAAGAGGCGAAAGTCAAAACGTGAGAAAACTTGTAGAAATGATGAGCGAGGCACGGTTACCGCAGGTGGCCGAACACAATTTTGAGGTGCGACCATGGGGGCGATTCGAGGTTTTAGCAGATCGCTCAGATCATAAGGTAAAGCGATTAGTTGTTGATCCGCGATGTCAGTTGTCTTATCAAGTTCACAGTAAACGTGATGAGCATTGGACATTTATAAGCGGAGACGGCGAAGTCGTGTTAGACGATAAAACTTTATCTCTGCGCCAAGGTGAGCAGCTTTTTATACCTCGTGAAAGTAAGCATCGCCTGCGCAATATTGGCCCAAGACCCCTTGTCGTAATTGAAGTGCAAACAGGAGAATATTTTGGCGAAGACGATATCAAACGGTTCGAAGATGATTTTAACCGTACCTAATCAAAAAACTTCTACAGAAATAATGATGAAAGCTGAAAATGCTTTTCGTGCGCTTTTGCAACGTATAGATCTGGGGTTTTGGCAGTTACCTGAGCGAAATGAAAATTGGTTAGCATCAGAAAAATTCGCTCAAGATATACGTGGTTACGCAAAACATATGTTAGTTATTGGTCTTGGCGGTAGCTTCTCGGGCGGACGCTGTCTTGTCGAGTCTCTAGGTGATAAGAGCGCGGTAGATTTTCTATTTAACACCGACCCACAAACAGTCGAAGCCACGTTTAAACAATGTGAAAAATACGCTGACTGTCACTATTTGATTATTTCAAAAAGTGGTAATACCCTTGAGATTGTCTGCTTGCTTGAAATTCTTCTAAAAAAACTTAAAAGCCAAAATAGAGATTTTAAGAAAGCCATTTCTGTTATTACTGAAGAAAAATCAAGCCCGCTTTTTGACTGGGTAGTTGCAAACAAAATTCAATATTTGGCGCACCCGCAAGACGTGGGTGGGCGATTTTCTGTTTTTACTCCTGTCGGGTTAGTGCCCGCGGCATTTTCAGGGGTATCGCTTGCAGAACTTCGCACCGGTGCGCAAAAGGCTTTTGCAGACAAATCTCTTATCACACAACTTGCCGCATATTATTTAGAAAGTTTTCAGCGCGAAGAAACTATTTCGGCGTTCTGGTCTTATATAGATCAGTTAGCCGCTTTTTCGCCATGGTTGATACAGCTTTGGGCCGAGTCGCTAGCCAAGAAAAAAACTCGTCAAGGTCGTGAGGCACCACGTGTGAGTACACCGGTCACTTATCTCGGCACGTGTGATCAGCATTCTGTTTTGCAGCAACTTATGGAGGGGGCAAAAGATAAATCTATTTGTTTTTTACGCAGCCAAAAACTTGCTGAGTCAGGCGAGAGTTTTACCGGCACGCAGTGGGCAGGGTTTGAGTATTTAAAAGACAAAAACCTGGGGCAGGTATTTGCCACTCAGTCACAAGCCACCGAAGAGGCATTACAATCTGAGGGCCGTTCAACTTTGAGTATAGAACTTTCTAGCGTTGAGCCTGAATCAGTAGGCAAGCTTCTGATGGTTTTTGAATTATTAATTGGCGTTCTCGGCGAGGCGCTTGATATCAACGCATTTAACCAACCGGGTGTAGAACTTGGCAAAAAAATTACTAAAGAAAAACTTCAAAAAAGTTTTAGCCTTTGATTTAGGCGGCACAAAATTAGCTTGTGCGGTGGTGAATTCGCAGGGCAAGATTTTAGAAGAAAATAAAATTCTGGTAGATTTACGTCAGGGGCCACGTTCGCTTATTAATCAATTTGTTGAGTTAGGCACTCCTCTTATAAAAAAATATAAATTAAAAGCTGGTGCTATTGCTTCAGCCGGGCCATTAGACCCAATTCGCGGCATACTTTTAAACCCTACCAATTTAAAAACTAACGGTGCTTCTTGGGGTGTGGTGCCTCTTATACGAGAGGTGCAAAAAAAATTAAAAATTAAACTGCAGCTTGAAAATGATGCTGCCGCCGCTATGTGGGCCGAGCATTGGGTGGGCAGCGGGCGTGGAGTGGCCAATATCGTTATTGTAACCTTAGGCACTGGCGTTGGTGTTGGCGTACTTGCTAATAAAAAACTCGTACGTTCGGGCAGAAATTTACACCCAGAGGCCGGGCACATAATTATAGACCATCAAAATACCGACTCTAAAAATGCCGCTTGGCTTTGTGGTTGTGGTAATTATAGCTGTGCTGAGGCTTTTTTATCTGGAGTGAATTTTACTAAGCACTTATCTGAGAAATGGTCTGAGCCTAATCTCACTGGCGAAAAATTAGTAGCACGTGCCCGTAGAGGCGAAGAAGAGGTGCTTATTGAATTTCGCAATTATGGCAAGCGGTTAGCAAGCTTTTTACGCTCGCTCATTGTTCTTTTCTCACCAGAAAAAGTGATATTAAGTGGCGGCTTTTCTCATGCAGCCGATCTTTTTTTGCCGACGTGTGAGGCTAGACTACGCGAACTTCTTACTACGCGGCGTGAGGGGGTTGATTTACTCCCGCAAATTAAAGTGTCACAATTTCGCGATGAGGCTGGGTTACTAGGAGCTGCCTATGTGGCGCTAGCACGGGCGTTTTAAAACTTCACAAATTGCTTTTATAAGATTTTCGTTACTTACTGGTTTTGATAAGTGGGTATTAAACCCGACTACAATGGTTTTATTAGTATCAATTTCGCGTGCATAGGCAGTTAAGGCAATGGCGGGGATTCTGCCACCCTTATTTTCAGGTAAACTTCTTATTTTTTTAATTAGGCTATAGCCGTCTTCTCCGGGCATAGCGATATCACTTAATATGATATCAGGTATTTTTTCTTGAAAAAGATTTAATGCCTCACTGGCTGAACCAGCCATAGTTACCTCAGCACCTGTTCGACTAAGAACAAATTTGTACAGTGTTCGTACGTCGATTGAGTCATCGACTAATAATATTTTTACTCCTGTTAGATTAAACCCGGCAGCAGCCGTTGATTTAAGTTCTGATTTAATTTTATCAGCTATGTTTTGTTGTGCGCACGGTAGTGAAACGGTGAACTCGCTACCTTTACCGTGACCCTGGCTTTTTACGGTAATGTGTCCACCGTGATATTCAACTATATGGCGAACTATAGCTAGGCCTAGCCCCAGACCGGTTTGCGTGCGAACCGACGAGCTATTTTCTTGAGCGAATGGGTCAAATATTTTTGGTATAAATAGCTGGTCGATGCCCTGACCATTATCGCGAACAGAAATAGCTATTTCTTTTTCACTTACTCCCAGGTGAACAGAAATTAGCCCGCGCTCTGGGGTAAATTTAATCGCATTTGACAATAAATTTACAAATACTCTTTGCAGCCCCGAAAAATTCCCTAAAAGGTGACAGGCGCTTTTTTGTAATGCAGTTGCGTTATTTTCTGGGTCTATATGCAGCGTTTGCATTTTTTCTTTTACGGGAAAAGTCATTGAATCTTTGGCTGAGTTGATTACATCTAGTATGCTAATAGGTGAGAAATCCATTACCATCTTGCCGGCCACTATTCGTGAAACGTCGAGTAAATCGTTAATAAGCTCAGTTTGTAATTTCGAGTTTCGATCAAGTATTTCAAGAACGCCCATATATTCGCTGTTACTTAGCTTTTCTGTTTTTAAAATTTCAATCCAGCCGTGAACGACATTTAAGGGGGTTCTTAACTCATGAGACAGTGTTGCTAAAAATTCGTCTTTTGTTTTATTGGCTTTTTGAGCATCAAGAAAAGATTTTTCTGATTTATTTTTTTCATCTTCAAGTGGCTTGACCACTAACTTCCAGAGTATGGGGGCAATTATTATCGAAAGTAAAAACGAGTCAAGAAAGTAAACCCAGGCCGAATATATTGTTGTAACAAGATAAGGCAGTATGAACATTACCAAAGCTTCTGCGATAAATATAAGTAGCATAATCTTACTGAACAATTTCAATCTGTGAATATTAAACTTACCCATTTTTCACCTTCGGCTATGCTAGCGATCATAGCGATCATAGCTATCTCAGCTATCTCAGCTATATATCTATCAAATTTGCTGAAATAAATAGATTTTGTTTCATCAAACTTCACGCAACAATAAATAATGCTTCGCATTAATTATGTGCTAACATTGTTACATTGAGAAATTAATAAGTGTCATTTCAATTGATTTCGCATAAGTAGTTTTCTTGTTGAGTTTTTTTAACAAATTCAAAACAAACCAGGGAGATTTTATATGAGTAAAGTAAGCAATATGAGCAAGCTGGGTAACAAAACAGGCAGCATTATGACTGTAATGATCGGGGCTTTCTTGGCGGCGAGTACATACGCAGCAGAAGAGTCAACGACAACGTTGGCGCCAACAACTTCTTCAGCCTCAGCAGCTTCTTCGGTGTCAGCACCTATTTCTACCGTAGCGCCGAAGGCAAAAACTTTAACAGTGAGTTATGTAGCTGAAAACTGGTTAGACGCTACAGAAGCAGATACGCAAAATTATGCTCCTCTTAGTTCACAACAACACATTGGTTTAGCGTACGATTTAGGTAATTCGCGCAAGGTTCAATACCGACAATATTTTCTTTACAACATGACAAGCGCCAATACCCAAGATGAGCTGTCTTTAGGTGATCATTTATTTCTATACACTGATAGCAAAATAGCTCGCATCGCCGATCTAGATATGGCATTTCAAGCGCGCATTAGTATACCTGGTACAGAGTATGGTCGTAAAATTGGGCAATATGAGCTTCGCCTAAGCGAAAATATTACTCAAAAAATTACTGGCAAATTTACAATGAGTTATGGCTTAAGCACACGTATTTATGGCTATTCTAGCAATGACGACGGTCAAGTGGCTTTGCGATTTTTACCCGTTGTTGGTGCATCATACGCTGTTAACAAAGTGGTTACTCCGTTTGTAAATCTATATACTGACAGCCGTTGGAATAACAGAGGCGTTGGCATTGCTGTTTATGGACCGCGTGCTGGTGAGACAAGATCGCGTGAATCAAAAGTTTCGCAAGCCAACTCATTTAATAGCGATATTGGTTCAAGTATTAAGTTTTCAAAAAACATAGGTCTAGATGCCTATATGACGACATCTAAAGACCTGGGTTCAGCGGCGAGCTATAACCCTTTTAGTGCTGAAAATAATACTTATGAAATTGACCTAGCTGTATCCTTGTAAGTGATAGGTTTTAATTTTGCGGTAGCAGTTGTTATTGATATATTAATTACTGAATGAAAAAGTTAATAAATGGTATAGTCGAGTTTCGACGTAAAGTGCAAAAGGGCTATAAAGAGTCGTTTGGCGGGCTTGCCTCTGGTCAGGCGCCAGACACGCTCTTTATCGCATGCTCTGACAGTCGCGTTGTGCCAAATACTTTTGCCTCAACCAATCCTGGGGATTTGTTTGTTGTAAGAAACGTTGGCAATTTAATTCCTCCATGCGACAGGCATGGGGTTTCTACAGGTGATGAGTCTGAGGCAGCGGCCATTGAGTTTTCTTTACTTAATCTTAGAGTTTCAGACATCATTGTATGTGGACATTCAGAGTGTGGGGCCATGCGGGCACTTATTAATAGCCGTGAAGAGGTGACGTCACCAAATTTAAAAAATTGGTTGCGGCACGGTGATTCGGCGCTAACGCGGCTTAAATCAGGCTTTGTGCTTGATGAGTCGATACCTGCACACAATCAGCTTTCTCAACTCAATGTATTGCTACAAATTGAACACGTTAAATCATATCCGACTGTTGCTAAGCGCATCGAAGAAAAAACTTTGGCAATACACGGTTGGTGGTTCGATGTTGCCAACGCTGATGTGTATGCCTACGAAGAAATAATGAATAAGTTTATTCTGATCGACGAAGAAGGAGCCGAAAAAATAATTAGCCGGTTTGAGGAGTAATAAAGACAGAGCTTGAGTGACGTAAGCTGGGCTATTCAATTGGCGGCAATTTTATAATAAATGAGGTGCCCTCGGTACTTGAGCGGCATACAATTGAACCGCCAGTCCCGTACTGATACCCATTTCGCTGTCAGTAGATATAAATGGGTCAAAAATTTGTGATTGAATTTCTGGCGAAACTCCAGGGCCGTTATCACGAACAATAATTTCGCACGAATGATCTAATAATTTAGTTGCCTCGATATAGATCCCGTGTTTTTTTCCCATGCCGTATTTTACGGCATTATCAATTAAGTTACGAAATACTGTATAAAAAGCTGCCTGTTGCAATTTATTTGCGGTAGTTGTTCTGCGAAATGAACGTAGTTGTTATGAGCGTCTACTCCAATAACTTTCGTTACTTCGACTAGAAGGTCTCTAAGATTTATGATTTCGGTTGCTAGTTTATTGTGCCCAAGAACGCCAAGTTGACGTAAATCATCTAGGCATTTGTTTAAGTATTTTGCGTTAATTGCGATTCTATCTAAAAGATCCCGGCCGCCTTTATCTAGTGT
Organism: Bdellovibrionales bacterium RBG_16_40_8; assembly: GCA_001769925.1. Taxonomy (GTDB): domain Bacteria; phylum Bdellovibrionota; class Bdellovibrionia; order Bdellovibrionales; family UBA1609; genus RBG-16-40-8. The sequence goes on from MEPT01000086.1 coordinate 12,779, forward strand.
TGTTGAATAGTCCTCTTTTAAAATATTAGTAAATCCGATTAGAACGCCGAGCGGGTTTTTTAACTGGGCTAATCGTTAAATAGTTCCAAAAAAGTTGAGCCATTTTTGCGGTAGTTAAGAACCTCTCCGCGAAAGTTATTTTGTGATTTTATGGCATTTCGAATATTAGCGACAACTTGCTTGTCTGTTTCTGGCCCCTGAAGAAAACGACAATTTTTACCAATAATTTCTTCTTCTTTATAGCCTGTGAGGTTTTGAAAAAATGGGTTAACATAAACGATCGGATTATCTTTTTGCTGATAATCAGTAACAAGCACACCAGTGCTCGTAGCTTCTACGGCACTTTTAAAGACGTTATCAGGTATATTTTGTTTCATGCGTGTCCTCGATTTATGTTCATATGGTGTTCATATGGTGTTCACACTTGCCCTTGTGCGCTGTTCACACTTATTATGTTTTCGCATATTGTATTGCTCGCAAATTGCTCACATATTTTGTTATAAACATCCCTATTGTATTTAGTATAACAGGCCTAATTTCAAATAAATATAACTTTAACAGAATTATTCTATATAGAATGCCGACCATATAGTTGCGATTACGATATTACTATTCTGATATTACTATTCTGATATTACGGAGGAATATACTTTTTCTTACGGGGCTGATAGTTTATTGCGCCCTTAGCCTCTAATTCATTCATGACGACATACTTAACTATAGATTTGAAATCCTTGCCCCATTGAACAATTCGCGAAAATGGTCTTACGCTCCAGCGTATGTTAAGCTTTTTGGCAAGAACTCCAGTAACTGCACGAATAAAACATTGATAATTTAATCTATGATTAAATTTTAAAACTAAGTGTAAATGATTTTGTACTGTGGCTTTATGATAAATTCTAACGCCAAACTGTTTTGCATATTTTTGCAAAGTTTTTTCTATAGTTATATTGTGACGTAAAAATGAGCCTATTTTCGAAACATCAGCGCACAACACCAAATGCAGAGGTAATTTTACTGACAGAGGTCTTCGAGATTTTCTTTTCTTTAGCAGAAGACTCCCGCCGAACTGATTAATTGCAATATTATATTTAAAAAAGTTTTTTTGTGTCATGCAGAAAGCATGATATCACTGTTTTCATTTTCGACATTTTTTGAAAATTTTCTTTTAGGTCTGTTAATTTAAAGAGTTGTTTAATTTGAGTTTTAACGAACTACAAACCATCGCCCCGATGCGCTGAGAGCTTACCCCCAGAAGCGAGATTCGCAAAGAGAGTGTGGCGGCTTTTGCGCGAAATAAAAAAGCAAAAATTCTGTCAAGTACTATGTAAAAAAAAGCTAAGAACATAAAAATATACTAAGCCAAAAAAAATTACGAAGATCACGCTAACGTGCGAGGAGTATACAGGCGGCGAAGTATTTATGTGTTTGCAATATGGATAAGCCTCTGAGCACGCAACTAGCGTAATACACGCAGCGCACGCAGAACGCGTAACTTACGTAGTGCGCGCACTACCATAAAGACATTTAGCTATTTACACCGCGGCACTACATCTCAACACCGCGGCACTACATCTCGGCACCGCTGCTATGGCATTATAACACAGCACGGCTTTGTGAAAATAACTAGCGCTTCTATAGCAAAATGCAATTGACTCACCCCTCATTACATGATGTTTTTACCTACTGAACGATCGTTCGGTTTTTAGTGCTAAAGCGATAGTACCAAGGGGAGCATGCATGGAGCAAATATCACCAATCAGCGCAAAGGGTTATTACTTTACCGGTAATGGCGTGAAATTAGAACCACGTGAATTTACAATCAATCAAGTTAGCTCTCAAGATGTGGTGGTTGCAGTAGCGGGTTGTGGTTTATGTCACACTGACATCAGCTTTATAAAAGACGGAGTTAAAACAAAAAAAGAGCCGCCACTTATTCTTGGCCATGAAATTAGCGGTAAGGTTATTGCGGCAGGGTCGTTAGCAAAAAATCTTATAAATAAATATGTTGTTGTGCCGGCGGTATTGCCATGTGGTGAATGTGAGGTTTGCCGATCTGGTCGTGACAATGTTTGCCCTAAACAAATTATGCCCGGTAACGATATTGATGGGGGGTTCGCTAGCCATTTGGTTGTGCCGTCGCGGTTTTTGTGCCCGCTGCCTGATTCGATTGATAAGACAAAACTTGCTCATATGTCAGTAGTGGCTGATGCGGTGACAACGCCTTATCAGTCACTCAAGCGTAGTCGACTAGCAAAAGGTGACTTGGCTATCGTTATAGGTACGGGCGGCATCGGTAGCTACATGGTTCAACACGCCAAAAACGCTGGTGCTAGAGTTGTGGCCATTGACCTTGATGAAGCTAAACTTAAAAAAGTCACAGAACTAGGTGCCGAATTCACAATCATGAGCCGAGGCCTTGGTGAAAAAGAAGTTAAAGAAAAATTAAAAACATGGGCCAAGGCTAATAAGGTTTCTCCGTATCATTGGAAAATATTTGAAATGAGTGGCACGGCTGGCGGGCAAAATTTAGCTTTCGCACTTTTGAGCTACACGGGCACTCTCGGTATCGTTGGCTTTACCATGGAGAAAGTGTCTGTGCGACTTAGTAATATCATGGCATTTGACGCCGACATTTTTGGCAATTGGGGCTGTAGTCCACGACTTTACCCAGAAGTTGTAGCGGCCGTTTTAGAAGGCAAAATAAAAGTAAGCGAGAACGTAGAAGTTCACCCACTATCGTCAATTAATGAAGTTATTCAAAAAGCTTTAGAACACAAACTTGAGCGTCGGGCTGTATTGGTGCCGACTGAGGGAGGATTACAGTGAAAGACCATCATATAATTTCTGGATACGAGTATCGCCATATTTTAGTGCAAAAGAAACCTCTTCGTGACAGTAGTGGCACAGCCGCTGAGGGGCTAATAAATTATTGGATTTCGCTAAATAACCCAGGGCAATTGAATTCATATACTACCGAAGCAGTTAAAGAAGTGATTCTGGCTTTTCGTGAAGCTTCTTGTAATCGCTCATGTGTTGCAGTTATTTTCACCGGCGAGGGAGATAAAGCTTTTTGCACGGGTGGTAATACCAAAGAATACGCTGAATATTATGCGGGTAATCCACAAGAATATAAACAGTACATGAGACTGTTTAATGACATGGTCACAACAATTCTACTGTGTGATAAACCCGTGATTAATCGAGTTAATGGGATGAGAATAGCCGGAGGCCAAGAAATTGGTATGGCTTGTGATTATACAATTGCCGTAGATACAGCACGTTTTGGCCAAGCCGGCCCAAAACACGGATCAGCCCCTGATGGTGGTTCAACTGACTTTTTACATCTTTTTGTAGGTATCGGGCGCGCCACCGAGTCGTGCACTTTGTGCGAACATTGGTCGGCTAGCAAAG
>MEPT01000086.1:16226-19891 GCA_001769925.1 Bdellovibrionales bacterium RBG_16_40_8
AAAAAATTCATCTGGTAAATTTATTGCTGACCCTTGGGTAGTGCGTGAAGAATCAGATGCCTATGGCAACCCTACATACGGTGATTATAAAACTGGCGAGGCTCGTGATCAGGCAAAAAAAATAGTAGCAGAATGCACAATTGATTTTAGTCAACTTGATAAAGAAGTTGAATTAATGGCCTATAAATTAGCCATGACCATGCCAGATTGTTTGGCAAAAACCTTAGAATCTGTTCGCAAGAAAAAATTAGAGCATTGGCAACAAAACTCTGAGACCAATCGATCATGGTTAGCGCTTAACATGATGACCGAAGCAAAGGCTGGCTTTAGAGCATTTAATGAGGGCCCCAAAGACAAACGCGAAATTGATTTTCTAAAGTTACGACAAAAACTAGCGGTAGCCCAACCGTGGGATGAAAAACTTTTTAACGAAATAATGCCGCGGAATTGAGCGCATAGAATGAGCCAAATTAATCAAACAAATAAATCAGTAAGAGGCGAAAATAAATTTGATGGCTATATTAAGCAAATAGTTTTGTGTGCCCCGCCGGCAAATGTGTTGACATCTGAGGTGATGGCACAAATTACTGCAGAAATCGAACAGGCAGTAGTAAGCCCCAAAATCAAAGCTATCGTCTTTACGGCTGAGGGCGCGCATTTTAGTTATGGAGCTAGTGTAGAAGAGCACCTGCCGGGCAAAGTTGAGAAAATGCTACCGCAATTTCACCGGTTTATTGACGGGCTACTAAATATTAAAACTCCGACTTTTTCTAAAGTGTCGGGGCTATGTTTAGGCGGGGCGTTTGAGATGGTTATGGCAACCAATTTTATTTTTTGTGATGAATCAGCTCGTATGGGTGTCCCAGAAATTCAGTTGGGAGTTTTTCCGCCAGCGGCTTGTGCGCTTTTGCCAATTTTAGCTCCACCAGCGCTTGCTAGTCGTATGATATTAACTGGTCAGCGCATAAACGCCGATGAGCTTAAGGCCTACGGCCTGGTAACTCATGTCGCTAAGAGCGGCGCCTTAGACACCGATCTAGATGTTTTTTTAGAAAAAAATATTTTGCCAAAAAGTGCTGAGGCTTTAAGGCACGCAAACTATGCACTTCGCACGGGCATACGCACTCAATACAAAAATTTTATTGAACCACTTGAGCGCCAATATTTACAGAGCCTTATGAGCACGCACGACGCGGCAGAGGGGCTTAATGCATTTATACAAAAGAGAAACCCAGAATGGAAAAACAATTAGTAATTAAAAAAGGATTTGAGGATATTTTAAAAAAATCCTCAGAACTTATGAGCATGCACGGTTGTAGTGCCACCAGCATGCGTGGTCTGGCCAAGGCAACAAATATGAGCCTTGCGGGTCTTTACCACTATTTTAATAGCAAACAAGAATTGATTTTTATTATTAACCACAAAGGCTTTTCATCTTTACTAGCACTTGCGAAAAAAATTGCGACTGACAAAGACCCCAAAAATGATCGTTTATATAGAGCAATACAATCGCATATTAAGTTTTTTTGTAAAAACCGCGCCGACATGAAAGTTATGATGTTTGGTGCTCACGAAATGAACAAAGAGCATACTGAGCGAATTCGTGATTTAAAAGAATCTTATCGTAAGCTTTTTAATAAAATGGTTGCTGAATTTATTGAGAAAAACACCGGCATTAGCCTAGGGCAAATAGAACTTGAGCGTAAGACATTTCTTTTGTTCGGGATGATGAATTGGACATTCGGTTGGTATTGCGCAAAAAAACACGGGACAGAAGATAAATTAATAAACGACATTTATAACACTTTCACTGCCGGAGTTCTTGGGGGAGGTAGTACAAATGGAGCTACAAAAAATAGTCGAAAGATGCACCGATTTGTATCGCGATCTTGATTTAAAATATGTGCAAGAGTGGAAGAGTAAAAACTCAGCTCATGCCATAGGGTATATGCCCGTATATGTTCCGCGAGAGCTTATTCACGCCGCCGGTATTCTGCCAGTAGGTATAATGGGCGGTGGTGACGAGACTGAAATTATTCGCGGTGACGCTTACTTTCAGTCTTATATTTGCCGTATCCCGCGTTCAACTATCGAGCTTGGTGTGCTTAAAAAGCTTGCATGCCTTGATGGTATGTTATTTCCGGCAATATGCGATGTGATACGCAATTTAAGCGGTATGTGGAAGATAATGTTTCCTGAAGTTTATGTAAGATACATGGATCTACCCCAAGACTTTCACGGCGCTGGCCACAGTTTTTATCGTCGTGATCTCGAAGAACTTAAACATGATCTAGAAAAAATTAGCGGTCGAAAAATCACCGATGATAGACTTAGACAATCGATCGCAGCCTACAACGAAAACAGAGAAGTAATTGAAGCGCTTTACACGCTTAGAGCTGAGATGCCACACTTGGTACCTACACACGAGGTTTATCTACTTCTTCGTGTATCGAACATTCTTGAAGTAAACGAGCACACCAAACTTATGCGCTCTTATATGAAAGTCGCTAAAGAGTCTAATCGGCCTTTTAGAGATTGTGTGCGCGTCGTGGTTTCTGGCGCCTTTTGCGAGCAACCACCACTTAACCTTGTTAGGGGCTTAGAAAGTAGCGGCTGCTACATTGTTGATGACGATTGGGTGTTGGGCGCCAGGTATAATCTTAAATCTATTGAAACAGCCGGCGACCCAATGGATGCGCTCGTTAAATCTTATATGCATGATACAGTTTCAACAGCCTCTCGTTATGAGCAGGGCAATAAAAAAGGTAAATACCTAATAGAGCTGGTAAAGAAAAGACGCGCACAAGGAGTAATATTCGCCGCGCCAAGTTTTTGTGATCCGGCGCTGCTAGAGCGACCCATGTTGCAGGCAGTGTTAACCGAAGAAGGCATTCCGCATACAGGGTTTAAATACGCAGAAAATACTGGGCAGATACAGGTCATTAAAGAAGAGACAGGAACCTTTGCTGATTCAATCAAATTATGGGGGACGGTCTAATGACAACTGAGCCAAAAAAAGAAGTTCAAAAAGAAGAAAGCATGATCATGCAAAAAAACATGATCGCCCATCACTTTAAGCTATTAGCTGATCCCGAGAGAAAGAAAAAAGTGGTCTATACTTTTGTGCCTGGTAACTTAAACGAACTTATTTTGTCTTTTGATATGCTGCCGGTACACCCAGAAATAAATGCTTTGCAATCTGGCATGCGCAAAAAAAGCGGCGCTTATATTATGGAGGCTGAAAAATCAGGCCACTCTGAAGATGTCTGCACTTATGTGAAGTGCGATTTAGGTATGATGAAGCGTGGAAATATCGGCCCGACTGGAGAAAAAATCCCACCACCTGATTTACTTTTATTAAGTTATACCGGGTGTTTTACTTTTATGAAGTGGTTTGAAATTTTGCAAAGAGAATATCAGTGCCCAGTTGTTATGCTGCACGTGCCGTATCAAGGCGATGGTCATATCACTGAGTCAATGCGCGAATACATAGTTAAACAAATTAAAGAAAGTGTAATACCGGCATTAGAAAAAGCCTCAGGCAATAAGTACGACGAAGAAAAACTTAAAAGTCTTATGGCCTCATCAGCTCGTGCCGAAGATGATTTAGTGGCGATTTGGGATTCTGCGCGAAATAAACCATCGCCAATTGATGCATACTTTGG
>MEPT01000086.1:19937-22035 GCA_001769925.1 Bdellovibrionales bacterium RBG_16_40_8
CTACCTGAGTGTGAAGCTTATTATAAATCGCTACGCAGAGAAGTTGACGAAAGAGTTAGAGCTGGTAGGGGGCCTATGACTCCAGACGGAGAACTTGATCAACAAAAATTTAGGTTAGTAGTAGAAGGCCCGCCCAACTGGACTAGTTTCAGAGAATTTTGGAAGATGTTTTATGACGAGGGCGCAGTGGTGGTCGCAAGCACATATACTAAAGTGGGCGGTCTCTACGAAAAAGGATTTCGTCATGATGCAAGTAGGCCGCTTGAGAGTCTCGCTGATTACTGTTTAGGTTGTTACACTAATCATAATCTACCAAGTCGCATAGATTTGCTTGCTCAATATATAAAAGAGTATGAGGCTGACGGATTTTTAGTGAACTCAATTAAAAGCTGTAATTCTTTTTCTGCTGGGCAACTACTTATTTTGCGCGAGTTAGAAAAGCGCACCGGCAAACCTGGTGGTTTTATTGAGTCAGATTTAGTTGACCCTAGATATTTTAGTGCCGCTAATATCAAAAACCGTCTCGATTCGTATTTTCAAATGGTTGAGGCAAAGCGAAAGATGGTAGAGGTATAATATGGCTCTTGAATTATTTGTTGGTATTGATTTAGGTTCTACCACAACAAAGGCAGTTTTTATCGATGATAAAGGGCAAATTATGGGCCGAGGTATTACCAACTCTCGCTCAAATTACCATTTGGCTTGTCAGGTTGCTAAAGAAGAAGGCGAAATAAATACGCGGTTCAAAATTCTAAAAGATAGCATTTTAAAAAAATCAGAACATAAAGAGCTTACTGAATTAGCTATGAGTTGGTTAACAGCAATGTTTGCCTTACGCCACCACCAAAAGCAATTACAGGCATTAGGCGAAGAGTGTCTTCGCTTATTGTGCAATTCTAATTGGGCAGGTGAACATCTGGTAATTTACGAAAAAGCAATTGCGCGTATTTTTGCAACTCTTGATGTTTCATCAGAAGATTTATTTATGCCAGGGACAGTGGCACAGAGGGATTTTTTTAGAGTTCTAGCCGCCACTCAATTTTTGCGTCAGGCAGAGACCGAAGTTAAGACGGATAACCGCCTAATATTTGATCGATTGGTCGGTCTTTTCGATAAGGCAATTATAGTAATAGAAAACAAGAGTTTTTCTACTAATTTTGCTGAGTACTTAAATTATGCGGCTACGCGCACCACACAAAGAGACGAGTTTAAATCACAAGAAGATGCAATTACTGAAGCAGTTAATGAGGCAAGAGATTTTCAAATAAAAATAATAAATACTGTTGGTACTGGGTACGGGCGACTGACTTTGCCATTTCAAAAAGAGCAAATTAGGTCAGAGATTCTTTGTCATGGCTTTGGGGCGCATGCGATGTTTCCGAATACGCGCACGGTACTAGATATTGGCGGTCAAGATACTAAAGCTATTCAGGTTGATAACAATGGCATTGTTACCAGTTTTCAAATGAATGATCGTTGTGCTGCTGGCTGCGGGCGGTACCTTGGTTATACAGCAGATGAAATGAATATGGGAGTACATCAACTAGGCCCAATGGCAATGCTGTCAAAAAGGCCAGCGCGTATAAATTCAACATGCACGGTATTTGCCGGCGCCGAATTACGTGAGCGATTAGCTCTGGGTGAGAAACGAGAAGATATTTTGGCGGGTCTTCACCGTGCAATTATTCTTCGAGCTATGGCGCTACTTGCTCGTAGCGGTGGGGTAATATCAGAATTTACTTTTACCGGTGGTGTCGCCAAAAACGAAGCTGCGGTGAGTGCCTTAAAGCAACTTATTAAAGAAAATTATGGCGAAATTGCTATGAATATCAGCAGTGACAGTATTTATACAGGCGCATTGGGTGCTAGCTTGTATTCGTTAAGAGATCGTGCAAGTTAAGGGGATAAGATGTACTACACAGCAGGAATAGATGTCGGGAACAGTTCAATAAAAGTTGGCTTAATAGCTTTTGCCGATCACGGAGCTGAAGGTAAATTGATTGCCGCACATACCGAGAAGATTCGCCGGCGATCACCTCTTGAAGTTTTAAAAGAAGCTTATTCTTCGGTTTTAAAAAAACAAAATCTTTTATCAAAT
>MEPT01000086.1:22080-26288 GCA_001769925.1 Bdellovibrionales bacterium RBG_16_40_8
TTTAGAAAAGGTCATTTTTACTCAATGACGTCTCATGCGCGAGGGGCAATTTATCTTGCTCCCCAAGTTAAAGCAGTTTTAGATATTGGTGCACTTCACGCTAAAGCAATTCTTATCGACTCACGTTCAAGAGTTTTAGAATATCGCATGACCTCTCAGTGCGCCTCAGGGTCAGGGCAGTTCTTAGAGAATATCGCCAGGTACTTGGGCGTTGCGCAAGAAGATATTGGGCAATTATCGATAACGGCAGATCAACCTGAAATAGTATCTGGCATTTGTGCCGTGCTAGCAGAAACCGATGTGATAAATATGGTAAGTCGAGGCATTACTACTTCTAATATTTTAAAAGGCATTCATCTCTCTATGGCACGAAGACTCGTTAATCTTTTACGTATGCTAAAATTTGAGGGCGAAGTTTTGGCAACGGGTGGCCTTGCGTTAGATGTTGGTATGATTGCAGCTTTGCAAGAAACCATTGATAAGGATCGTTTAAAAATGAAAATTGTGACTCATGAAAATTCAATTCTTGCAGGCGCTATCGGGGCGGGTCTATGGGCCGGTGTGCGCGAAGCAAAATTACAAACTGAAGAAGTACAATGCCAGAAAAGTATTTAGATAGCCCTCATCAACTCGGAGAAGTTACTCGCAATATTGGCACAGTGCTGCTGACAAATGCACATGAGTTTTCTAAGAATCATGCCTTTGCTGAGCGTCGTAATGGGCAGTATAAATACTGGACCTGGCAACAGCTAGCAGCAGATGCCTACCGCGTAGCTAATTATTATCAAACAAATGGCTTAGTAAGTGGCGATAAAATTGGCTTTGTTTCTGCAAACGGATATTGGCGCTTTGTTTGTGAAATTGCCTGTATGTCTTGCGGGTTAGTGAGTGTACCGATTTTTCCTAATTACCCAGATACAATTATTCGTGATTTATTAAATTTCGCCGAAATTAAATTTTTAATCGTTGGTAGTGATCAGCTCGCGAGTAAATTAAAAGATGGTTGCTGGCAGAAAACATTAGTTATCGGTGATAAAGATTGGCAACTAGCAGAAGTATCTGAGGCTGAGCAAAAAAACCTGCAAAATAAATTTGCAGGTATTGAATCAACAGCTTTAGCCATGATTATGTTTACATCGGGCACTAGCGGGCGACCAAAGGGCGTAATGCTGTCTCATCATAATATTTTATCTCAGCAAAAAGCTTTAGACCTATTATGGCGCCCTGAAAAGGGCATGCGCTTTTTGTGCTATCTGCCATGGCACCATAGTTTTGGTGGTTTATTCGAAAGATTTTCTGCTTTTTGTTCAGGTGGCTGTTTAGCTATAGATGATTCTTGGGGTAAAGATATAAATCGGCTATTTATGAATTACCGCGAAATAAAGCCACATGTTTATTTCGGGGTGCCTAAGGTTTATCAAGAAATTGTTGCACGAGTTTTATCTTCACGCGATCTTGAAAATTGTTTTTTTCACACAGATTTAAAATTTATCTTTACCGCCGCAGCACCTCTGCCACTTAGTGCGTCAGATGTGTTTAAGGCTAAGGGCATACCTATAGTAGAGGGCTGGGGTCTTACCGAGACTTCACCATGTTGTACCTTGACTGAGTTGAATCTTGATCGCAAGCCAGGTGTTGTAGGTTGGCCTATTCCTGGTGTGCAAATTCGTTTAGATGCAAGTGGCGAAATTTTAGTTCGCGGGCCGAATGTTATGAGTGGCTACTATAACAGCCCAAAGCTAACACAAGAAGTATTAGAAAGTAATGGCTGGTTTCATACCGGCGACCTTGGTGAAATTACAGAAGACGGTGTCAAAATACTGTCACGAAAAGATCGCATGTTTAAACTCAGTAACGGAGAAAAGGTTTTTCCTGGCGGCATTGAAGAGCGGATCAAGACTCGTTGCGGATTTATAAAGCACGCCTATGTATTTGGTAGCGGTAAAACTCGCGCATCGATATTGATTTTTCCAAACTACGAAATGTTTTGTGTAAAAAATGATAGTGATCTTACTGATTCAACTTGCGCGCTGCCATCTAGCGAGTCACTACTTTGTACATGCCTTGGTAGTTGTGTGTCTGAAATTAATTCTTCAATTAAATCAGACATCGAAAGAGTTGATCGCATTGTGATTGTCCCGCATGAATTAACAATTGAGAATCACGAATTAACGCCGTCGTTTAAACTAATTCCAAGTGTGATTGAAGAGCGTTATAAAGAGTATATGCAAGACGAATCTCCTCAAGACGCTTTAATTTTTAGATTGAGGGCCAAATGAAACGATTTCGTTACGGATTAATTGGTGTAGGGCCAGTAGGTTGTGTGGTTGCGACTCACCTTGTTCAGTCAGGGGCAGAAGTCGTTGTTTATAGTAAAGACCCAGAGGTTACTCATGCTATGAAAGCCGGGCCAATAAAAGTGCATGGGGTTATACGTGCTGAGGCCAAGTTTAATAATATACACACTAATTTGACAGATTTTCTCGAAGAAAAACCAGATATAATAATTTTTGCAGTTAAGAGTTTTAATAACCGCACGTTAATTGATGAAATAATTCAATCAGGCGGATTAGGTAAAGCTGTTGTGGTTTCATGTCAAAATGGGCTTAGCGTCGACGAGCCAATCACTGAAGCTTTTGGTCGGGCGCAATCGCTGCGAATGGTTATGAATCTTGGTTGTAAATTTTCGTCAAAATCAGAGATTGAGGTAAAGTTTTTTCGTCCGCACATATTATCAAAAATTAAAGAAGTCGATGAGAAAATTATAAATCAAATTGTTGGCGACCTGAATAAAGCTAATTTCTCAATTGAGGCAAGGTCAGATTACCAGCGAGATGTTTTTAAGAAAGTAATTTTAAACTCATCGCTTGGCACAATTTGTACTTTAACGGGGTTAACCATGCGCGCCGCTATGGATTCACCAGATATCGAAAGCGTGGTGCGCACTCTTATTTGTGAAAGCGGCGCCCTTGCAAGGGCCGCCAAGATAGATCTGTCAGAATCTTTTATAGACGAGGCAATGCGCTATTTGCAAAGCGGTAGTGACCATATGCCTTCAATATCCTTAGACATCGCACATGGGCGTCAGACAGAAAACGAAGATCAGTGTGGTGCTCTGGTAAATTTGGGCGATAAGCTTGGCGTAGATATGCCAGTGACTAAGGCCATGTATTACTTGATGAGAGACTTAGAAAAAAGATCTATTAGTAAATTTAAAATTAACTCTAAACCCAACTTTAAACCTAACTCTAAACCCAACTTTAAACCCTAGAGGAGCATTTATTTATGAAGATTGAAAAAATAGCAATTTGCGGGGCCGGTACAATGGGATCAGCTATTGCCCAACATTTTTGTATGAAGGGTTTAAAAGTAAAATTATTTGATCTTAAGGCTTTAGCTCTTGAAAAGGCAAGAGAGCGCATTAGCGAAAGTCTTGAAGAAGCAAAACAAAAAAAGATTTTAAGCCCCGAAGCTGCAGAAAACGTACTTTCTTGTTTGCAAATGACTACAAATCTTAATGATTTGTCAGATGCAAATTTAGTAGTAGAGGCAATTTTTGAAAACCGCGAGGTTAAAAAAACGCTTTTTAAAGACCTTGAGAAAATAATCAGTTCAGAATGTATTATTGCTTCAAACACATCTTCTTTTTTGGTTACTGATCTAGCCACCGAACTAACAGTGCCGCAAAGATTTGTTGGCGTTCACTATTTTTATCATGCGGCAAAAAATAAATTAGTTGAAATTATTGCGGGTGAAAAAACTAACCCCCAAATAATAGAGCAGTTAGAAAACTTTTATAGGCGTATTGATAAAATACCAATTCAAGTTAAAGATGCGCCGGGCTTTGCAATTAATCGATTTTTTGTACCGTGGCTTAACGAGGCCACACGACTTTATCAAGAAGGCTTGGGCAGCATATATGAAATTGACAAAATATCTTGTGAGTTATTTCAAATCGGCATGGGCCCATTTGCATTGATGAACGCTACCGGTGTTCCAATTGCTATGCACGCAGCGCAAGGCTTAACTGATCGATTAGGAGATTTTTACGCACCTTCAGATATTTTACATAAGCAGGTCGCCAAGGGTAAGCCTTGGGATTTAGCAGACAAAACTTACATATCAGGTGGCAGCCTGAACGAGAGTTTGGTTACTGATCGTCTTCTTGCTGCATCTATAGGTGTGGCTGCGGCACTTGTTAATGAAAA
>MEPT01000086.1:26315-29840 GCA_001769925.1 Bdellovibrionales bacterium RBG_16_40_8
GCACGTGTTGGTCTTAAGTGGGCAAAAGGCCCATTTGAGCTTACCGCCGAACTTGGCCGAGATGTTACTACTTCGCGAATTTCAACGCAGATGAAAAAGTGGGGTTTTTCTGCTCCAAATTTTCCGAAAAAATTAGATTGGGTTAGCGCCGACATTTATGAAAAAGATGCTTTTATTACTTTTGAAATTCCTGATCGAATGAACGCACTAAGTGAAGAGGTCGTGGCGCGACTAGAAGAAAAATGGAGTGAAGTCGAAAAAAACCCGGCAGTTAAACGAGTTTTCTTTCTAGGCCGAGGCAAAGCCTTTGTCGCCGGGGCAGATATTAAGTTTTTTCTCGAATCTATGAAAGCTAATGACTATCGTAGAATTATTGAGTTTACAGCTAAAGGGCAAAAGCTATTGGCGCGTATTGCGACAAGTAGTAAACAAACAATAGCATATTTAAATGGTCTTACCTTAGGGGGTGGTTTGGAACTTGCGTTAAGCTGTCAGTACAGAGTGGCAACAAAAAATGCAGTATTGGCTTTTCCTGAAACAGGCATTGGTATTTACCCGGGGCTAGGTGGTACGCAACGAACTACGCGACTTCTTGGTAAGGGTATCGCTAAATATTTAGTGTCTACCGGAGCTATGATTAATTCTGTGAAAGCGCTTACTTATGGGCTTGTCGATAAAATTATTGATCCGGTTGAGAGACCATATGATTTACAAAAATTAAGTGAGATTAGCGCACAACCAGGCAAGGCCCCAAATCAGCCAGAAGAGAAATTTTTAAATTTTGATGGTAATCTAAACGCAGCAGCTATGGCTGAACCAATAGTGCACGCTAATGAAAAGCTTCTTAAAAGAAAAGCTCCCAAAGCATTGGCACTCGCCATGCGCCTAATCGACGAGGGGCAAAGTCTTTCATTAGAAGATGGTCTTAATCTTGAACTTAAATACTTAGAAGAAATTTTTAAAACTAAAGATGCCTACACTGGGTTAAACAGTGTAATCACAAAAAGTCGCCCAGAATTTCAGGGGCAATAGGAGAATTTTATGCAAGCAGCGGTAACAGGATTTTATTCTAATAGTGGCGGATGCGGCGCAATTTTTGAAGATATTTATGTAGTAGCGGGTAAGCGAACCCCGTTTGGTAAAATGACCGGCAGTCTTTCTACCGTTTCGCCTACCGATCTTGGTATTATGTCGTCACGCGCAGCTCTCGAAGCGGCGCAGGTTAATCCAAGAGATATTGATCAACTTATAGCTGCCAACATAGGTCAGGCTAGTGCCGATTCTTTCTTTTTGCCTCGTCATATTGCGCTTTACAGCGGTCTTCGTTTAGAGGCGCCGGCTGTTATGGCCCAACGAATTTGTGGCTCGGGCATAGAAATAATTGGTCAAGCGGCTGAGCAAATTGGTTTAAAAAAAGCAGCATCAGTTTTGGCTGTAGGTACAGAAACGATGAGTAGATTTCCGCTAGCATCATATTCGGCTCGTCAAGGTTTTGCCTTAGGCCGCCCCGAGTTTGTCGATCTATTGTGGGAGGCTCTTGGTGATACTGCTGCTGTGCCCATGGGGCAGACCGCTGATATCCTAGCAAAAAAATATGGCGTAACTCGCGAAGAAGTTGATCGTTTTGCAGAGACTAGCCAAAATAAATATTTTGCAGCAGAAAGTGCGGGGTTTTATAAAGGCGAAATTATCCCGGTCGCAAAATCTGGCGCCTTTGAAGTCGCTAATCTTAAACCACGCAAGTATAAACTAAAAGATATATCAAAAGACAGTCAAGGTGTCGAAAAAGATGAACATCCACGTATGACAAGCCTTGAAAAATTAAAAAGTCTTTCTCCGGTTTTTACAACTGAAGGGCCAACTACTGCCGGTAATGCTTCAGGCATAGTTGATGGCGCCTGCTCTGTAGTTGTTGCTTCTGGCGATTATGTTCGCAGTCACGGCCTTAAGGTATTGGGCAAAATAAGAGGTTTCGTAAGCGTAGGCGTTGAGCCACAAATTATGGGTATTGGCCCAGCCCCGGCAATTCGCTCTTTATTAGGGTCTCTCGATATGCAATTAAATGATATTGATTTATTTGAAATCAATGAAGCGTTTGGCGCGCAATGCTACTCGGTAGCAAAAGATCTTGAGCTTGATCTTAATAAGCTAAATATTCATGGTGGAGCAATCGCGATCGGACACCCGCTTGCGGCGACAGGCACTCGTCTTGTAACTACGCTACTAAGATCTTTGCACCTAAAAAAGAAAAGTATTGGTGTTGCATCAGCCTGTATTGGCGGTGGGCAGGGTATAGCTATGGTGGTAGAGGCAGTGTGAAAAAAGCAGCAAGAGTTTCTTTAGTAACCGGTGCCGCGCGAGGAATTGGCGAGGCGATAGCAATGCGATTAGCCCGCGCAGGCTCAACGGTATTATTGTTTGATGTACAAAAAGACAAAATTGAAAATGTGGCGCAATCAATTAATAAGCTGGGTTTGCAAGCTTACGCCTATGCTGTTGACGTTTCTAACAAGGCCCAAGTAGTTGATGCTGTTCATGGCGCCATAGCCCAATTTGGCGCAGTAGATATTCTGGTCAATAACGCTGGGATTATGCGCGATAATCTTTTGACCAATATTTCTGAAGAAGATTGGGACCATGTAATGACGGTTAATACTAAATCGGCATTTTTATTGAGTCAGGCAGTAATGCCAAAAATGAAAGAACGTAAGTTTGGTCGAATTGTTAATATCTCTTCACGTTCTTGGCTGGGTAATATTGGTCAGGCAAATTACGCTGCCTCAAAAGGTGCCTTAGTGAGTTTAACAAGAACTTTAGCCTTAGAGTTGGCTAAAGATGGGATAACAGTCAATGCCGTGGCTCCTGGGCTTATTGCTACTGAGATGACTAAAAAAATTCCTGAAAAAATTATGGATAAACTTTTACGTATGCAGCCGTCAGGTCGCATAGGCTCAACTGACGACATTGCTAGAGCAGTAGAGTTTTTAGCAGCCGATGAATCAAACTATATCACTGGTCAAGTTCTGCATGTCGATGGTGGTAAAAGTTGTGGGATACTCTCACTATGAGGTTATAAAGTGAACGCATATATTTTAGAGGCAAAACGTACAGCAATTGGGCGATCTCACCCAGATGTCGGTATTTATCGCAATATGCGCGCTGATAATTTGCTAAGTAAACTTATTAATAATTTTATGCAATCTGAAGCAGTGAAGTATTCTACACAAGACGTTATGATCGGCTGCGTAGGTCAACATTTAGAGCAGGGTAAGAATATTGCGCGATTATCGCTATTGTTGGCGGGGATGCCAGAATCGACGGCCGGGGTCACTATCAATCGGCTTTGTGGATCAAGTCTACAAGCTTTTAATTTTGCAGCGATGGCCTTAGAATGTGGGCAAAATAATGTTGTTATGGCTGGCGGTGTAGAACATATGCAGCATGTGCCGATGCAGCTTGCGATCGATTATAATGCTGAACTTCTAGCGCGATATGAATTTCCGTTTGTGCAAATGGGCCTTACTG
>MEPT01000086.1:29878-30670 GCA_001769925.1 Bdellovibrionales bacterium RBG_16_40_8
AGCCATATGCGAGCAATTCGCGCCCAACAAGAAAAATATTTTAAATCTGAAATTGTATCTATCACCACACCAGACAGTGTTTGTGACGCTGATCAAGTGCCTCGGCGTGATAGTTCTTTAGAGGCTTTGGCAAAACTTAAAACTGTATTCAAAGAAGACGGTACTGTTACGGCCGGCAATTCTTCGGCTATTAGTGATGGTGCAAGTCTTTGTTTAATGGCTTCTGCTGAAGGGGCAAGGCAATTAGATATGAAAAAACGCGCTAGAGTTGAAGCAATCACCGTCGTGGGGGTTGACCCTATAATCATGGGCCTTGGCCCGGTGCCAGCGATAAAAAATCTTTTAAAAAAAATGAAAATGCAGATTTCAGATATTGATTTATTCGAAATCAATGAAGCCTTTGCCAGTCAAGTAGTAGCATGTTTGCGCGATTTAAAAATTTCAAGTGAGAAGGTAAATTGTAACGGTGGGGCCATAGCTCTTGGGCACCCGCTTGGCGCTACCGGCACAAGACTTATCACTACACTTTTACATGAATTAGAGCGTACCGATAAAGAGATCGGTGTGGCGTCATTGTGCGTGGGGCACGGTCAGGGCATGGCGACGATGATCAGGCGTACGTAGGGAGAAAAGTAATGGATAATAAACAAGAATTTTCACTTTCGGTAAACGGCAGTCAGTGGCAAGGGTACGTCGAAACTTCTTGGACACTATTAGATTTTTTGCGTGAACAGTTAAACCTTACCGGAACAAAACGTGGCTGTGATATGGGAGATTGTGGTTGTTGCACAA
>MEPT01000086.1:30684-32304 GCA_001769925.1 Bdellovibrionales bacterium RBG_16_40_8
ACCAGTGCTTTCTTGCCTGATGCCCGCACTTGAAGCTCAGGGCAAAGCTATTCGCACAATTGAGGGTATTTCATCAGGAACTTCACTACACCCAGTTCAAGAAGCAATGGTTGAAGCCGGAGCAATTCAGTGTGGGTTTTGTACTCCAGCCATGGTTATGCAGGGTGTTCACTTATTAGAATGTAATTCTAAACCAAGTAAAGAAGAAATTAAAGAAGCTATCTCAGGCACTATTTGCCGCTGCACCGGTTATACAAAAATTGAAAAAGCCTTGTGTATGGCAGCTGAAATAACTGAGGGGATTTGATGAAAGAATCATACCAAGTGGTCGGCAAGCCAACTGCGGCAATAGCGGCACGTGATAAAGTTACGGGCCGAGCTCAATATGTCGATGATATTCGTATAAAAAACCCATTATTTATTCGTATTCTGCGTTCGCGACTAGCAAGCGCAAAAATAATATCTATCGATATCAGTAAGGCAAAAAAATATCGCGGTGTAAAAGCCGTCATCACTGGTGTTGATTTTCATAGAACATTCGGCGTATTGCCGATAAGCAAAGATGAGCCAGCACTTGCCAAAGAACGCGTCCGATATTTCGGCGAGCCGGTGGCGGCAGTAGCGGCCGAAAATCCTGAAATTGCAGCTCGCGCTTTAGATCTAATTGACGTTAAGTACGAAGAATCTGCAGAGTGTCTTTCTTTAAGTGAAGGTCTTAAAAAAACACAAAATCCTATACATCCTGAACTAAAACGTGAAAATAATCTGCATAAATCAGTCAAGCAAGAGTTTGGTGATGTTATCAGCGCTTTCAAAAATTCTCCGATTGTAGTTGAAGAGCATTTTACCTTTTCGCCTGTTACTCACGCTTTCACCGAGCCGCATGCAGTTCAGGTAGAAATCGATGCTGAGCAAAATCTTACAGTTTATTCTTCAACACAGGTGCCGCATTACGTTCACCTTGCCATGGCCGAGGTGCTAGAAATTTCACAAGATAAAATTCGCGTGATCAAGCCGCATCTTGGTGGTGGGTTTGGTGGCAAGAGCGACCCTTTTCCGCATGAGATGATAGCTGCAAAAGTTGCACTACTCACCGGGCGCAATACGCGTTTGCTACTTAGTAGAGAAGAAGTTTTTTTTAGTAATCACGGTCGCCACCCTACTGAAATTAGTATGAAGTTAGCTTTGCACCCGCAAAATGGTCTTCAGGGTCTTGATACAAAAGTAAAAATTGATGGTGGTGCGTATGCAAGCTTTGGCGTGGTAACCACATATTACAATGGGGTTTTGTTACAGGGACCGTATAGTTTACCAAGTTCTTCGTTTGCGTGTGAACGCATATACACTAATAAACCCATGTCAGGGGCTATGCGAGGGCATGGTGGGGTAAACCCGAGATTTGCTAGCGAAGTATTGTTAGACATGGCTTGTGTTAAGGCAGGTCTTGACCCGTGTGACGCGAGAATCGAATTTTTACTTAAAGAAAATACTTTGACGGTAAATCAATTTCGCGTGACTTCAAACAATTTGGCAGAAGGTATGATTCTCGCTAAAGAGCGATCATGGTGGAAGAAAAAATACGGTAAACTACCCGACGGTAAGGGCATAGGGGTTGCCTGT
>MEPT01000087.1 GCA_001769925.1 Bdellovibrionales bacterium RBG_16_40_8
CCATAGTTACTGCTGCTCCTGCGTCAACACGACCGAACCCATATTTATTATGAAATTTGTAGCCAGCCGCATTTGTCACCCAACCCTGTTGATAAGTATATCCAGATAAATTAAATCCCGATGGGTGATTTGTATTACCTGATGATGGGTCAATAATTTTAGCTGAGCTTGCCAAAATATGCTTTACATCACGCCATGAGAGTAAATTATTGGCTTCGAGTATTAGTGCCGCGACACCACTGGTAACCGGGGTCGCTGACGAAGTACCATTCATAGTACTTGTGTAGTTACAACCGCTATTTGGCGATGATCCTGATTCAAATGAATTTGATTTATTAGCGCTTACTGATAGTCCCATATCGCACCCGCTCATATCTGTTGTGATCATCGCGGGAGATTTAATGCCATATTCACCGCCAGGGGCTGAGACCCAAATATTTGATCCAGGTGTTGAGTAACTTGTGATTGTACCACTAGCGTTAGTGGCCCCTACGGTAATTATATAGGGGCTAGTGTTATCACCGTCAAAATTTGCATTACCAAAATAATAAGGGTAGGTGCATACACTCGGATTTGGCGTACAATCGCTGTAGAGAATATTATCTATATAATTATTGCCAGCGGCTTTTATATATATAGCCCCTTTACCTCCACGATAATTTTCTACACCATACTTAAGTTGCGCTAAATATAAATCATCTATCGGAACAATAGTGCACTGATGCAAACCATAACTGTAATTAAAAATATCAAAATTGCCGCTTGCCTGATCAATATACGTAGCAAACGTAATCGATGGATCGAGAAAATAGAAGCTCGCAAATTGCGCATTAGGGGCAACGCCACGACTGCCTTTACTATTCCATCCTTTGGCGGCGATAAGCCCTGCTACTGATGTGCCGTGACCTTCGGCGGGGTCTGTTGGAGTCGGATCGCCAAGCCACGGCGATACTGGTAAGCGATAATCACGAGATTCACCTGACAAAATATTATCTGTTAAATCTTCATGAGCAATTTCTACGCCCGTATCTGATACCGCTACACGAACACCTAATCCTGTATAACCAAGCGCCAGTGCGTCTAAAATATTGATATCTTCGTCAGCAATGCCAGCTCCTGATGAGTAAGATTTTTGCCCAGTATTATTTAAATGCCACGCCTCTTTGGCAAAAGGATCACCAGTAATAGTAAGATCAAATGGACCGATTTCTTCAGTATTTGTTCCGTCATAAATTGAAATTTTAATATTGCTGAAGGTGCCTGCTGAAGTTGGCATTCCATAAATTTTGGTGTTAATGCTGTCCATATTTAACCAAGAAGGTTTGTTTGTAATATAAAATATCGGCCCCTGGTTAGTTGTTGTAAAATCAAACTCAAAAAGCTTTTGTTCTAAGCCAGTTTTATTCGCAGTTGCAGTTTTTATGCAATTTGGTACTACGCAGGGTGGTGTTTGCCATTCAGGTACTGACACAAACCCTCTCCAGCAAGCTATAATTGTACTACAAAGCAAAATTATAAATAGTTTTAAGAAGTTTTTTGTCATACGGGTTTTCTACTGCCAAAGACTAATGACAGATCTGCTTTTTTTACTTCTGGTAGTTTTTTTATTTGCTCTATAAGATACATAAGATTTACCGGTCTATCTTGCGGTGAAAAAATCACAAGATTCAAGTGTCTAGCTTCATAAATAATTTTCAGATTAAATTCGTGAACTAAAAAATTTAATTCATTAGGATATTTATTAAACACAACTTGAATATCACCATTTACAACAGCCAGTGACGACCCGGTTTTACTTTTAACTACGAGTTTTGTTTTGCCATCAAAATTTGTCAGACCTGACGATAAAATTTGCGTTTTATATATTGTATAGCCAGATTGCTCAAGATATCGCGTGCCAAATGATTCATGAAATTCATTTGAGGCTATAGCGCGCAAATCCGGCAGCTCAATCCACTTATCTTGCACAATCGCGCTTTCTAAAGTTGCTTCATCTGTTTTTGTTCGATTGTTTATGATAACTTTATCTTTGCTAGCTAATTGTGCATTTAAAAATATATCCGCTGATTTTGATATTTCGCTATCAGCATCAAGATCGTTCATTGGCTCAGGATCAGTTTGAGATAGTGACGGCAGATCTGTTTTTTTAAATACTGCGCGCTCCGTAAGTGAATCTACGTCATTAGAATTATGCAACATAAAAACAAATATCAATATTGTTATACCAGTGAGTAAAAAATATTTCGTCTTCAACACGTCCCCTAGAAATTCAACGTTTCATGGTCGATAATTAAAGCGATTAAACTACGTAAGAATTATCGGTAATTAGCTAGAAATCCTTAGCTTATTTTGCGAAATGACATGCTTTGAAATTGAGTTAATTTTAAAAAAACGTCTCATTTTGAGATGTCGATAAAAACAAGCTCTGCCAAATTATTGATCACCAATAAAACCTCATTAAGTGGCTATTTGCTTTTAATGGCGGTCTAGAAATTGCAAAAAAATATTTAATGGGGGGCAAGCAGCTTGAGGATTAGATTTTTCATTTTGTTATTGACACCTTTTCTTTGGGGCTGTGGTAAGGGCTTTGAGGCACTGTCAAACCAGGTGGCAGCAAATTCGCAGTGCTTAGCTACCTTTGTAAAGACCGCAGTTCATCCTGATGGTTTCACTAAAAATAAGGTATTAGTAGATAATCAACTTGGCGAGCTACTCGATGAAAATAAAGAATATGTAGCTACAGTTGACAGGGCGTGCCTTCGCAATGCGAACAACACGCTTCAATCTGGAGCACTAAAATTTAAAAAAATTCGTCGTTCTCTTATGGCAGTTGGTGAGGGGCATGCGTCAACAGTAGTCTCACTTAATGGCGTTTATAGTGAAGACGAGTTAAACGAAGCTCTATTAGATGAGCCTTGTGTGGTTGGTATTTCTGAAAATAAAAGAATGCATAAGCTTGCATTACCAAACGACACTTACTTTTCTGCAAACCAGAAGAATTTATCATCTATTGGGTATAATACTTCTTATTATTTTTATAACAGTAACCTGCCAGTAAATTCAGCAAACAAGGTTATCATTGCAATAATTGACGATGGAGTGAATATTAATCACCCTGATTTAAAGGCTAACATGTGGGTTAATGAGGCCGAAAAAAACGGCATTGCCGGTGTCGATGATGATAAAAATGGCTACATAGATGATAAAAATGGCTATGATTTTTCAACAAATATTGCTGACCCAAATCATAAAACTGAAGAACATCATGGCTCACATGTTGCCGGCCTTGCTGCTGCGGTAACGAATAACGGTGTCGGTATAAGCAGCATGGCAATACGTAACATAAGAATTATGGCGCTTAATGTTTTTGGCTCTGCCCCAAGCGGCGCAACTACAGCTGATGTCAGTGAAGCAATTAATTACGCTGTAGCAAACGGTGCCAAAGTTATCAATATAAGTTTGGGCACCCCAGGATCGCTGCCTGTAATAAGAAGTACTATACAAAGTGCAGTTGATAAAGGAGTTGTTGTGGTAGCGGCTTCTGGTAATAACGGGGAACAAATTACCGCTGATAATTTTTACTCACCTTCGGGATACGCTAAAGATATTTCGGGCATGCTTTCAGTGGGCGCTTCAGATGCATCTCACCCAGGTAATCTGTGTAGTTTTTCAAACTACAGTTCTACCTATGTAGAAATATCGGCTCCTGGGTGTAACATAGTTAGCGGATCTGATAATAAAATTTTATCAACATATTTTTACACCGAGGTTGAGCGAAATTATAACTATGTATATCTTAGTGGCACTTCAATGGCGTCACCACAAGTAGCTGGCGCTGCAGCTCTAGCAATTTTAACAGTTAGAGAAAGAGAAAATAGATGGATGTTGCCGCCAGAAGTTGAAAATTTATTAGTAACTTCAGCACAAATACAAAGTAGTTTATCGACACTAATTAAAGATGGTGCTGGACTTAATCTGCGCGTAGTTGCAACTACGCTTGAAAAACAAGGTGACAACAATAATCCTTCTGCCTGCACGCAGCATTAGTTTGCAATTTTAGATACGAGAATTATTCAAATGCCGGGAAAATTGCACCGAGGCTGATATAGGTAGCAGCATCATTTAGGTCGAATCCAATTTCTGCGTTAAAATCGCATTTGTCAAATTCTTGATGGCGGTACCTAGAACCAATAACTAGCTGTAGAGGTGACCTACCGTGATCATTATAATTGCTAAAACCAAACGGGAGTGACACATACGGCGTGAATTCGCCGTTATCAGAGTCTAGTTTTTTGCTAACAAAAGGAATTATGCGCCCGCTTAATTCGTTTTCTCCTTCGTAGCGCGCAAGCTGAGCGCCAAAAGTAAAGCCAATGGCTGGTTGCTCTTCATAGTCAGGATACGGTACCCACTTAAAATATCCGCCTAATATGAAATCTGTAGTGCCTAAGCCACCTACGAAGCGTAAGTTACTATCGTTATCGAAGCCCTTATCAAAACGGGCAAGGAGATTTATTCCGTCATTTCCGCTGGTTACAAATTGTAGTTCAGCTGCCATCTGCATTTGCTCAGGCTTTAAAAGATCTCCAGATTCTTGAACAGTATAAAAGGCATGAGCCGCATTTGCCGTAAAAATTAGTAAAAAAATAAGGTAAGCTTTGATTATTCTGTCGCATTGCCTCATTGTAGGCTCCTTTATAAAATGCAAACACATATTAGTCGTAGTGAAAGGTGTTTGACAACCTTCGCTTACAGCGAAAATCTAAAGAGTATGCAAAAATTTCCTATATCCCTTGTTATCATCACGTTAAATGAAGAAAAAAATATTGAAAGGTGCATACGTTCTGTGCCATTTGCTACAGAGGTCGTTGTTCTTGATAGTGGTAGTCAAGATAAGACCATTGATATTGCAAGACGATTAGGGGCCAGAGTATTTGTTGAACCCTGGCGTGGGTATGCCAAGCAAAAAACTAGAGCCACCGCAATTGCCACTCAAGACTGGATTTTGTCATTAGATGCAGATGAGGCATTAAGCCCAGAGGCGCAAGAAGAGATTGTAGCACTTTTAGCGCAACCACTTACATATGATGCTTATACACTACCCCGTTTGTGTTATTATCTTGAAAGGTGGATGTACCATGGCGGTATGTATCCTGATTATCAGACCAGATTATATAACCGCACCAATGCATCGTGGCTTGATACGCCTGTTCATGAGCATCTTGTTGCCGAAAAAACACTAAAACTTAAAAAACCCATATTTCATTGGTCTTTTAATAGTGTTGCGCAACATATTGAGACAATTAATCGTTATTCATCATTACGCGCAGAAGATTTCAAGACTAAAGGTAAAAGTTTTTGTGCTGGCAAAATGATGATAAAGACGGCAAGCAAATTTTTTGAAATATATTTTATTAAGAGGGGATTTCGCGATGGGATTCCTGGTTTGATTGCAGCGGTAGTTTCGTCATTTTCTACTTTTTTGCGCTGGGCCAAGTTATATGAATATGATGCCATGAATCAAGACAAAAGACCGCGTACATAATTGTTTAATATAGTTGTTTAATAATTAAAGAAAAACTTTTTTTTTGCCGTAAAGATTGCAATGCGGCGTTTATTCAACCTCTTGTTTTTTATAACGATTTTTAGCGCCTCGCGGTATGCGGTTGCAGAGCCTGTTACAGCGTTAACTGACGACAACTGCGATTGCCCCAAGCTATCGTGTAATACAAGCTGCGAAATCGATCAGGACCTAACTTTTTATACAGAAAAATGCGCCGGCGGGTCAAAAGTCAAAAGCTGTTCAAAGCCGAACTGTGTAAAAATCGCTAATCCACCTCCGAGTTGCGGTATTTCTGAAAGCGAAACAAGCTCGAAAAAATCTGTAGGGGCTGAATCTAAGCGTGAAGTGGCATCGGTCGCTGATGAAGTTGAAATTGTTGGGCGCGTACAGTTTATTGAAGGAAGTGCTAAAAGGTTGATAGGCTCTACAGAAAAAATAGAGATAAGTATTGGCGATAATATTTACGAAAAAGATCGTATTGAGACAAGCAGTACAGGCAAACTGCAAATATTATTTAATAGCGGCAATATTTTAAATATTACCCCAAGTTCTGAAGTTGTAATTACTGAGGCTTCAGATTCTAAATCAAAACTTAATCAAGATAAAAAACGAATGTTACTTGATTTGATCAAGGGTAGAGTGCGTAACAAGGTCAATCAAAATTATACTGGAGCAGAAAGCTATTACCGTGTGCGTACACGTACTGCCGTTGCCGGGGTACGAGGAACAGATTTTGTTATGTCAGCATTTAATGAAAATGAGTATATGGTTTCAAAGATTGAGACATTTGACGGCAAAGTTGAGTTGTCGAACATTGATTTAACTGAAAAAGTGGAGATTGCTAGAGGCGAGGGTAGCTCATTCGTTTCGCCCCCTACCGGTAATGGTCATCTCACCCCAATTTATAAGATGAGTGTAGAACAAGTAGCTCTTCTTGTTAGTGAAACTGATTTCAGCTCACCAGGGGGGGTGAAAAAAACCACACAAGCAGCACGTTCGTCTATAGAGAAAACAATCTGCGCAGATCCAGCAGCCAAAATGAATCAATGCGCCTGGATTTGCGAAAAAAACCCTGTTGGTGAGAAAACTTGCCGCACCGATTTATCGCAAGTTAGTTGTGTACGGCGAATTTGTAACGCTAATGGCGAATGGTCGCAGCCGACGCGACTTCCTTCAAGTTACAGTGAGTCGTGTGCGCCTTATAAACCAATTGTAAAACCCTGTGATTATTAATCAAGATTGACGCGGCGAACTCAATTCGCTACCTCTAATAACATGAAAAAACTTTCGGTAGTAATACCTGTTTTTAACGAAGAAGAATCTCTGCCAGATCTTTTTCGCGAACTATTTACAGAGCTTGATAAATTAAATTACCCCTATGAAGCCATTTTTATTGATGATGGCAGCGTTGACCGTTCGCTATTCATTCTACGCGAAGAGCAGAAGCGCTACGCTAATATGATCATTGTGCAGCTTGAGGGTAATTTTGGCCAGCATCAGGCTATAATGGCGGGGTTTAGTGTCGCCTGCGGCGAGTATATTGTGACGATAGATGCAGACTTACAAAATCCACCATCAGAGATTGGTCGCATATGTGAAGTCATGGATAAAGGTTATGATTATGTCGGCACTATTCGCGACGACCGCCAAGATGCGTTTTGGCGTAAAGCTCTTTCTAAGATAAATAACCGCATACGTGAACGTGTAACCAAGATTCATATAACAG
>MEPT01000088.1:0-2087 GCA_001769925.1 Bdellovibrionales bacterium RBG_16_40_8
GAGCAGAAAAAGATATTGAAACATTTATTAAAACGGCTTCGGCGATGGCTAATGCAGAAAAACGACCAAAAGAAAGAGCAAATTTATATGAATCACTGGCTGATGAAACCTTGGCCGTTACGCGTTTTAACGAAACAATGTCTATTTGGACCCGATCTTTGAATGATTCTACAATACCACTTAAAACAAGACATAAAATATTTGATAAGATGTTAAAATTATCATTGGTCACTCGCAATTTACCAAAATTAGCGTCTTTATCTGATAGCTCAATGATGGCATCTGTTTCTGCAGAAACTAAAGCGAATTTAAGTCAGCAATTATCTGGTATGGTTGAATCATCGGTTGAAATTCCTGCCGCACTTTATGGCGTTGCTATTAAATACACTAGAAGCGAAGAAGATTGGGTGTCACTTTACAAGGCACAATTTAAAATGCCTGGCCAGTATCGCAAAAAAGTTTTAAGCGTTGTTAAAGATCGCTGCAGAGGGTCTATGAGGTCAACCCTTTGTAAATGGAACTTCTGGCCTGAGTACGCTCATAATATCGCAAGTTTTGCTAGTACTATGCAGAAGGCGCCAACCACGATCGTATCGATCGAGCCAGCAGCACTTAAACTTAATAAACTTTTAGATCGACTTAAAGGTTTTGAAAATAGCGGTGATCCGCAATTAGATATTCTTTTGACGTTGGGTACCGCCGACGCCTATGAGGCTTTTGGCAAGTATCTAGAGCGCACAGCAGCGGCTAACAAAGAAGTTACAACAGTACTAATGGCAAAGGCTAGCGAAAGCATTACGGCTGCAACTAAAGCACGTAAACAGTGTAGGGCAATTGTTGCTGCTGCTAAAATATCTATACCCACCGGGCGTGCTTGCACTAAAGATCAGTTACCTAGTTTATCATACGCATTACAATGGCCTGAGCTTACAAATTTATCTGTATTAAAAAATGACCCTGACGCTAAAGATATTCAAGATTATCAAAAGAAAATTTTTGTCGATCGAAAAAATTGGAAGTTGTATTTTGATCTTGCAGAAAAGTATTTAAATAGCAATCAATACGGTCATGCCGCAGGAGCGGCGGTTTATGGCAGCTCTATGTTTACGCAAAACAAAGAAGAATTTTACGCAATTTTGGGGTGTGCTACGCTACGTATGGGCTTTACCAACGAAGCGCAGTTTCATCTTAAAAAGGCAAGCGATATAGGTGGTTTCAGACAAGAATGTCTAAGCCAAATAAATAGTGTGATACGAAAACTATGATTAAATTTATATTTATATTAATTTTATCTATCATGTCGACTAACGTTTGGGCGCAAGATCAAATAAATGCTCCTGAAACATTACCAGCAGGGCCGCCAGAGCCGCCTTTTTTAGAAAACTATTCGCATTTACGTGATTATATGTTTAACGAGCCAAATTCGGGCCTTTACTTTGGTTTTGGGGTAAGCCCGATTGGTATGTTAAGTGACCGGGTTATCTTCTCAATTAATTTTTTTCAACTACATTATATTAATTCGCCCTGGGATATTGAAATTTTTAATGCTTCATATGGATTCACACGCACAGGCGATAGTGAGCTTCAATCTAATCATTTTGTTTTTCGTACAAGCCCGAAGTACAGTGTCACAAAAAAAATAAGCCTTGGGCCATTAATAGGCTATGAAATGGTAAGTTTTCAAAATATTGAAGCAAAGCTAAGAAAGGGTGCTCATGTTACGCCTGAGTGGGAGCCCTTTTCTTCAAGTGGCCTAATTTATGGTGTCATGGTAAGTCAAACTTACTTATACAAAAAAGATTATCTGATTCGCGTAAATGAGGTAGTTTACAAACAAACATATTCAACAACCAAATCTGAGTACGACTGGTCTTATTGGTATAGAAACGACAAACTTCAATCCGACAGTAGTCGGATTGAAGGTGCTATTGTTATAGCTGCTGAATTATCAATACTTTTTTAACTAAAAGCTAATTGGCACGATACCGCCGCCGCCCCCGCCACCGCCGATACAGCTGTCAACGAGAGTTCTTAGTCCATCAAATTTACCTACGACGTTAATAGTACCGCCAGTTCTAGAAAGCGCA
>MEPT01000088.1:2116-2932 GCA_001769925.1 Bdellovibrionales bacterium RBG_16_40_8
TCAGCCTTATTGCCAGTGGCTGAACCATCTGAGCAAGGTACGCCTTGAGTGAAAACCACCTGTGCTTGAGGATTTGTTAGAGTGCAATTTGAACCACTAAAGCTCATTGCAGATGACTGATCGCCAGCTTGGTCTGTTGAGTACTTTACTAAACTAATGCGGGCACTAGAGACATCTACGGTGCCGGTTCTGCCAGCAACATTAATAGTGTCGGTGATACCAGCAAGATTTATATCCATGCCAAATTTAAGTGATGGCGTCGTACTGGAGGCAAGTTGCGCGCTTATAGAAAATGTACCGCCGCCTGCCCGAAAGTTAGGCTGCACAATGTTAAACCCGCCAGTATTTGTTGCAAGATACTTAACACCATCTACCCGCGCGTCTTCTACAGCCACACCAGTTGCGTTAGAAGTTACACCAGAAATAAAGACGTTACCTTGCCCCATTGCTGGTACTGTGTATGGTAGATTTTTCGTGGCCGCAACAGTATGAGTTATGTTGCAAGCATCTTTTACAATGATTCCTATATTGCGATCACCGACATAATTTACGTATCTATTGTTAAAGAGTGTGCCGCAGTTAACAAAACCCGTGCTTACTATGCCCACACCTGTCTGGTCTATAGCACATGTGTAAGGCGCCATACCATTGGTGGCAGGGGTTATTAATCCCGAAGCGTTAAAATTGTAGCGGTTAGTAGTTCCTGACACTAGTAAAGCCGAGGCATTTAAGGTTTCTTCAGTAAAAGTTGGGCTTGGACATGATGCCTCAGCAGTATACGTTCTTGTGGCTGTTGAAGCTCTTCCCAAATTAGTT
>MEPT01000088.1:2951-3298 GCA_001769925.1 Bdellovibrionales bacterium RBG_16_40_8
ATACCCCAGCTGTGGTCAAAGTAATTACATTCTCACCCTTTACGATGGCGAAGGTGTCAATTTCAGGTATTGGAGTATTGAGTTTGGTACTTTTCAGTTCAAAAGTTGTACTACTTGGTGCACTATCGGCCGTAAGTATCAATTTATACGCGACCCCAGCATTTAATTTAAGCGATGAATTGAGATTGTCGCTTGCAAAAATCGTCGTATTGGCCTCGTCAAGCACACTGATCGAAAGCTTACCTATTTGTGCCGCTCCACTTTGTATAGTATTCGTTGACCCATTTGAACTTTTAGACTCTCCGCCGGTACACCCGGCCACTAACAGTGGTAGCACTAGTATAAGT
>MEPT01000088.1:3354-6018 GCA_001769925.1 Bdellovibrionales bacterium RBG_16_40_8
AGTATTTTTCATTTAAAATCTCTTTGAGAAAACTTAACAATAGAAGAGCCATTTAAACTTCGCCCGGCGATCGATAAAATTGGTTTGTCTTCTATTACTGCGCCGTTTTGCACAATCATTAATTTTAACACATCATGGTTTGAGACAATGGCAATGTGATCAACATTAAGCTTGTAGCAATCTATATCAACAGAAGGGCTTGAGGTTTTAACTAAATTTGTGTGTCGTGTTTTAAAATCAAAATTCATAAGACGTTGTGAAATTTGTATCGGCAAGCCCAATTTTAGTTTGTCGTAATTTGTTACGCCATCGGCGAACGGGTCGGCTTTTGCACTATTAGCTGTGCCCGGAATGAGTGAAATTGTATTTCTTAAGGCCAGTTGATCAGGAATAAAATTGTCGCTACTTGTAAAGTTAAAGCGACTTGCGTGAATAAGAAATTTTTCACAATCATTAAGCCCATCATTAGTTGTTGACTGAAACGTAACTCTATTAGCACTATCAACTACAGGTGAATACCCGTCACAGATTGCGTATAGGTCACGATTGGCGGGCAGACAATTAGTGTCGTCGCATGGAAATCCTTTTGCTCTGAACTCTACGAGATCACTAACTCCATTACCGTCGGTATCTTTTATAGCGCTATCAGAGCCCACCTGCATCTCAATAAAATCAGGTAAACCATCGCCGTCAGTATCACCATAAAATCGGCCGTCATCCCACCATACAGCTGACATATTGTCGATAAACACCTCAACAAGTTGATTGCGAATCATTCGTGAAGGTGGTGCGAATTGTTGATAAAGTATGTTTTCACCACTAGCGAATTCGAGATATCTGCCATTGCCTGAGTTGGCCATATTTTGTAGTAAATCACGAGCGGTATCTAGAGGAGTTATGTCATAATAATAAGCCGTGTTAAGAGTAATTCCTGAGATGTAGTCTTGCAGTTTCGGGTCAATTTTTAAGTCCATTATATCAGAGATAACAGGGCTAATATTACTACTAAACGTTTGGGTGTAGGTGCCGCCATCATTTGACCTGATTGTGGGTACCCCATCGCTAACAAAAATTATTTGATATGAAGATTTTATTTTATTGTTAGGATCGGATGATTCATCACTGGCGTCATCAGTTATAATTTGCTTAGCTAAATTGAGCGCATCTTGATAATTTGTGTATCCGTTGTCGTATGGTGATGGATTAATTTGTGTGCCGCCACCTACCCAGTCAGTTATTACGGTATTTAAAAAAATACTTTGAGTTGACTCAAAACCAGTTAACATTCCGATTTGGCGTGCGTCGTCATTAAAATCAATTAGCGCAAATGATGTTATATTATTGGGGTCGGGGACAAGGTTTCTAACAAAATCAGCCATAGGCCCATAGCGACGGCTACCATCGCTGTCAGTATTAGTTGCATCGGTAGGTGCTATCGGAAACCCCGGCTTATTCGATGAAGAGTGGTCAAGAATGAAAAGATATTTGAGTTTTTGCTGAGCTGGATCAGGCGGGTTAGTGCAAAAGTTGGCCTCTAATTTAGCGTAACCAGTAGGGGAACTTAATAAACCCAGATTTTGTAATGGCTCTGATTTGTCGCAGGCTGCTAACAGCACTACCATAGCTAGCAAACTAGCTGTCTTTAAAATGTTAAATTGTTTGTAGAACCAAGACGTCATCGTACATTCCCCCCAGAACTACATTGCTTACTGCAAATGATGTGCCTCGGTATAATTGATCCAATTAGAATATAGGGGTTTAGACGCCATTTTGGCGGTGAGTAAGTGTTTAAATTATTTACTACTATAAACATTCTAGACAGCTACGTTGTTTCTAAAACGTTTTTAGGTGTAGTATCGCTCAAGGTTATAGCTAAAAAATAGAGGAGAAAACTATGAGCCATTTTAAGATACCGGTTGAAGAGTATACAACGCCAAATCCGTTTACGGCAAAAGAAGATACGTTAATTGATGAGCTTTCTTTATTAATGAAAAAAAATAATATTCGCCACGTGCCAGTTGTAAGAAAAGAAACTGTTGTGGGTATTATCAGTGACCGCGATATAAAGGTGGCTGTTAATTTAAGTTCGCGAGAAAAAATTCAGGTGCGGGCAGCAGATATCATGACAGTAGAACCAATCACCGTCGGCGCCGGCACGCCTCTTGATGAAGTCGCCTTTGAAATGTCTAAAAATAAAATCGGCAGTGTGATTGTAAACGATGAAAATGATGAGTTTTTAGGTATTTTCACAGTCACAGACGCGCTAAATGCACTAATTGAGATTGTTCGCACCAAAGATGAAGACGAATAAGCCCTGCGTAAGCGAAAGGCTTATTTACGTAACCACGTAGAGCATTTGTCGATACCGTCTCTAATTATTGCTTTTGTTTTATCAATTGTGGGTAAAATTTTGTTATCTTTGATGGGCTTAAGTTTATTCTCCCATGCGGGGATATAATATTTTTTCCACATATAACTGCTAGTAGCTGCAAACATGACTTTATAAAATATTGCAAGCTCCACAGCTTTCATTGCTATATTGTTTGTTGTAAGCATGTTGGGGTTAAACGTATCTATAAAAAGCCCGAGAGCTAGATATGTAGTCAGAATGGCGCCAAAACCTAAAGTTGTTATATTTGATGTGGCCATATTCATTTGTGTGTA
>MEPT01000088.1:6076-11210 GCA_001769925.1 Bdellovibrionales bacterium RBG_16_40_8
ATTTTTTTAAATTCTGGAGAATTAAGTGCTGCTTCAATTGCCGTTTGTAATTCATTGTATGCTTTTTCAGCCTCAAGCTGATTGTTTTCTTTTAAGGCGTTTTCTATTTTTACCATGGTCATTATAATAGTGGCTCGTCTTTCAGAAGTAACAATAGCTTTTTTGATAGCTTCAGCCTTAACAGTATCGTTTTGCGCAATTTTTGAAAGTATAGATTCTGATTTTTTAAAGCCATCCATCAATGCTTTTAGTCCAGGTCCGCTGTCATTTTGTGCATATAATTCAATTAATTTCTGTACTGACAAGCTGGCACCAGTCTCATCGCCAGTGCGGATTTTTGTTGAAATATCTTCTGTGATATTTTGTATCAAAACTTTATTTTCTTCGAGACGCTCTTCTTCGAATTGATTACCTCTTTCTAGAATAGTCCATGGCCATGCGTACGATAGAGTGCCAGCAAAAAAAGCAAGCCAGTAGCCCATCCAAATCTGATTAAGAGATAAGTCAGTAGTTAATAAGCGAGAACCGAAAGTTAAGATAAGTGCTGCCTGCATAGTTTTTATACTACGAAAAAAACTATAGAGATAATAGCCACCAAAATTAAGATCAGGTGCTCGCTTAACTAAACTTGTTATCCAACTAAGCGCGGCTTTACCTAGAGGTTCTGTTGCGCTCCCAACTGCTAACAAGGTTCGTTCAATTTTATCATAGTTGGTTTCTGACTGAGAGCGAACTCGTTGGTATACTAAAGCTCTGCGTGGGCCAGCTGATAAAAGATGAACCATAAGGTTACCAAAAATATCGTTACCGTGCTGTTGGGTTGTCCATAAAAAAGAATCAGGATCGTGAGCCAAAGCTTCAGGTTGACTAAAATCTGTGCGCGGGCCGACTAATATAGGCAAAATCGCCACGATAGGATGGTCGTATGAAAAAGATTGCGCTGTTTGTCTGGCAACAAATTTAGATGCAGTAATTGATCGTAAAAATTCGTACTCTTCTTTACCGAAATTGCCAATGCCTTTTATGCCATCATAACCCATTTTGCTAAAACGCTGACGTAGTACTCGTAAGGTATTTTTTAACTGCCCCGATTGGCGAATATTTGTAGCAACTATTTGCGCCCTACCGTAGAGATCGCTCAATACATCGCTATCTATATTATCTAGAGATAGAGAATTGTTCTTTATGAGTTTTAGCATTTCAACGCGCAGACTTTCGGCAACAAGCTGCCATTTTCTACGTAAATCTTTATCTTTACCAATATTAATAAGCTCTTCTGGGGTAATTTGCCCACTTTCTAAAGCATAAAGTGTTGCGGGGTCTATCTCATTTTCTTTAGCTACAGCCAAAGTTGCAAGTGTCCAGGCAAGTATGCTGACACGGTTACGGTTTTTTTCTATTATTTGCATTGCTTGATATTGTTTATCTCTTTTTTCAATTAATTTTTCTTTTTTCCCAAACGGATTCACATTAGAAAGCCATATTGATTCATCTTCTTGCAGCCCGATTTGTTGGCCGATTGAACTTTGCCCTTTAATGCGCTGAAATGGTTGAATGCCTTTTTGTACAGCCGCCATCATAGACTGTTTACGATATTCAGGTAGCTCTTTACCTATTGCGTGCGCAGCTAAATTACCAATTACATAAGAATCAAACCAATGCATCGCCGGTAAAATCATATAAGCGTAGGGGCGCGTACAAGTTGTCACAATTCGTTGCCAAGTTGTAAGCGGAGAAAATGCCTGAGCGTATTTAAAAAGTTTTGCTGATACTTTTTGCATGCGTGCAGAGTTCGCATCGCCGAAGTGTCGAGAAATGTTAGACCAACTATCGCTCATCCATTTCATTACCGGTGCCGAAGCCCAACCCATAACCACTATAGCTGGCCAAAGCATCATCATTGCAGCGCCACCATAGAGAGAAGGCTTCCAATAAGGAACACCTTTATAAGTGGCCCTTAGATGACTTGGTATGATGTTTTCGTTCATCCAGTTAAGCATCAAGGTCCACTCGGTAGGATAAAAATATGAAACGCTCTCGGCTCCTGCCCATGCAGCAAGTCCGGTGCCTGTTGTGATATAAGCAACTCGGCGCAATTTTTGCCAAGATATGCGCTTATTCCAAGGTTTTTCAGTTTGCGTAAATAGAGATTCGCCTTTCATTGCACCTAGCATAAGTTGTCTATAGGTTTTGCGGTAATCTTGTGTGCCAGTTTCAGATTCAATTTGCGTACGTTTTTCTTCAAAAGATTTTTTTGCTTCACCGACGAGATTTTCAATTTCTTTACTTATAGCTTCGTTTTCGCGCTCTGCTTGAGTTTTGGTATTTAAAAAAGAACCAAGCCACTGGCTTATGGTGAAACGATCAACATTAGAATCATATTTTTTTGCTTGAGATTTTAATCTAAGTGTATTGGCAGTAAGACCCTTTACGTCTTCTCTTGAAATATTTTGAAAAAGAGCTCTTGTTAGCGGGTCAGAATTAGCAAGCTTATCTTGAAGTGCTTTTACATCATCGCGCGCAGTTTCATCTTTAAGAAAATCAATAATATTTTCAATTAGCGATTTATCACCAAGTGGCGTCATGCCGTCTACCATCAGAAGTCGATCTTTAAGGTCTCCTAGAGAATCGTTATAACCAACGTGGCTAGCTAGCATACTCTGAACTGAAAGTGTAATAGCGCCGCGACGAACAAGTGAATAGATAACACTTCGATTAAATATTCCAATAAGGTCGCGTCTGCCACTTTCATTTTTATATAAAACGAGGTCACCTGCGCCTAGCAATATATGACCTTCAGCATCTCTTGGAACAATAACTGAACTCGCAGCGGCGCTTGCTTCAGATTTAGCAACCTCTTCGAGCGAAAAAGGTTTTAATCCTCGAGTAAGAAATGTGGCTTGTGTTGAGTGGCGAGTAACCGGTATTTTACTTTCAGGTAACGAGTTAAACACACGAAAAAGAGGAACAGGCGCCCGAAATTTATTTTGTAAAATAATACCAATATCAAGAGCATAAATGTCGCCAGCTTCGGTAACGATAATTACGAGTTCAGAATCAGATGTTATAGCAATTGGCTTTATATCAGGGATTCTTTGAGAAGCGAGAACTTCGCCCTCTGTTATACCTTCAATAATAAAATCGTTGCCATCAACACGAAAATTAAGCTTTTCTGTTGGAACAACTGGCACTTCCCCCTCAATAGTATCAAGTCGTATGATGCGACCATCGCGCATTTCAAGTGTTTGCTTATGCATAAGAGTAGGATCTAAAATTTCTTTAGGAATTTGCGAAATATTCTTTTCAAGTAGTGCTTTTTCTAATTTATCGTAGTCACCAAGTTCTTTTGTTACTTGTGTAGCACTTGTTTTTTCAAGTAAACGCATTTGTTCGCCACGTCCGGCCCAACCCACAGTTGGCTGGCTGGCGATCGCGAGAGAAAGAATTAAGACCAGAAATAAGCGAAAGTATTTTATCATAACTTACCTTGTAATTTTTAAAATGGTTGAAAAAACAGTGTCTTCTAAATCTTTAAAGCCTTGGGTGCTGCAAGCAAGTTGTTTAAATTTAGTATTTTCGCCTTGTACATTAATCTCACCTTTTTCATTAATATTAAAAATTGGTGCGAAATTCTCAGTTTTTGTGTTTTTAGTAATTTTTTGATTAGCAATAAATTGCCCGATTGGTAAACCGCAAATTAAGGCTGAGCGCTGAGATGCATCAGATGGAGTAATTATGAAGCTCGTTTGAAAATCTAAATTGCTTTCAATATATTTTGCAAGATCTAAAGATAGTGAATTCATCTGCCAGGTGAAATCGACTAGATTAACTTGACCCAGAAATATTAATATAGACGATGTAGAAACTTGTTTATTTGGTGCTGCTACGTTATTGGCGTTGTTCGTGCTATTTACAGACGTGTCAAGATTAGCGCGGTAATCAACTGTATATATGCTATCTTCTTTTAAGGTTATTATAATATCTTCTGCTAGAGTTAAATGTCTAGATGTCCTAGCATTTGCTGTATTTGATACCCTGATGCCGTGCTGTCTTAATTTTTCAATTTTAACAATTTTTTTATTGGCGCCACGCTCACTATCAGCATAAGTAACTTTGATAGTTTCAGTCCCAGCCAAATTTTTGCAGCTGCTGGCGTTGGTAGAAAGCGTAAGTTTTTCAGCAGTATCTCCTTCTATATCATATTGTAAAGTTTGACATTTATGTATGTATGAAGACTTGGTGCCATTTAATGCAATATCTAAAACTCGCGCAGTTGATTTTTGTGCAGTTAAACTTAACCCCATATAGGCCGGGGCATTAATCCCTGCCTGTGGGGTGGGCTTAGAAAAGCAATTTGTACCGGTAGGGCAGTCCTGCCCATTATTGTTATATCGCCTGACAACTTTTGGCGGTTCTGTGCTAGAACAAGCGCTTAATGCCAGAAATAAGATAATTGCTGTAACTTTATGTAATAACAAAGTTTTTTTATTTTTTTTTGGCGTAGTTAGCATTTGTAAAAACTCCAACCAAGTAACGTATTGAATTAACGTGGGGTTAGAGTACAAAAACCGTACCAGTACTTTCGGAGAGAATTATGCAAGTAATTATAGAGCCTGAGATGTTTCTTACCTATATGAAAGGTCAAGGTAAATTACCTAAATTTGTAATACCTAAAAAAATTATTTTTAGTTATTTGCCGATTAAATATCCCGAAGTAAAAAACTCTAATACAACAGAAAAACCAGTCTCACATAAATTTTTTGGCGCACGCTTTGACTTATTTGAAAATAAAAAAGTTGGGGTGGTGTCGCAATTTGGTTTTGGCGCACCAGCTCTTACGATCGAGCTTGAATTGTTGGTTGCAATGGGTGCTAAAGAATTTATTGGGGTGGGC
Source organism: Bdellovibrionales bacterium RBG_16_40_8 (assembly GCA_001769925.1). Lineage (GTDB taxonomy): Bacteria > Bdellovibrionota > Bdellovibrionia > Bdellovibrionales > UBA1609 > RBG-16-40-8. Next base: position 10,971 of record MEPT01000088.1, read on the forward strand.
ACGGCTGGTAGTATTTCTAGTGAACTTAATGTTGGAGATTTCATGCTTTGCGAAAAGGCACTTCGCGGCGAGGGGGTTTCTGCTCACTACGCTTCATCTTCAGAGTATTCGTATCCTAGCGAAAAGCTAAATCTTAATATTCGTAACGCATTTAACGGGAAAAAATTGAATTTTTATGAAGGGGCAACCTGGTCTACTGATGCGGTTTATCGTGAAACTGTCGACGAGGGGCGAAAGTAC
>MEPT01000088.1:11278-12441 GCA_001769925.1 Bdellovibrionales bacterium RBG_16_40_8
TGTAGAGGCTGCGAGCCTATTTGTGGTCTCAGATCTTTTAACTAACGATAAATGGGAGCCCCATTTGCATTCAGTGACCTCGAAACTAACAACTCTATTGGAAGTTGCCTTTACGGCATTCGACCGATAGTCTTACCTGATGCTTTACAATAATATTTTAGAAACTATAGGTCATACTCCACTAGTAAAACTAAACCGCTTCGGCAAACACCTTAAGTGTAATCTTTTTGCAAAGTGTGAGTTTTTTAATCCTGGCGGGTCAGTTAAAGATCGTATCGGTTATCGCATGGTAATCGATGCAGAAAAATCTGGCCGTATTAAAAAAGGTGATACTTTAATTGAGCCAACCTCTGGTAACACCGGTATTGGCCTTGCGCTTGCTGGTGCGGTTTTAGGTTATAAAGTTATTATAACTATGCCGCAAAAAATGAGTCGTGAAAAACAAGTTGTACTCGAGGCTCTTGGCGCTGAAATTATTCGTACCCCGTCTGAGGCAGCCTGGGATGATCCGCAAAGTCATATAAGTATTGCCAACAAAATGCAGCGTGAAATACCTAATTCACATATTCTTGATCAGTATTCTAACCCGAATAATCCACAAGCTCACTATGAAGGAACTGCTGAAGAAATAATCGAAGATCTTAAAGGAAAAGTTCATATGCTTGCTATGGGTGCTGGCACGGGCGGAACACTAACCGGTGTGGCAAAAAAAATGAAAGAAAAAATCCCCAGAGTTAAAATTATTGGGGCCGACCCTGAGGGTTCTATTTTAGCAGGTCCAGGTGAGATTAAGCCCTATCAGGTTGAAGGCATTGGCTATGATTTTATACCTGATGTAATGAAAGAAGCTCAGGTTGATAAATGGGTAAAAACAGATGATAAAACATCATTTAAGTTAGCACTTAAACTAATACGTGAAGAGGGTATTCTTTGTGGTGGTTCAAGTGGGTCGGCACTTCAAGCGGCACTTGAATGTGCGAGTGAGCTACAAGAAGGGCAAAACTGCGTAGTTATTATTCCTGATGGAGTGCGAAATTATATGTCGAAATTTATAGATGCTAAATGGCGTGCTGAAAATTTAGGTGAGTAATAGTGAAAATTGGCATTTTAAGTACGAGCTCTGGTAGTTATTCGAATAGGCGTATGATTTTTGAAGCTGAGCA
>MEPT01000088.1:12448-12792 GCA_001769925.1 Bdellovibrionales bacterium RBG_16_40_8
CACGATATTGAGATTATCAATTACCTAAGGTGCTATCTTAAAGTTCAGCCTAAAGATATTTCAATTCACTATGGGGGCCAACAACTGAATAATTTTGACGCCATAATACCGCGAATTGGTGCATCAAACACGCAGTTTGGCACAGCCGTTGTTCGTCAGTTTGAGATTATGCGTACGTTTTGTTTAAATTCTTCACTCGGGATTACTCGTTCACGCGATAAGCTTCGTTCGCTGCAAACATTAGCACGAAAGGGTTTTATGATTCCGGCTACCGGTTCAACACATTCTACAAATGATGTTGGCGGGCTTATTGAAACAGTTGGGGGCGCGCCACTAGTGGTAAA
>MEPT01000088.1:12835-15582 GCA_001769925.1 Bdellovibrionales bacterium RBG_16_40_8
CTGCTGAAAGTGTTATACAAGCTTTTAGCGGTCTTAAGTCAGATATACTTGTGCAAGATTTTATTGATGAGGCTAAAGGTGCTGATCTGCGGTTATTTGTGGTAGGAGAAAAAGTTATAGCAGCTATGATGCGAAAGGCCGCTAAGGGAGATTTTCGTTCAAACGTTCATCGAGGTGGCAAAGCTATGAATGTGCGGATTACCTCAAAAGAGCGTCACATGGCTGTTCGCGCAGCAAGACACTTGGGGCTTAAAATTGCCGGAGTTGATATTATTAGATCAGCTCGTGGACCTATGATACTTGAGGTGAACTCTTCTCCGGGTCTTGAGGGTATTGAGTCAACAACCGGTATAAATGTTGCTGGTGAAATAATTAAATTTATTGAACGGCGTCGCACAACTGAGAATTTTACTCAGATTTTAACTTAGCTTCTATAACAGTCCCCATATTTTCGTAGCAAGGGGTAACCGGTACCAGGTTTTCAAATTTGCCGTCTTTATTTTTTCTATACAGTTCAATAGTGTATTTTGAATTTTGCGCTAAAGATATTCTGTGGCGATTTTTTGCTCCCTTTTTGCGCAGCTTTGCAACTATAACGTATTTGCTACTATCAGAAGTTAGAAGTGAGGTGATGTCATAACAGCCCTCACAAGCAGCACTTTCTTCAACGAGTATTGTTTCAAGAGTAACTGTTTTAACTGGGTCCGATACAGATCGTATGGCCAGTTCGTAGCTATATGTGTTAACAAGCACATCTATTTTGTTACTTAAGCAGGTGAGATTATAAAAACCAGATTTGCCCGTTAACTCTGTGGCATCTGCAGTTACAGTGATTAAAAAAATAGCAATAATTGATGCTGAAAGGCGAATATACAAGAAAACTCCTTTTGATGAATACTTATGAATTGGTAGGACACTATAAGCAAGTGCGTCAACATACCATATAGACGTAGCGCAATTAACATTTTGCGTTACCTGAATAGTTTACAGTCAATAGTGAGGTTGTTAGAGTTTTTTGTGGCATACATTGCGATTGGTTTTTTGATAGGAGCACTTGGCACGTTTATTGGTATTGGCGGCGGCGTTTTTCTTGTACCGCTAATTCTTTTTCTTTATCCAGCGTTACCGCCTTCTCAGGTAACAGCAGTAAGCTTATTTTGTGTCACATTGAACGCTTTTTCTGGTTCAGTGATTTATGCAAAGAACAAACAAATTCATTATTTATCAGGCATTTTGTTCGCGTTAGCTAGTTTGCCAGGAGTTTGGTTAGGGGTCAGCCTAACTACGACTATAGAACGCGAAAAATTTATAACGTTTTATGCTGTTTTACTTTTTTTATTAGGTAGCTATCTTCTATTAAAGAAAACAAAAGCTGCCAGTGCTGAAAAAGCGAAATTTACTCTAGAAAAAAAAGCCATTACTAAAGGAGGGGTAACAAGTTTTTTTGTTGGTATTTTTTCTGGTTTTTTTGGTGTTGGTGGCGGCATAATTTATGTGCCATTTTTACACCAGGCGCTTAACTTTCCGGTGCATCTTTCAGCAGGGACTTCGCATTTTATTTTAGTCATTACTTCAGTAATGGCGGTAGTTGAACATATTTATATGGGGGCACCAGTACTTTATGAACCATTTGTAATTTATCTAGCCATAGGCATAATTATTGGTGCGCAGTTAGGTGGTAGGATGTCAAAACGAGCTCAAGGTGTGACTATATTGCGTGTACTTGCCATCGCAATATTAATAATGGCGGTGCGCATGTTTTTTGTCTCAGCAAAATAGTGTGAGGTTTTTAAATGAGGCTTGGTGTAGAGCAACTTTTACTTGATAAAAAATTAAAAAAAAATCTGCAAACAAAACGCGTAGGGTTAGTGGGTAACCCAGCATCTGTAAGTCATGGGCTTTTGCATAGTCTTGATATATTAACAAAATCAGGCATTAAACTTTCGTGTGCGTTTGGCCCGCAGCATGGCTTACAAGGCGAAAAACAAGATAATATGATTGAAAGTGCTGATTTTATCGATCCAGTTTTAAAAATTCCAATATTTAGTTTGTATGGTGAAGTACGCAGGCCGACTACGCAAATGTTAAACCACTTTGATATAATTCTTTTTGATCTACAAGATGTGGGATGTCGTATTTATACATTTCTCACTACATTATTTTATGTGATGGATGATTGCGCTCGTTTTCACAAACCAGTGTGGGTACTTGATAGGCCCAATCCTGCAGGCCGACCAGTTGAGGGTAGCTATTTAGATGCAAATTTTTCTTCATTTGTCGGAGGTGCTGAGATTATCATGCGTCATGGGCTAACATTAGGTGAGGCTGGTAAGTGGTATAAAGCACACAAAAAATTAGATCTTGATTATCGAGTAATAAAAATGAAAGGGTATAACCTTGAAAAAGCCCCCGGATTTGGCTGGCCTGCGGGTGAGCTCTCGTGGGTCAACCCATCGCCTAATATGCCGCAGCTTTCAGCTTCGCGTATGTATGCTGGCACAGTACTTATTGAGGGCACAAAAATATCTGAAGGGCGTGGTACAACTAGACCACTTGAAGTTTTTGCCGCACCTGATTTAAATGGCGAAAAATTAGTTAAAGAAATTCATAAACTAATACCTAAACACTTAAAAGGCGTAATACTGCGCCCGTGTTTTTTTGAGCCAACTTTTCAAAAGCATAAAGGTAAACTTTGCTCAGGCTTTCAAATTCATATTGATCAAAAAACATATGTGCATAAAATATTT
>MEPT01000088.1:15646-24855 GCA_001769925.1 Bdellovibrionales bacterium RBG_16_40_8
TTTGGCTGCCACCGCCTTACGAGTATGAAAAGATTAAAATGCCGATAGATATTTTAAGTGGCAGTTCATTTTTACGTGAGTGGGTCGATGACTCTCAAGCAAAGTGGAGCGATCTCGAGCAGCACCTTAATCGTGATGAGGCAAGGTGGCTGCAAGAACGCAGACCTCATTTGATTTATTAGTTAAGCGTTTGATTTGTTATTTAAGCGTTGCGTGTTTATAATACGAGCAGCAAGAAGGCCGGCATTATGGGCATTGTCGATAGCAACGCAGGCCACAGGCACTCCTTTTGGCATTTGCACAATAGATAAAAGCGCATCAAGACCTTTTAATTTGCCAACAGTGATGGGCACGCCAATAACAGGCAGTGTTGTAAGGCTTGCCACCATCCCTGGTAAGTGAGCAGCGCCGCCCGCGCCAGCGATAATAACAGTTACACCATTTTTTTTAGCTTTTTGCGCAAAATCATACATTAATTTTGGCGTACGATGAGCAGAGACAACCTCAACCACAACTTGAATTTTTAGTTCACGCAAAACTTTCACCGCTTTTTTCATTATTGGCATGTCATTTTTGCTTCCCATAATGACAGCCACTTTTGGAGTAGATTTTTTTGCTCGTGATTTTGTTTGTCGTTTTATTTGTTGTTTTGTTTGTCGTCTTTTCAAGTTATAAATTCCTTTCGTAATTCGGCTAAATCCACCGTCAGTTGCAATTTAACCTGATGTAAAGTTACGGGTAAGGGTACGGCGTACCTTCAATACCTTCAGCAGGGCTTTTTCAGGAGTTGGAGCAAGGGCAGTTAAATGCCCCATTTTTCTACCAATCCGGTTTTCTGCTTTACCATACCAATGAAATGCTACTTTGCCAGGGGAGTCAATTACAGGCATTTTCGTAGAACAATCAATTATATTTAACATAGCAAACCCTGGTGCAGTAAGCATGGGGGCTTTAGGTAGTGACATATTAAGAATCGCCTGCAGGTGTGCTGAAAATTGGTTAGGTATAGTACCTTCTAGTGAATAGTGGCCAGAATTATGCACTCGTGGCGCCATTTCATTAACTAGTAGTCCGTGTGTAGTATCAAAAAACTCAAAAGCGGCAAGCCCTACATAATTACTTTCTTTTAAGGCATGAATGATTCTTTTAAGCATTGAACTTAGATCTTTATGGTAAACTGGCCCCTTAACCCATAGACATCTAGAGTTTTTTGCCCGCCATTCTACTAACGGAAATATACAAACCTCTTTTTTGGCGTTGATTGCAATTTGAATAGCAAGTTCACGATGAAAATTTATTTTATCTTCTACGATATAATTGTGAAGTTGAGATTTATTCTTATTAAGCCAAGATTCTAATTCGCGTTTATCATTTATTATATGAATACCGTGTCCGTCATAACCATAATGACGTCTTTTAAAAACCATAGATTGCCGTGATTTTTTTCTAGTATTAGCGATAAACCCATACACATCACTTTTTTCGTGCAGTTCTGCGAACGCTGAGGTTTGAATATTAAATTTTTCAAACCACTTTTTCTGTTTTAGACGATCAGAAAATTCTGCAATCAAATTAGTAGACGGGTGAATTTCAACGCTCAAGAGGTTTCTGGCTTCAGCTAATACTTTCTCAGATAAAAACTCACTTTCTATTGTCGCCACATCAACAAGTTTTAAAAAATTTTTTACATGTATCGGGTTATGTACATCGCCCATTTGCCAGTTAGGAGTTACTAGAGCAGCGGGGTCACTTGCCGACTGCGATAAGACATACATATTAAGACCCATTTTATGGCCCTCAAGCACTAACATACGAGCTAGTTGCCCACCGCCTAAAATGCCAATTTTTTTTTGTAGTGGAATTACAGAAGTCACTATTGCTACTTTATAAACTTATCTAGTTCGCCACAGACCTCAAGAGCGGCAAGCTCGGCAAAGCCGCCTATACACTCGTCGCCAATAAAAATCTGCGGAACGGTATTCATGCCTGTTTTTTTACTGATCTCTTCGCGTTTTTCAGGGGTCTTGCCTAGATTAATCTCATTAAATTTAATGCCTTTATCTTTCAGTAAGTTTCTAGCCTGTTCGCAATAGGGGCATGTATCATAAGAGTATATCGTTATGTTTTTCATTTTTACTCCATCTCTATCTCGTTTTTATCATGGCTTATTTTACTGATGATCTCAAACTCATTTTTACTGACAAGTTATGCATATAGCGTTTATCCTGTATTTTTTCGCGTTAGGGGAGAAACATGGCGTTTCGCACTGAAAAAGACAGTATGGGAGAGATTCAAGTTCCTGCCGATAGACTTTGGGGGGCGCAGACTCAGCGCTCCATTGAGCATTTTAAGATCGGCACGGACCATTTTCCGCGCGAGATGATTCGTGCCTTCGGTATTTTAAAAAAATGTGCAGCAAAAGCAAATTTAAAATTGGGCTTACTTGATGAGAAAAAGGCAGTAGTTATTCAAAAAGCCGCTGATGATGTGATCAGCGGACTTCTTGATGAAAATTTTCCGTTAGTAGTGTGGCAAACAGGCTCAGGCACGCAGACCAATATGAACGCTAATGAGGTTATCGCCAACCGGGCTATTGAAATTATGGGTGGTAAGTTAGGCGAAAAATCTATTCATCCAAATGACGATGTAAATAAAGCGCAGAGTTCAAACGATACTTTTCCGACGGCTATGCATATAGCAGTTTGTAGCGAGGTTAATAGGCGTTTACTCCCCATGCTTGAAAAGTTAAAAGTGGCACTTAGTAAAAAAAGTGATCAGTTTAAAAATATAGTTAAAATTGGCCGCACGCATTTTATGGATGCCACCCCATTAACTCTTGGCCAAGAATTTTCTGGCTATTTTACGCAAATAGAAAATGGTATTGAAAGAGTTAAGAGCGCTTTGCCAAGGGTGTATCAGCTTGCGCTAGGCGGTACGGCTGTCGGGACTGGATTAAACACACATCCAGAGTTTGCGGTTATGTCTGCAAAAATGATAGCAGAAGAGACTGGACTACCTTTTGTCACGGCTAAAAATAAGTTTGAGGCATTAGCCGCCCATGACGCGCTTGTAGAAATGTCAGGACAATTAAAAGTGCTGGCCTGCTCTCTTATGAAAATTGCCAACGATATTCGCATGATGGGTAGCGGGCCCCGTAGTGGTATTGGCGAAATTATTTTGCCAGCTAATGAACCGGGTAGCTCAATTATGCCTGGCAAAGTTAACCCAACTCAGTGTGAGGCTATAACCATGGTTGCAGCGCAGGTTATCGGTAACGACATGGCCGTTGCGGTCGGTGGAGCAACAGGGCATTTTGAACTCAATGTATTTAAACCCATGATTGTGTTTAATGTTTTAAACTCTATACGTCTTATTGCTGATTCTTGCGAGAGCTTTACTGAACATTGCGTAGAGGGCATTGAGGCAAATATACAGGTAATTAAAAAACATGTCGAAAATTCGTTGATGCTGGTTACGGCACTTAATCCAATAATTGGTTACGATAATGCTGCGAAAATAGCCAAGGCTGCTCATAAAAACGGGACTTCTTTAAAAGAAGAGGCAGTGAAGCTCGGGTTATTGACTGCTGAAAAGTTCGATGAAGTCGTACGCCCAGAAAAGATGACATGAAATTATGATTGACTGGATAAATTCTGACGACATTGCACCATATATATACATGCGAAAAGAAAATCTTTTCGAAATGCCAGGGTCATACCTCAAGGATTGTGACTGGTTTAAGAAAAAACCAATTTATAAAAATCCATTACGTATGGATGAAGTTGCCTTTGGCGATCAGATACTTAACCTTGAGACTAAGGCTTTTCAAAAAGCGTCATTACAAATGCCAAGGTGGGTGTTTTACGACTGTGCAATCATTCCGGGCTTTGTTTGTGGTTTTGCGCAAAAGACAAAAACTTTAAGTGAGAGTTTCTGTCGAGATGTAGGAGTGAATACAGACCTTGAATGGACACCGCTTTCTCTTTTTATTATCATCCCAACAATTAGGCAGGGCGAATGGGTAGCGCATAATTTGTGTTCTGCCAATTCGCTAGTTAGTGATAAAGACAAAAAATATGCTCTTGGGTTTTTATCTAAGGCTTTTGGTCTTTGGTATGCCAATGTTGAAGTTCTGTGCGGTATTACTCAGTGGCAAAGCCCGGCAATTCGTCTTCACTCGCACTATGGGCCATTTGAAATTCTAACGGCTTATACCCCAATTCATACGATAGCGCGAACGCTTACATATAGGTCACGACTTAATTTTAATTATTGGCAAAGTTTTTTTGACTCAAAAAATGCACCTATCACCACAAACTATCAATATTCAGGTATTACGATTGATCCAAAAAATGACGAAAGTTTAAAAAGCCTGCAGCGTCAAATTGAAGAAGAAAAGAAAAAGGTTTTTTATCTGAAATCTCATGAAATCCGCACGCAAGATTTAGATGCGCCGCTAAAGATTTATCATATCTAGCATGCATATGCTTGCCAGTCGGGGTAAAAGCATCGTAAAATGCCTAAATGATCACGTTACCTAAAGTTGCATCAAGTTTTTATACTCACTGTAATAAATGTGAACAAGAAAGATACCATAAGGTTATCGCACACATCACTAAAGCTAGCGCAAAAATCGAGTGCGAAATTTGTCATAGTAAAAAAACGTATAAACTCGACGAAGGGAAGAATAAAGTGGCCAAAGTAAAGAAAACTACCAAGCCGTCTAAGAAAAAATCTGCCGGACCATCTCTAGAAGAGGTGCAAAACGCAAAGTTTAAAGAACTTTATGCCAAAATTGGAGACGTAAAACCGCAACCTTACCGTATGGCTAGTATTTACCCTATAGATACAAAAATAGAACATCCGAAATTTGGTGTCGGCTTTGTAGCAGCGAGCTTTCCAGACAAAATTGAAGTGGTATTTGAAGATGTAAACCGTCATCTTGTGCAAGGTCGTAAGTGATTAGCAAAGCTATATCTGAGGCTTTATCTAACGGGTTAAAGCCAACGCATCTAGAAGTTATAGATGAGAGTTTTGACCATATGGCGGCCGCTACAGCCAAATCACCTGAAACCCATTTTAAGGTTATAATTGTAAGTGATGCCTTTAAAGGGCTCGCAAAGGTTAAGCGGCAGCAGCTTGTGTTCGGCCACATTAAGGATTTATTTGATAAGGGTCTTCACGCTTTTATTCAATCGACCTTTACGCCTGAAGAGTGGCATGAATGTCCGCAGGTGATTTCATCGCCAGTTTGCGGGCATAAAAAGATTCAAAGATCATCGAGTTGACGTTTAATAATTAATAGTTGGCGGCGAATTTCTTTTATTTTTTGTGCTTCACTTCGAGCGCGTTCGTGAGCTTCGGTATTGTCTTCAAAATTTTTGAATGCTAGTTCAAGCTCTAAACATGCAGTTTTGATGCGTTGGTGCTTGCGGTAGGTTTTTTTGCGTGGGTTTATACTATGAGACGAGGAACACATGGCCGAAACTGTAAAAGCCGTCTGTGATTTTGACAAGTTAATTTGTTACACGTACATCTATAATACTAATCAGGAGAACTAATGGCTGAAGAAATCATATATACGATGAAAGGTGTATCGAAAGTATATCCACCTAGTCGATACGTGTTAAAAAATATTTATCTGTCTTATTTTTATGGTGCAAAAATTGGTGTTTTAGGTCTTAACGGATCTGGCAAATCAACTTTACTAAAAATAATGGCTGGAGAAGATCAAGATTTTTTAGGCGAAGCCTTTCCCGCTAGGGATTTTAAGGTTGGGTATCTGCCTCAAGAGCCAAAACTTGATGCAGCAAAAACCGTTAAAGAAAATATTATGGATGGAATGGGTGAATTAGCCGCAGCTCTTGGAGAATTTAATAATATCAATGAAAAACTGCAGAACCCTGAGCTTGACCCTGACGAGATGGAGAAACTAATTGAGCGCCAGGCCATAGTGCAAGAAAAAGTAGAGCATTTGGGCGGCTGGGAGGTTGATCAAAAAATTGAGCAAGCTATGGACGCACTTCGTTGTCCGTCTGGCGAATTAAAAATAGACAAGCTCTCAGGCGGTGAACTTCGCCGTGTGGCTTTATGTAGATTATTGTTATCAAACCCTGATATTTTGCTTCTTGATGAACCTACCAACCACCTTGATGCAGAGTCTGTGGCGTGGCTAGAACATTATCTTCATAACTTTCCAGGTACAGTAATAGCAGTGACTCACGATCGTTATTTTCTCGACAACGTGGCAGGCTGGATTTTAGAGCTTGATCGCGGTGAGGGGATTCCATTTAAAGGCAATTACACGGCATGGTTAGAGCAAAAAGATAAGCGGCTTCAGCTAGAAGAAAAAGATCGTGAAAAAAGAGCAAAAACTTTAGAGCGTGAGTTAGAGTGGGTGCGCATGTCGCCGCGCGCTCGCCAAGCCAAATCAAAGGCGCGGTTATCAAATTATGAAAATCTTCTTAAAGAAAGAGGGCCAGATCAGTTAAAAGATCTAGCAATTTATATACCACCAGGGCCGCGTCTTGGTGACGTGGTGCTTGAGGCAAAAAATATCGCAAAGGCATATGGTGATAACTTGCTTTTTGAAAACGTAGATTTTGTAGTCCCTAAAGGTGCAATTGTCGGCGTTATAGGGCCAAATGGGGCTGGTAAATCAACACTTTTTAGAATGATCACCGGCGAAGAAAAACCTGACAAAGGTGATTTTAAAGTTGGTGAGACTGTTAGAATGTCTTATGTAGACCAGCGACGTGAAAAATTAAACGTTAATAATTCGGTTTGGCAAGAAATCTCTGCTGGACATGAAGTGCTTAAAATAGGGCATCGTGAGTTGAATTCCCGAGCCTATATTTCGCGTTTTAACTTTAATGGAAGTGATCAGCAAAAAAAAGTTGGCGAGCTCTCAGGGGGCGAAATAAACAGACTATATCTGGCTAAAATGCTTCTTAAAGAGGGTAATTTGCTACTACTTGATGAGCCGTCAAATGATTTAGATGTGAATACCCTACGCGCTCTTGAAGACGCCCTGCTTGAGTTTGGTGGCAGTGCTGTAGTTATAAGTCATGATAGGTGGTTTTTAGATCGAATATGTACGCATATTATTGCATTTGAGGGCGACTCTAAGGTTAATTTCTTTTTTGGTAATTATTCAGAATACGAAACTGACCTAAAAAAGCGCCTTGGCGTTGAAACGCTTATTCCAAAACGTCTTAAGTACCGTAAGATGCATTAATAGAGCTAAGTTTAGTAAGCTCATCAAGTATAAGGCTAACCATATCTTTTAGTTCACTAAAATGTTGTCCGTCGGCCAGTGGATTCAAGTCTGGGTGGTGCCTTCTAGCCAAACGACGATACTGACGTTTAATTTGCGAGACGCGTATATAAGTCATTTTATCTATGCCCGGGAGTTCAAGTTGCAAAAGTGCAAGTTGAGAAACTGCTGACAATTTGTCTATAGGGTAGCATTTCTCTGAAGGTTTTACGATGGGCTTTGAATGAGTGCTAGCAGAGCTGCTAGGCATTTTCGCTCTAAAATTAAGAATAAAATCAACGCAAAATTCATTTCTCGAGAGGAAAATACTAGTTTTTGTACAATTCTTGACGCTGTCGGTAGAGGCCTCGAGTGGAGTCATTTTCTCTTTAAGGATCTCATAAAAACTGCGGTTCTTAGAGGATTGCTGGCTCATATAGTCTTCTCGGAGTAACTCGAAATTATCTCTATAGGGCACAAGTCTTGAGTGTGATTTCCCTCGAGAAATCAGGGTTTTCCGAATGAAATCTACATATCCTTCATAGTGACTATAGGGGGTCACTAGGCCTATTTATAGGTGAGGCAGGGCTCGGGCTACTCACCTTAAGAGGAGAAAAGCTGTTTTTATAGAGGGTGAGGGTTCTGTGGGGGGAAAATATATTATTTTTTATTTCTTATTTTTTCTATTGCTTTTCTAGGTAAAACGAAGCCATGATTGTCACTGTACGCATCAAACAATAAACCATTCATTGGAGGATAATGATGGCAACAAAAAAAGTGACTAAGAAAATAGTAGCAAAAAAAGCAACTAAGAAGAAAGTGGCAAAAAAAACAAAATCAAAAAGAAAGCCTAATGCTGCTTTCATGAGACCGCTTACTCCTAGCACAGCACTTGCTGCAGTAGTTGGAGCAAAAGCAATTCCCCGCACTCAAGTTGTAAAGAAATTATGGCAGTACATTCGTACTCATGACCTTCAAGATTCAAAAAATCGTCGCAACATTAATGCTGATGACAAACTTCGCCCAATTTTCGGCAAAGGCACAGTATCAATGTTTGAAATGACTAAACTCGTTTCTAAGCACTTGCGCTAAGCTTTTAGCGACTAAATAACAATTTAGTCGCTATTATTACGAAAACCCGCTTGAACAAAGCGGGTTTTTTTTATTATTCTGGGGCATAATGACTCCGCTAACTCTTGATGAAATTCGAAAAATGGAGTGTGCTGGTCAATTGGCAGCTAAGACGCTGGCAAATGTCGGCAAATATGTTCGTATTGGCATAACTACTAATGAGCTTGATAGCATTGCTGCCGACTTCGTTCTTTCTAGCGGCGCCATATCAGCGCCACTTAACTATCACGGGTACCCTAAATCAATTTGCACATCGGTTAATTATAATATCTGCCACGGTGTTCCTGATGATACTCCGCTTAAAGAAGGTGATATTCTTAATATTGATATTACTGTTATTAAAGACGGTTATCACGGCGATACTAGTGCTATGTTTTTTGTGGGTGAGGTTTCTCAAGAGGCAAAAACAATATGTGCAGTTGCCGCTGAAGCTATGCAAAAAGGTATTGAACAGGTTTTGCCCCATGCCACAACCGGGGATATTGGTTTTGCTATAAATAAGTATGTTATGAAAAATGGGTTTTGGGTGGTAAAAGAAATAGGCGGCCACGGTATTGGTAAAGTGTTTCATGATGATCCATGGGTGCCGTCGTTTGGTAAAAAGGGTAAAGGCGATGAGCTTATACCGTGGATTTGTTTAACAATTGAGCCAATGATTAATCAGACTGCAGCGCCTATAAAAGAGTTCCCAATAGCCGGATCAACGATTAAATACTATGAAACAGAAGACAAAACCCTTTCTGCCCAGTATGAACACACTGTGCTTGTGACAGACACTGGTCATCAGGTTTTAACGCTATTATAAATATGATGAATAAATAGG
>MEPT01000088.1:24875-25210 GCA_001769925.1 Bdellovibrionales bacterium RBG_16_40_8
AATGCTAAAAAATACCTCTAAACAAGATTTTCGTGTTTGCGAAGCTGCAATGAATGACCCTAAAGAGTTTGCGAGATTAGCGCGTTGGGGTCGCGAAGAAATTCGTATCGCCGAAGATGAAATGCCAGGGCTTATGGCTTTACGTAAAGAATATGAAAAAATACAGCCATTAAAAGATGTGCGAATTACTGGTTGTCTACATATGACCATTCAAACAGCGGTGCTAATTGAAACACTTATTCATTTAGGTGCTAAAATTCGCTGGAGCTCATGTAATATTTTTTCAACACAAGATCATGCAGCTGTTGCTATGGCTGCCGCCAATATCCCAGTTT
>MEPT01000088.1:25269-28226 GCA_001769925.1 Bdellovibrionales bacterium RBG_16_40_8
GGTTTTGATCTTATTCTTGATGATGGTGGTGATCTAACCAATATGATGCATGAAAGTCGTTTTGCAAAACAAATGAAACGAGTGGTTGGGCTTTCTGAAGAGACAACAACAGGGGTACATAATCTTGTAAAACTTTGCGAAGAAGGTAAGTTAAAAGTACCGGCTATTAACGTAAACGACTCTGTAACCAAATCAAAATTTGATAATCTATATGGCTGTCGTGAATCACTTGCTGACGGTATCAAACGTGCCACCGATGTTATGATCGCCGGTAAAGTGGTTGTGGTTGCTGGTTATGGGGATGTGGGTAAAGGTTGTGCCCATTCGATGAAGTCTTATGGCGCCCGCGTATTAATTACCGAAATTGACCCTATATGCGCATTACAAGCAGCTATGGAGGGGTTTGAGGTCACTACCATGGATGAGGCCGCAGCTCGCGCTGATATATTTGTTACCTCCACTGGATGCTGCGACATAATTACCAGTGAACATTTCAAAAAAATGCGCCATGGGGCGATTGTCTGCAACATTGGGCATTTTGATATTGAAATTGATATATCTTGGCTTAATAAAAATTCGAAAGTGCGTGAAGTAAAGCCGCAAGTAGATGTTCATACTTTTAAAGACGGCCGCGAAATCATTGTGCTGGCAAAAGGAAGGCTTGTAAACTTAGGGTGTGCTACAGGTCACCCAAGTTTTGTAATGAGTAACTCTTTTACCAATCAAGTTATGGCGCAAATTGAGCTTTGGCAGAATAAAAAAACTGATAAATATAAAAAAATTCAAGTTTACCGACTACCTAAAGAACTTGATGAAAAAGTAGCTTCACTTCATCTCGGCAAAATTGGCGTAAAACTCACTAAACTTACCAGTAAACAGGCCAAATACTTAAATATGAACGTAACCGGGCCTTTTAAACCAGAGCATTATCGGTATTAGATAATATATGCTTAAAAATAATTACCCCATTTATGATGATTTTTTAAATTTTTATAAAGCTAAGGTATTTTTTAAATTCGTTAATGGATTCTTCGATATCGATTGTAGCGCGGTGACGCGTCTTTGGTTTAGCGTAACTAATTTGATAAAAATTGTTAAAGACAATTTTGAAGGCAGAGACATCAAGCATGCGATAATGCAGACGTTCTGAAATTTTTTTAAAATATTTATTAATAAAGAGTCTATCTTGACCTATAGAATTACCGGCAAGTATTACGCGCTCTTTCGGTTCGAAGTGTTTATCTATTAGTTTAAGTAATTCAGCTTCTACTACCTCAAGGTCTTTTCCTGACGGGATTAAATCAACAAGCCCTGATTCTTTGTGGTGTTTTTTGTTCCAGGCATCCATGTTGTCGAGATAATGTTGAGGTTGTTTTACTATAGAGTGATATTGACCTAGGGCTTCAAGTTTAGTGTTTGTTATTGAAGTAGCCACCTCAATAATGACCTCTTTGTCGACGTCAAGGCCGGTCATTTCCATATCTATCCAGAGAAGTTTAAACATATGCTCTAAAAGCTAACAGATTATGTGATCTAAGACAAAGCGTGAAGATAAAATGTCTTTGCAATCTTTTTTCTTTACAGGTTTTTCTTGTTTCAATGCTTCTTCTATGTCGCGGGCATTAGTGCGCTTTACAACTTTATGGCGATAAACTAGACCTGTAGCACTAAGAACGCCAAGCGCCATAAGCGAAGATATAAAGTAATCACCAAGACTTAGAGAAACAGCCGGTACTTGTAACATTGATATTAAAGCTAGCATAAAAGTTGTGCGAAACTGAATCCAGTCTTCAGAAAGCTTATCGGTAGTGTATTTCAAATCAGCATTGTTAGCTCTTGCAATGCCCTTCTCCCATGCGTATTGCGCAGAAATGCTCGCAAGCAGTGTCCACGTGGCAGCAACCAACCCTTCAGTGAGACTATCGCGGTAGGGGTACCCGTCGCCCATGCCAAGTGCTACTGGGCCAAATTGCAGCATTAAAATAGGTAGCCCAATAAACATAATTTCGATCATGCTCCACTTGCCGATACTAGATAATTCGTTAACCCACTCGTGTTTCATAAAGGGCAAAAGTTTGCTAACGAAATCGTATGTTTTGTCACTTACGTTACGATCGAGCCAAGGGGCATAAAAAGTCTTAGCGAAGTAGTTTAAAGTTCCTGAAATTGCCCCTAAAGACATGCCCGCTGTCCAGGCAAGCCAGGTAGGTACGTCTCCATTCATATAAAAATGATCAAAGATATAAGATGATAAAACGCCATTTACGGTACCGCGTGTGAGCGAGAATAATGCTCTAGATTGACCAGGGCTTTTTGCCACCCATTTAGCAAATGGTTTTTTAACTTTTGCCATTGTTTTTTGCCAAACTGACTCGACTTTTTTAAGAAGCGATTTTTTTACAACGGCTGTTTCAACATTTATATCATTTGGCAGTTTATTGTTTAATTCATTAGCTTCTGCGATTTCTTCTGGGTCGTCTGTAGAGATGCTTGTTACTTTAAAATCTACATATTTGCCTCGGATTTCGTTTCGAGCTTGTTTAATCTCGCCAAGATACCATTTTTCTGCGCGTTCTTTTTGCTTAGCATTGTCGGCAAAAACCACAATGCTGTCTGAGGTATAGGTCTCGCCATCAGGGCTTTTTATGGTGTATTTATTTTGATAAAAAACAGGAGAGGCTGAGTCGTCTGCTGCGGCATAAGAGTTGGCGGCATAGGGCGCTAGCGCGATTTGAACTGAGAGTAATATGCCAACCCATTTCTTCATAATAGCCTCAATAAGTAAGCAAAATATGCGCCATAATACCTAGATATTTTTGCTTTAAGTGTTGGTGAATTATGGCGATTTTATTAAATTGTGCAATATTTGAGGACAATCTACCCCATAAGAGAGTAAAAAATTCTTGAAATTACTACTATCTATGCAATGCACAAAATAAATTTTTAAAGATGGTATA
>MEPT01000088.1:28257-33537 GCA_001769925.1 Bdellovibrionales bacterium RBG_16_40_8
AAAGCTTAAACTTCATTGACGGCGAGTTTGTGTTGCCAAAATCGGGCAAGTTTATAGCCAATTTCCCGCAAGGAGTGTGTAACATAATATTTGGTTTGGTAAAACTACCGGGGAGGCCCTTGTTCAGCATACATGCGAACATACTCTGAGTTAAAAACTGTTTGTATTGGGCTAAATTAAATGCATCGCAGCACACAATCGGGTTGAAACAAAGTATGTGAGCAATTATATTTTCCCTTCCAAAACTACAAATGTGGAGTGGTAGTTAAGCTGGTTATAACGCTCGCCTGTCACGCGAGAGGCCGCGGGTTCGAGTCCCGTCCACTCCGCCATTTTTCTCTCTTTTCGTACTTTTATTCCTCCATAAAAACATTTATTGCGGTTTTTTAAAAGATGTTTTTTCGTCAAAACCAGGCAGCTTGTTCATGATCCAGTCGGGATCGGCAAAAATCATAAACGGATAAAAATACGCTCCTTGTATTGGCCCAAGATGCCAAATTCCTGTTATGTGAAAATTCAACTTATTAAAGTAAAATACTTCGTTTGTTGAATATTTGTTTTAATTTTCTCTTCTATATATTCGTAATCAGCTTCGTTTAAAATTATCAAACAACCTGTTATTCGTGATCACCACCGTAGTGCCGTCACAAGCTGCGTAATTCGTAGTAAAAAGTATCTGCGCCTCACACTTTCGTACGCGATCAAGTCGCAAGGAAAAAAACGAGGTCACAGAAAATACATACAGTTCAATAATTTTTTAAAAGCCAACGTTCCTTTCAAAATTTTATGCGACCAAACCAATACAGTATTCAGTCTTTGTTACAAAACATGCTCTTATTCGACCAAGCAATTTTCTCGCGATAGCGACGATAGCGCGCTTTTTGCCTCGCGTACTTGCAATCCGGTCGAAACATTCTTTTAGTACGCCATCGACGTCGATGGCCCGCCATGAACACTCAATTAATACTTTTCGAAGGCGCGCTGCCCCTTGGCGATCAATGTTACCCCTCATCTGCCGCTCTCCCGACGAATGCTCACTCGGTGTCAAACCAACATATTTAAAAAGTGAACCCTGATTATTAAATCTTTTTGAAAGATCGCCCAATTCATTCGACAATATTCTAGCGCTTACGTCGCCAATACCTGGCACACTTTGATAAATAGCTTCATTGTATGAGTCATCAAATGACTGCGCTTTCATCTCAGTTTTAATATAGTCGATCTGTTGATTTAAGTAGCGCCAGTGGTTCATTAAAAGTCCAAGAGAGTATTTTAGCTCTTGGGGTAAATCCAAAGCCTCAATTTCGCACAAATATTTTTCGCTCAATACGCGGTCATCGTCTTTGTCGATAAAACCAAATTGAAAAAGTCGACTCTTAATTCGGTGGCCCGTGCGGTTGCGTTCTTTCATAAACTGCTCTCGTGTTCGATTAATAAGTCGAGCCCGCTCTTCTTCGTCGGTTGGTACGTAAATCCCGCGAAGACGGCCAGTAGAAAGTTGTTCGCCCATTTTATTTGAATCGCGCTTGTCAGTCTTGTTCTCATTTGCTGCAACTTCGATACTCTCCGGATTAACAACAATATTATCTATGCCTGCGGCCACTAAATCGCGGTGAAGTTTAAACCCAGAAAATCCCGCCTCGTAACAACTGCGAATGCTCGCACCTGTGAACCACTTCTTTAAACTCGTAATAAAAGTCGCATTTTCGGCTGGTACAGTGGCCACCTTGACTCTCATGCCACCGCACCAAGCAGAAAATGTATACGTCTTTTTATGCACATCGATACCGATAAAAACTTTTTCCCCACAATAACTAATTTTAGTGTTACTATTTTTTTGCATGCACAGCTCCTTGTTGGTTTTGTTGTTGCTCATAAAACAAGCATACCAACAATGGAGCTTTTTCTTTAGGTCGAGCTGGCCGAATTGGACGCCAGGAAATTCGGCAGCAAAAAACCAGAATGGTTTTACTCCTTCTATACCTGACATTCGTCGTGCTCCTTTTCAATTTTCAACATAGCGACTTTCGTTGATGCGGGGAACCTTTTCCCCCTTCACCAACGGCTGAGGGGGAAAGGGGCTCTGCAAGTGAGATGAAGGAGGCGCGACAATTTTCCAGCCGGATGGCACAAGGGACATGACAGGCTCCGAAGGAACTGGCGTGGCCCTATGTAAGGAAAATTGATTCGAGCGGCGACGAAATTGAGCGGTCACCAGACGAAAGGAGCTGAAACAACTATGCGAACAGAATTACTTTACCGTCGCAAGCTCTTTGCAGGCCGACTTGTTGAAGATGCTGGGGCATCCCCAATCCTTTTTTGTTTCGACTAGAGCGGCGTGACGGATCGTTGCGATTTGCCGCCATAGCCACTCCTGCTGGCCGGTTGCATGGGCAATGACCACGATAGAAGCGATTATGAGGATGGTTTCTTTGAGTGCTGTAAGCATAGGTTTTCTCCTTGGTTATTAGGTTGGGATGAATTTTTGGGATTATGTGCGAGCGCACGTTTGACAGATTGGGGGTGCCAGTTCTTTCCCTCTTTGGTTTTGATGCCCTTTGAATTGAGGGATTTTGCGATTAGGCGGAGCGATTTTCCGCAAAGACGGAGTCTTTGCATTTCAATTATGACTCTCTGTTCCGACAGGTGCGGAATGAGCTTTCCGTTTTGTTTTTTCCACCCATAGGGCACGGTTCCGGTGAGGTAGCCGGGGCGTTTTAAGGCTTGCCGCCATTACTTTCAATAAAATCAAATACTTAGAGCGAAAAACCTCGGCTGAATCGGCCGAGGTGGCCGATCCAATGTTGTTTCAATCCAAAATCTCCTTTTTCTATACCACTCAGTGTGCTATACTACTAAGTAGTGGAATCAAGAGTCTTCATCGAACTCTCAATTTTTAAGAACAAAGTGGATGCTCTTGGCGGAGTTGATCTGCTGAAATCCATTCAAGTGGAGATTCTAAAAGATCCAGAGAAAGGTGACATTGTTCAAGGCACGGGCGGTGTCAGGAAAATTAGAGTTGGACGAGCTAAGAGTGGCAAAAGCGGAGGCTACCGAGTGTTTTACTTGGACCTGTCAGACAGGGGCCAGACTTATTTGATGACGATTTTGGATAAACGAGATTCGGAGAATATCTCTGACGAAGAAAAGACTCTGCTGAGAGTATTTGCTAAAAAGATAAAAGATAAAAGATAAAGGATAAATGATTATGAAAAAAACAAAATTAGGCCAAGAGTTGCTAAAGGGAATGAAAGAGATCATCGCTCACCAAGAAGGTAAGATGACTCTTCGGACGTCTGAACTTGAAATGCTAGAGCCTCCACCTGAATTATCAGCAAAGGCCGTCGCTAATATCAGATCTCAAAATCTGCACATGAGCCAAGGGGTATTTGCGAAGCTTTTGGGCGTCAGTGTTCGAGTCGTTCAATCTTGGGAGCAAGGGGACAAAAAACCTTCAGGTGCGGCGAGACGGCTTTTGCAGGTTGCGGCCCGTGATCCGAAAGCTCTATTATTGGCCGCAACTCCTCGGAAAGCTAAAGCGAGTTGAGCTAAAAACCGATGTGGACCTCTCAATAGTCGGAGGTTCACAATGGGTTATCACATCAAATTTTTGCCGCATAAAAAGTCGATTCCGCAATGGAAAGTTCAATTTATCTCGTTCAAAAAATCTGATACGCAAGGCTCAAAAGCAAAAAAGCCAAAGCGAGAATGGGACATTGCAAAAGATCGGTGGCTGAACGCGCAAATTCAATTGAAGCGGCAAGAAGAGCAATTGAGAAAAGTAGAGGAAACTCAAAATCAGTTCCAACTCAGACATGACTCGGTGTTGCCGTCTGAATTTATTGCCAAGTTTGAGAAAGTCTTCGTTCGGAAAAGTGATAGCCAAACTGAACAGGGTTTGCGAAGGACGACGCGCTCACATGTTGTCTGGCGAGCGGCGCAGCGGATGATAATTGCAGTTGGTGTTGAGCCGTCCCACTGGGTCTACAGTTACCGCCAGATTTACGAGTACATGATCGTTCAAAAAATGAGTGTGCGATATGCTCACTCGGTTTTGTGCATGGCAAACTTTTGGGGATATTTTATTTCGCACAAAATGGCACGCCCATTTCTTCCGGTAAAGTCTCCACGTGGTTATGACCGGCTGAGACTCATTGAAGCAAACTGTGAAAAGATCAGTGGAGTTGCCAGAGCTTCCAAACCTATTTCTCCCAAAGAGCTGGAAAAAGCAAAGTGCTGCATGAATCAACGAAACTTTAACTGGCTTTTTATTTCAGTTTGGTTTGGCCTTCGGCCAAAGGAAATCGATGGTCTCCGCAATCCAGAGCTCTGGCGAGCTGAAACTTTGGCGAACTGGCGGAAGATTCTATGGGTCTTTCAGACAAAGATTATCGCGCTTCCGCGTGAAGATCGATGGAAGCCGATCCCGCTCATTTTTTCAGAACAAAAATTTGCACTTCGCATTATTGAATCTGGAAATTTCAAGCGGCCCTTGATGAAAACCATGAATAAGCATTTTGAAAAGGGAACGACATCTTATGCAGGAAGAAAGGGCTTTTCTGATTTGATGCTTTCGAAGGAGCAGTCATTTGAAAATATCAGCGTCTGGATGGGCCATTCAAGTCTTCAGAGAACCTGGAAGAGCTATAAAAGTCGGCGACGATTCCATTTGGCAGGGTATCCAGCTTGGTAAGGGTCTCGGGTGGAGGGGTTTTGGTGTATCGCCACTGCGTGAGGCTTCTTGTTCTATAAGAAATTTTAATGTATGGGATTGGTATGGTTGAAAAAGATCTTAAAAAAATTCGACGTGTCTCAGAGGCATGTCGAGATCAAAATTGGAAATTCAGATCTTGGTTGAAGTCGTATGCGCCAGACAATATTGATCAGATCGTTGCAGACCTCAGTCAGAAATACTTTAGCCTGATCGACTGCAAAGAGTGTGGGAATTGCTGCCGATCGTTAGAGATTGTTATAAAAAAACAAGATCTTGCGGCGATGGCAAAGGCCAAGGGTGAATCCAGATCGGACTTTGAAAATAAATTTACTATTGTTGATGAAGACGGCGACCACCTCTTGAAGTCTCCTTGTCCGATGTTGGATGGAAATTTGTGCTCGATCTACTCTAATAGACCCGACACATGCCGAACTTTTCCTCATCTTGAGAAGCCAGGCTTTGTTACAAGACTAATCGGAGTTATCGGAAGTCTTTCTGTCTGTCCCATCGCGTTCAATGTTTTTGAGGAACTTAAAATCAGATTTCAAGGGCTGGACGGAGATGAC
>MEPT01000088.1:33571-36666 GCA_001769925.1 Bdellovibrionales bacterium RBG_16_40_8
TGCACTTTCTCCCCATGGTCGCCTTTTCATTGAGGCGGAAGATTTGGGAGATTATCGTGAACTGAGTGAGGCTTTCGCCAGAGGCTCTGGAATTGGTCTTTTATATCTTGACGAGGCGACGGATGCGGTTACGGAGGATCCGGCCTTCGCGTATTGGAAAGATTTTGCAAGACTGTACTTATCGCTTTTTGCTGCGACTGCAAATCTAGAAAAACGTGATTTAAAAAAAGACCCTGTAAAAATTGAGCTACATCAGGAGGATCTCAGCCGCTTTCAGATTATGATTCCACCAATGAAGGGCGCAGAATATGTGAATGAAGAATCTCTCACTGGACTATGGGCTGAAATAGGATCAGCACTTCAGTCCGATATTATAGGCTCTGGAAAAGATATCTCACAGTATTTTGCCAATAGACACTCTGCACTTAATCTTCTGGGGCGAGTCTGTTTTCATCTAGCAGAGAATAAGAATTCACCGGAGACACCCTTTGCATTTTTAGCCACCTATGCCAGGCAGGTGTCAAAAGAAGGCAATACCCAGCATGTCCCTTTGAGTCGTGCGCTGGATGAATATGCAAACAGCAAGCAAAAGAACATTTTTTTGCGACTACTTCTGCCAATTCAAAAAGCCTCATCTGAGAGCGCTTTTATAAAAGAAATGGTTAGTTCCGGAGATATTTATCAAACGCTGGCCTGGACGGCAAAAGAAGCTCACAGTTTTTTGAAGGACATTCCTATATTTGAGAAATCTGGGATTGCAGTTCGCGTTCCGAATTGGTGGAAACCAAAGCAACCCAGCCGCCCTCAGGTTTCTGTCAAGCTCGGCGACAAGAGTCCGAGCAAAATGGGTCTGGATGCGCTTGTCGATTTTTCCATGTCGGTTGTTCTTGGTGAACAAGAGCTAAGTCAGAAAGAAATCCAGGACCTTTTGAAATCAAGCGAAAACCTGATTTTTTTCAAAGGTCAGTGGATTGAAGTCGATAAGGAAAAATTAGGCGACATTCTTGAAAAATGGAAAGCCGCATCACGATCGGTCGGTGAGGGCTTAAGCTTTGGCGATGCCATGAGGCTGCTTTCTGGCGTGGATAGCGGAATCGGTGATGTTACAACAGACGATGAGCAGTCCTATGTGAGGGTCATTTCTGGGAATTGGCTTTCTAAAATTCTTGATGATATGCGAAGTTCAGACGTTGATCGCAAGCTTGAACAGATTTTGAAATCTGAGCTCCACGCGGATTTGCGGCCTTATCAAAAGCAAGGGGTGGCCTGGCTTTATCGCCTGAATCAAATGTGTTTAGGTGGAGTTTTGGCTGATGACATGGGTTTGGGAAAAACCATTCAGGTCCTTTCCTTGCTCCTTTTGCGAAGACATTTAATGAACGGCGATTTTAAAAGCCTTCTTGTTGTCCCTGCCTCGTTGATTGGCAATTGGAAGGGAGAGATCGGAAAATTTGCGCCATCGCTTAAGTTTTGGATCGCGCATCCATCAGCTGATGGCTATGCGCTGCCAAAAAATAATGACTTTGATATTGCCATTACAACTTATGGCTCCCTTTCAAAACTCACATGGGTATCTGATACTGAATGGAGTCTTATTGTCGCTGATGAAGCTCAGGCCATTAAGAACCCGGGTGCAAAACAAACAAAAGCATTGAAATCCATCAAGGCGCAGCACCGCCTAGCGCTCACAGGAACTCCAGTTGAAAATCACCTCTCTGATTTGTGGTCGCTATTTGATTTTACTTCCCCGGGCCTTCTGGGTTCGACCAAAGATTTTGAATCCTTTCCTAAACGAAAAGCCAAGAACGGAGAGAGCGCTTACGCTCCACTTAGAAAATTGGTCGGACCTTATATTTTGCGTCGGCTTAAGACAGATAAAAAAGTGATTCAGGATCTGCCTGAGAAAACAGAAATGAAATCCTACTGCCAGTTATCGAGAGGGCAGGCGGCGCTCTATCAAAAGTCGGTTGAGTCTTTGGCTAAAGACATTGAGCAGATTGAAGGAATTAAACGCCGTGGAGTTATTCTTTCCTATTTGATGCGCTTTAAGCAGATCTGTAATCACCCGTCGCAATTCGTAAAAGATGGCAGATTTGAAGAAAATGACAGCGGCAAATTTCAACGATTGAGGGAAATCTGCGAAATTATCGCCGACAAACAGGATAAAGTCCTTATCTTCACCCAATTCAAAGAGATGACGGAGCCGCTCGATCATTTTCTTAACGGAATCTTTGGCAAAGGTGGTCTCATTCTTCATGGGGAAACCGCTATCAAAAGGCGCTCTGAAATGGTTGAGCAGTTTCAACGAGACGACGGGCCCCCCTATTTTGTACTTTCGCTGAAAGCTGGCGGCACTGGACTTAATTTGACATCGGCCTCTCATGTGATCCACTTCGATCGCTGGTGGAATCCTGCCGTTGAGAATCAGGCCACAGATCGCGCCTTTCGGATTGGGCAAAAAAAGAATGTGCTTGTTCATAAGTTTATTTGCAAAGGAACCTTAGAAGAAAAAATTGACGACCTTATTGAGTCTAAAAATTCCATGTCCAAAGAGCTTCTTGAGGGGGGCGATGCGACATTACTCACAGAGCTCGGCAACGAAGAATTGCTAAAAATTGTAGCGCTTGATATTAATTCTGCAGTTACGGACCAGTGAGAGAGGGGCTAAAATGTACGGATACGGAGATTATCCACCTTATGTGCCGGCGGCAGAAAGACGCAGAAAGGCTGAAAAAGCTGCAGCTAAAATGATTAAAAATGGCGAAAAAGTAACGCCAATTCGGATTGGTGGCCGAATCATTGCAAAAACATTTTGGGGTAAGTCTTGGTGTGATCATCTTGAGTCATTCAGTGATTATGAAAATCGGCTCCCGCGTGGTCGCGCCTATGTAAGAAATGGTTCCGTCATTCATCTGGGTATTGAAAAGGGCAAAATTGGAGCTCTTGTGCAGGGGTCATCTCTTTATAAAGTAAAAATTGATATCAGTTGTGTCGACAGTAAAAGGTGGATGCAAATTTTGGACGATTGCTCGGGTCAAATTGACTCCGTGATCGAGCTGCTTCAAGGGAAACTTTCGTCTGGTGTCATGAAATCA
>MEPT01000088.1:36682-37061 GCA_001769925.1 Bdellovibrionales bacterium RBG_16_40_8
AGGAGATCTCCCTGAGTTGCTCCTGCCCTGATTCAGCTCGGATGTGCAAGCATGTTGCGGCTGTGCTTTATGGGGTCGGCGCAAGACTTGATGAAGAGCCAGAACTTTTATTTAAACTTCGACATGTTGATCATCTGGATCTTATTAACAAAGCCACTCTCAAGGTGCCAACGAAGCGCAGCGGTAAGACGAAAACAATTGAGGGCCAGGATCTGTCTAACCTATTCGGAATCGAGATCGACGCCAAGCCCGATACTGTCTCGCCGTCGTCCAAGAAACGACCTCGCAAGTTACCTGTCACAAAAAGATCTTCTGCAAAGAAGAAGAGGATATCCCGAAATGGATCGGCAGCACGGGGGAGGGTGGAATGTTTTGGCTG
>MEPT01000088.1:37102-38973 GCA_001769925.1 Bdellovibrionales bacterium RBG_16_40_8
GCAGGACTTGCAGGTTGAATCATTGGGCAATGTTTATACCCCCGATCCAATCGTTAAGGCGATGGTGAGTTCCGCTGAAATTGCATTGAATGGCTGGCGCGATAAATATATTTTGGAACCGTCTTGTGGCTCAGGGCATTTCTGTTCAAGATGAAGTCGCTAATCAATTTGAAATTGGCAACAACGACTCCTATGGGTGTTTTATTGTAAGAGGTCTTGATCTTCTTCGGCCAGGGGGAATTCTAGATTTCATTGTTTCAAATACATTTCTGACTACGCGAACACACAGACAGCTGCGCGAAAAAATTCTAATAAAGTCTATGCCACAAATGGCTCTATCTAGATATTTTGATGTCCAGGTTGAAATCCCGTCCAACTTATTCGGTGTCTACAGTAATCCTACCGTATTTTCTACGCTAAGGATGGGGCCGCCTAAAATTCAAATAGCATCCACTCAGTCAGAATTTTTTAATAGAAATAATTCAGAAAGAAGAGACCGATTTAATTCATTCAGTACGGGTCGCACTTCTCTCAGTCAGTATTGCGTAGATGACCCGTTGGGCGATCGAATTATTGAAGGCACCAGTAATTTTGGTGGTTTGCAAGAGCTTGGATGCTTAATGCATCAGAGAGAATCCGAAAGGGTACCTGTAGTGAAGCTTTGGCAGATTGCTACGGTACTACAGGGGTTAGCAACGGCAGATGACGAACATTTTCTGCGAAAAACGGCTTCTGTGATTGCAAATGCAAGAAGACGGAACATTAAAAGTGTTCCACCAGAATTAACGATTTTTGGCGATAGACTTGCAAGGCTGTCAAGGCACGAGAGAGAGAATGGTGTTGATGTTGTTGATTTTCAAACGGAGCCACACTTTGTGCCATTTGATAAGGGAGGTGAGCAGGACACTGGCGCAGGCGAATTTAGAAATTTTTGGACGGACATTGATTAATAGAAGTGGTACTCCTAAAAAAGCCTTCATTAGAAATGAAGATTTCTATTTCAATAGAGGCATTATTTGCACTGTGACTGGATTGTATGCCCCGACGTACCAACTGAGTTTTGGTGGTGTGTTTGGACACAAGGCCAATTTGATGTTACCTTTTCGACAGGACATTACGAATTACCTACTGGTTATACTGTCTTCTAAGCTGATGCGATATTTCGCTAAGGCATTTATTTGCAATACGGTTGATTTTTCTACTGATTATTTTAAGCATCTACCTGTTGTCGTGCCGAATGCAGATGAGTTAGCTAGGGCTAACGTAATTGCAAATCGTGCAATTGAAATTAAAAGGAGCGGCGTTAAAGGAGCGACAGCAGCTATTGATTTGATTGTTGAGCCGTATGTGAATTCACTTTATCGGTTGAGCGAGGCAGAGGTAAATGAAATCCAAGTATGGTTTAGACGGAGATATCCGCATCTCGGTCGGTCTTCTTAGTTGCTGGTTTTTGATCGACAAAATCCACATCTTTAGAGAACCACCAAGAAATTTTATCAAGAACCGAAGCCGATGGGTTGACCAATTTGACTTCAAAGCTGTCCTTGCTCTTAGCTACTAGCTCAACTTCATTTTCGAGTCGCGAACCGTCTTGGGGCATTGATAGCACCGCCATGAACTTATCAAAGCGTGGTTGGCCCTTTATGCGAAGATGAGTGGGGGAAAACTCGATACACTCTAGTACTCTGTTCCCTTGAGGGTGAGTGGCATCTTCAGGTTTGCACTCTAGGACAAGAAAATTAGATTTTATGAACTGCATTTATACCATCCCCGTTACGCTAAGCTGTTCTAGCAATGACTCATCACCAGGCAGCTTGTTCATGATCCAGTCGGGATCGGCAAAAATCATAAACGGATAAAAATACGCTGGA
>MEPT01000088.1:38999-39196 GCA_001769925.1 Bdellovibrionales bacterium RBG_16_40_8
AGGCGGTCAACAGATCACGGCACCAAGTTCGATACTCGTCCCATTTGCCCCGCCAATTTTCTCTTGAATCATTTCATATATTTACGCATGCTTTTTGAGCCGGGGCCATACGGGTCTCGAACTTTTTAAATGTTAGGTGGTAGTTCGGATCAATTGTCGGCTTGGCATCTTATTATGATCGTAGAGTTACGCGTGAT
>MEPT01000089.1:0-3403 GCA_001769925.1 Bdellovibrionales bacterium RBG_16_40_8
TATGCAGCAAGTACTCGAAGGTTTCGAAACATACAATTATATAGAAGAAGGATATTGCCGGGGATCAAAGGGTGTCTTAAATTATCAGATGGACGTACTAAGGTAATAGGTTGGTAATAGGAAAAAAAATCTAATCGCTAGTAGCTCTGGAGGACTCCCTTGAAAAAGTATCTAGTAAGAAAAAAACAGCTAACAAGAATAATCGCCGTTTTTAGCATCTTGTGGGGAATTGTCCACTGTGCTTCTAGAGACGTATCAAAAGATGCAGTTAGTATAAAAGAAAGTGGTGAATCGTGGCCGTCACGTATGCGGGGAATGGCTAAAAATCTCGAAGCGCTTATGCCGTATGCTTTTAGTCACCAAGAGTTTACCTCGCTAGATAATAAAAAAAAGGTAAAAGAATTAATTGCAGATTTTGAAAAAAGTGTCGAAGTTGTTCCTCAACATACGGGCGAACTACTTTTAGGTAAAGACCCGATTGTTAAGTATGCGATAAATCGTCTTAGATCAAATACGCGGCATGCGCAGAAAGCTTTCGATGAGGGGTACTCAGAGTTTTCACGAAATGTGCTGCGTGAAAATCTAAGTCTTTGTTTTAGCTGTCATACGACAATGCAATTTGGGCCGGTAAATAATTTTTCAACGAAAGCATTGCCATCTGATTTTCGCATTCAACCAACAGAGAGAGCCGAGTATTATGTGGCAACCAGACAGTTTGATCGCGCTGTTGATGTGCTAGAAGGAGTTTTACGGTCTCCGGCAAATACGTTAGAAGATCCCAGAGAGCAGGTAACAGCATTAAAAAAATATTTATCATTACAGGTAAGAGTTAAAAAAAATCCGGCAGCGGCCGCATCTTTAATTGAAAATTTTCTTAATAATCAAAAGCTTCCGTACTTTATTTCAACCGATGCTGAATCATGGCTTAAAAGTCTGCGCGATTGGCAAAAAGAAAAGGTAAACGGTCGCAGTACTTTTAATCGAGCCCAGTCGCTTCTGAGTAAGGCTAAGTTTAAACAAGCAAGCCATGGCTTTCAATCATCGTATGTTGAATACTTACGAGCATCAGCGCTTTTGCACGAAAGTTTGCGTGATAATCATGATAGCGCAATTAAGGGCAAAATTTATGAACTCTTAGGCGAGAGTTATGAAACGCTAGCTGAAACAGGTACGTGGGATCTGCCTGAGGTTTATTATGAAGCTTGCATAAGAACTGCACCAAAAACTCCGGTAGCTAAAGGTTGTTATATTGATTTCGAACGCTCTATAATTCTAGGCTTTTCAGGAAGCGCTGGTATCTTTATTCCTAAAGAAGAAAAAGAGCGATTAGCCGAGTTGAAATTACTCTCTGGCATTAATAAGTAGATAACATTCATACGGGACCAAAGTCTAAACGCACTGCGGGAGTGGTGCGTCTTCTCGTAATACATTGAGTCTAACAACTTAACATAATTATTTTTTAGCATTTACTAAAGGCTAGTTCTGGCTTCTCCGACACGACCTTCGTGTGGAGGAAGTAATGAAAATAAAGCAAATATTAGACTTTAGTATAAGAACAGTAATTGTCTTAGCGGTATTTATTTCTGGATCACAACTTAGTTCAATGCATGACAATGAGCATCTTTGCGATGGTTTCGTAGAAGAGAATAATCTACGCATACCGGTTTCTAATTATAATCAAAAGTTACTTGGCGGGGTGAGTGAAGCTGAATTTAACCAAGCCATAGGCTTAGTTGAAAGCGTTTACGCGCCAATATTTGCAAAAAAAGGTCAGAAGTTACAGATGAAGAAAATGTGGTCTAATGATCAAGTTAATGCAGTGGCATATAAAAAAAATGGATACTCAGTAATTGAAATTTGGGGAGGGCTCGCGCGACATAGTGTTATGACTACTGATGGCGTTATACTTGTTACTTGTCACGAAGTGGGTCATCACCTGGGAGGGCTGCCAAAATATACTGGTAGCGGCAATAATTGGGCTGCTGTAGAAGGTGAAGCAGATTATTTTGCAACACTTAAGTGCTTGCGCAAAGTTTTTGCGTCACAAGCAAGCACTTGGAGTGGAAATGTTGATCGGGTAGTTCAAGATAATTGCACCGCTTCTTTTGGTGAAGACACAAATGAAGCAAAAATATGTATGCGTATTGGTATGGCCGGGCTTGCATCAGCACAGCTTTCAGCAGCAATTTCAAACGGCAGGGCACCAAGCTTTAGTACAAATGATCCTTCGGTAGTTGCACAAACCTATGAGTCGCACCCTGCAGCTCAGTGTCGTTTAGATACTTATGTTAAAGGGGATTATTGTACAGTTAGTGACACGATCGATGTCAGCGACACTAATTTAGAAACCGGAACTTGTCGCAACATCGAAAATGAAGAGTTCGGCGCACGCCCACGCTGTTGGTATAAGCCTACACCTGCGCCAATACCAACTGACGGGATTGCTCTTACTCCTAATTTGAATGGGACAAGTACTTATTCTACAAATAATCCCAATCAAGTAATTACTCTTACTTGGGAGGTATCAAGTTTCGCAGGGGCTAAGGGAATTTATTTTGAAATCACCAGACCAAACGGAGAGTTTTCTTCGCCAAATGGGACAATGCCAGATGCGCAAGCTATGCCTGGCGGATCAGTGCCTGCAGTACGTGGGCGAATCAGTATATTGCCGGCGCGACAATTGCCAGGATGGGGAGTTTACAAGTTTCGCATAATTGCACTTGATCGCACAGGTAGAAAAGCCGTCAGTAGATTTTCAAATTCAGCGACACTAAATTTACAAAAGTAGCAAGACAATAAGTTAGAATGAAATCGGCACCGGTGATGGCTTGAAGGCATGAATCGAGTGATAAAGGGTTTAAAATGGCAGGCCTATGGGTACCGAGGCATGGCCTATGGTTTGCAGCTTTGTAAGCGCAATGGCTGTGGAGGAGAAAATCGTTTCGTTTTGATACACATTTTAATGCGGGCAACAATATTTTGATACGGCCTTTAGTCTTATAACGAAACAACCGTAAGGTTATAGACAGCTGTAGAGATGTCATGGGTATTGGGGGGATTACAATGAAACGTGTCAGTTGGAAATTTTTGGCAATCATCTTGTTTTCTCTAGCAACTGTTATTGTTTTTCAAAATTGCGCAGATAAATTTGACTCCAGCGCTTACATGGGCGGCAGCGGCGGGAACAGTAGCTTGGGTACGCTGGACATAACGGGAATAACCGCCGAACCTTCAGATCGAAAAGTGGTGCAGGGAGACTCAGCGACATTCACTGTGGAGGCAACGGGCAAGAATTTAACTTATCAGTGGTTCCTCGACAGCCTCTCAGAGGAAGTGTGCAGTACTGTGAAATCATGTGAGATCGACACGGCTTCTATGACTCTGGGGCCTCACACTATATACG
>MEPT01000089.1:3454-3783 GCA_001769925.1 Bdellovibrionales bacterium RBG_16_40_8
CTTCCTGCTGCTCCCACCATAAAATTTGATCAGACAACCGTAACAGCAGTTGTGGGCACTGATGCGAATTTCAGTGTTATGATCAATGATCATGGGGCTGACGTTACAAGTGTGACCTGGTCAATTGGGGTTAAGTCAATTTTAAACTGTAGCGGCAATACAACCACCTGCCATATTTCGACGAATGGTCTTTCGGCTGATACGGACTACACTGTATCGTTGATGGCTACAAATACAGTAGGTTCAACAACAGCCACCGCCACTTTGCATGTGAATGCCGCGCCACTAGTGCCCACAAAGCCTGTGATTTCTCTGGATGTGGGGAGTGG
>MEPT01000089.1:3801-5500 GCA_001769925.1 Bdellovibrionales bacterium RBG_16_40_8
ATGCTTCAGACCACACGCACTTCTGGATCTACCCCTACAAGCTATCATTGGTGGGTTTCGAATAATGCAGCAAATACAGACTATACAGATTTGGGTACCACGACAGCCTCTCACACCATATATACTCTGGACCAGAACAATATTGTCTACAATTCAAATCAGCCCCCCAGAATTCACTTCAAGGTCTTTGCCAATTACGATGTGGTGGCGACGCATTTTCAGTCGGATCCTGTCGAGAGGGATCTGCTTTTAGCTGAGGTTAAAGGCACAAACGGAGCGTACGTGGATTGCCCTGTGGTGATCACAACACCGCCTGTGATTGATTCGGCCCTCCCGGCGACGCTCAATCCTGCGCTCGGTGCCATCGTTACACAACTTCAGGTGTCAGCTCATGGCGGCGGGGCGCTCACCTATAAGTGGAAGAAAATAGCAAGTGGAGTAACCACGGATCTTACTTCAACAGCGAATAAATATACGTTCACTGTAAGTTCAAATGCTAGCTCTGCAGTTGCTGCTGATGGGCTATATGTGGTGACTGTTACGAATCGCCTGAATCAATTTGCAACTTCACAAACCGACCTTGTGGTGTCGAGAACGAGCATGTGGGCCTCAACGACAAAACGCCCTATGGGCAATTATGAAAATGATTCGACCACGACCACACACAACTGCAAGGATGACCCATCAAATAATTTCGCCACTAATGAAGAAAAATATGCTCACGTCATTGTTGGGAGTGAGGCTAATAGCGGCTACAGTAATAGCAGCTATTTCTTCAGACACCGATGCGGCTATGGTACAGCACCTGCTGCTGATCTTAGGGATGCGCCTACAGGTCACAGACTTGACCTCGATACCGGCAATTCATATCCAGATAATTTTCAATGTGCAGTTGGCAAGGCTTTAGTTTATTATGGCACGACAGGCGACGCCAATTATAGCAGAAGCAACGTCTACGTTCGCTGTCAAACTCTCGTGGGTGTGGATTCTACATCTACGCAGCTAGCTCAATTGGACTACCACGAACAGTTCTACTACTGCCCAGCATCAACTGTGGCATGTGGGCTAAGTATCACCAAAACTACAGGCTCACACATCATTTTTAAACCATCTTATAGGTGTTGCTCGATAAAATAGAGGGGCATGGATATGAAAGTCTGCCAAAACTTCAAGTTTTACATTGAAAAATCTTTGACTGACTTAAATCCAGCTCAAGGGGCTGCAGTAGTTAGTTTAAGCTTGCCGCTTGAGGTTTATATGTCTTTAGCCTTGCCTTTCATCTTGGGCTTTTTATTCAGCGTATAGACAGTTAATTAAAGTCAGCACATCATAGATGTTATGAGCACCAAGGGTCTTGAAGGGCTACAAAATAAAGCTAAAAGTGCCAAAGTGGGTGAAGCGCCAGCTGGTTCATTTATGAGTAAAAACCCAGTTTCAATTTATGCGGGCACTAAGATATATATGGCCATCCAAACTCTAGCCAATCACAAAGTGGGTTCAGTACCAGTTGTCGATTCGCAAAATCATATAGTAGGCGTTGTCAGTGAGCACGATCTTTTATTGCAAACAGCGACACGCGATGTGCTTGATGCCATAGAATATGTGAAAGATCCGATTACGGTGACGCGTGAGACTCCGCTTAAAGAAATTTTACTTATTTTGTATAAAAAAAAGATTCGCCGGATACCTGTGGTAAATG
>MEPT01000089.1:5676-5850 GCA_001769925.1 Bdellovibrionales bacterium RBG_16_40_8
TTATCGGCTTTATTGATTTTTTTCAAACGCGCCAATCTGTGCGTCGAAACTTTCCGGTTTTGGGTAATTTTCGTTATATATTGGAAATGATTCGACCTGAAATCAATCAGTATTTCGTAGAGTCTAATTCAGATGGTTCGCCATTTAGTAGAGAAGAGCGCTCTGTAGTTTATC
>MEPT01000089.1:5874-6167 GCA_001769925.1 Bdellovibrionales bacterium RBG_16_40_8
CTTTACCGTTTGGTACACAAAAAGATGTCTACGCTATTGGGTATGAATGGATTAATCACTCTATACTGGCCGCACATGTAAATCCGAAAAGTTTGCGTTTTGCGATTGGCGGTCCTGACTGCAAATACCCCTATAGCGCAAGTATTTTAAATATTAGTGCAATGAGTTTTGGTGCGCTCTCTTCAAACGCGGTGATGGCACTTAACGGCGGAGCAAAAGACGGCGGCTTTGCGCATAATACAGGCGAGGGTGGACTATCGCCTTATCATTTAAAAATGGGTGGGGATTTAATA
>MEPT01000089.1:6197-7519 GCA_001769925.1 Bdellovibrionales bacterium RBG_16_40_8
CGTACACCTGACGGAAAATTTTCTGATGCAGAATTTGAAAAGCGCGCTAAACATGCGCAGGTAAAGATGATTGAAATAAAAATCTCTCAAGGCGCCAAGCCAGGACACGGCGGAATTTTGCCAGCTGCTAAAATATCACCTGAAATAGCAGAAATACGTGGCGTTCCGCTAGGTAAAGATGTGCTTTCGCCGCCCTCTCATAGTGCATATAGTACGCCAATAGAACTTACTTATTTTATAAAACGCCTAAGAGAACTTTCTGACGGAAAACCCATAGGAATTAAGTTATGCCTTGGTAAAAGACGCGAATTTATATCTATTTGTAAGGCTATGGCAAAAACTGGTATTACTCCTGATTACATTGCCATAGATGGCGGCGAAGGTGGCACCGGAGCCGCGCCAATTGAATTTTCAAATCATATGGGCACACCTGGCATTGAGGGGTTAATTTTTGCGCATAATGCCTTAGTGGGTTTTGGCCTACGTGAACGTATACGCATTCTTAATACTGGTAAAGTCACTACTGGCTTTGGCATTATTAAACGCCTGGCTTTAGGAGCTGACGGTATATATGCTGCGCGTGCTTTTATGCTATCACTTGGATGCATTCAAGCGCTGCGCTGTAATTCAAATCATTGCCCTACTGGAGTAGCAACACAAAATTCGTCTTTGATAGGTGGGCTTGTGGTTAGCGATAAGCGTAAAAGGGTTGCAAATTATCATGGTGAAACTATAACAAGTGTAGCCGAACTTATCGGTGCCATGGGGCTTTCTTCAGTAGAAGAACTTCGTCCTTGGCATATCATGCGAAGAGTCAGCGCTTTTAATGTGAAACATTATGGTGAAATTTTTGAATATGTTGCCAAAGGAGCGCTTCTAAAAGAAGATCTGTATCCAGATACTTTTAAGCGCGCAATGAGTTTGGGTAGAGTCGATTCTTTTCGCGCTTAAAAGGTGTCAGACACTGTTAAAGTTATCGCAGATGGGCCCCGCTAACCCTATCGCCGTGTTGAAATCGAAATTGTTGTAGATGAGAGCAAAGTGCCGAAGAGCTAGTTTGACTAGTTTAGTTCAACACAACGGATACGAATATTTTTAGGCGTTATTTCAATTAGCTCTTTATCAGAGATCCATTCGAGGGATTGCTCTAACGTTAGCGGCTTAACAGGCGTAAGTTCAACCTTATCCTCACTACCGGTATTACGAAAGTTAGTAAGCTTTTTCTCGCGTACCGCGTTCACGCGCAAATCAATGCCTTTTGAAGCTTCACCGATAACCATACCTTCGTAAACGTCAGTTCCTGGATTAATAAAAAGTCGCCC
>MEPT01000089.1:7532-7996 GCA_001769925.1 Bdellovibrionales bacterium RBG_16_40_8
GGGTAGATCGCCCTGAGCGATCGGCAATGATTGAAGCAGTATTTCTGCCGCGAATTTCGCCTTTAAATTCATCGTAGCCGTCATATTGAGTATTAAGAAGTCCAGTGCCACGAGTGTCAGTAAGAAACTCAGATCTAAAGCCGATTAACCCTCGTGACGGTACACGAAATTCTAATCGTGTGCGCCCTGTCCCCTTAGTATCCATAGCCATCAGCACGCCTTTTCTCTCGCCCATTTTTTGTGTGACAACACCGGTATAGGCATCATTGACATCTACAATGACGTGCTCCATGGGCTCTAATGTTTTGCCATCTTTTTCTTTTAAGATAACTTTGGGTTTACTGACGATAAATTCAAAACCTTCGCGGCGCATCTGCTCCATAAGTACACATAGTTGAAGTTCTCCTCGGCCAATTACCTTCCAACGATCGGTGCTGTCGGTATTTTCAACACGAATGGCTACG
>MEPT01000089.1:8039-12509 GCA_001769925.1 Bdellovibrionales bacterium RBG_16_40_8
TGCCTTCGCGGCCTGCAAATGGACCATCATTTACCATAAACATTACAGCCACAGTTGGTTGTTCAACGCGAATGCGTGGCAGTGGTCGTGGCTCAGTTAGTGAAGTGATTGTATCACCAATGTAAATATCTTCAGAGCCGGCCACAATAGCTATATCGCCGGCAGCCATATCTTTAACTTGCATTTGCTCACTTAAATTAAATGAAAAAAGTGAGGTAACTTTAAATTTCTTTTCGGCGTGCTCACTTGCAAGAATAACTTCATCTCCTACTTTAATTTTGCCAGAGTATATGCGACCTATACCAAGGCGGCCCACGAATGAGCTATAAGATAAATTACTAACTAGAATCTGTAGTGATCCTTCAGGGTCAGCTTTTGGCGGCGGTATTTTTTCTATAATCCAATCAAGTAAAATTGAAAGATCTTTGCCTGGGACTGAAGGGTCAAGAGTTGCCTTACCCTCACGAGCAATAGCATAGATAATTGGAAAGTCGGCCTGCTCGTCACTAGCATCAAGATCTATAAATAGGTTGAAAACTTCGTTAACTACCTCTTGAATGCGCGCATCAGGTCGGTCGATTTTATTTATAACCACAATTACTTTAAGTTTTTGTTCTAAAGCTTTTTTTAGTACAAATCGCGTTTGTGGCAGAGGCCCTTCACTTGCGTCTACTAATAGAAGACAACCGTCGACCATATTGAGAATGCGTTCAACTTCGCCGCCAAAATCTGAATGTCCAGGAGTATCTACAATATTAACTTTATGGCCTTTGTAGAGAAAACTAGCATTTTTTGCCTGAATTGTTATGCCGCGTTCTCTTTCAAGATCCATAGAGTCCATAAATCGTTCAGTTACTTGTTGGTTAGAGCGAAACATTCCGCTTTGCTTTAGTATATGATCAACCAAGGTAGTTTTGCCATGGTCGACATGGGCAATGATGGCTATATTGCGAATCGGAATCATTAATTTAATCCTTTATTAATTTTCGAATTATCTTCTCTACTATTTATCTGCAAGAAAGTACATAAATGTTAATAATTTAACACAAGCTTTAACATAGCATTGTAAGAAAGTCCTAGGTAAGTATAGGTAACATTCATGTACAGACCATTATTTAGGAGGATTTATGACAAAAAAGGCGCCAGATATCTCTTTACCGGCTACAGGGGGGCAATCTATTCTTAAAGGCCAAGTTTTTAGCCCATAATGCGGTAGTTTATGGTGTTTCTCGAGATAGTATAGAACTTCATGAAAAATTAGTATTTCGTATAATTATGAGACGTAAGCGCTGAAGTTAGTATTAAAAAAAACCGATTATATCTGCATGAAGGGCATAATACGCTACATGGTTTTTAGCACACTTGTTTCGCTTGCGATAATGACCTACACCAAACCGCAGAAGCAAATTGCTGAAATAGTAAAAGTAATAAAAGCCCTAAAAGCTTCTACGATGCAGCGATCTAATTATCAAGATGAGTCAGAAAAAGATAATGATTTGGTAGATATGACCTATGATCATAATGGAGTTGTAAATACTGATAGTACTAATAGGGGTAGTATCGCTAGCGCTATTAGCAGCATTAATAATACGCCGGCTAAGGCGCCAAATATCGAATACGAGCAAAATGGTGCAAGGTATGTTTATATCGAAGGCAAGTATTATCCAGTAAGCCAAGATAATATTTATAATATTAACGGGAGAAAAGTTTTTTATGTAAATAAAAGGCGAATCCCAAATAAAACTAGTGTAGATGACGCGCAGGAAGTAGCTAATACAAGCACAATAGGGCGCAAAACAGCCGATGCTGGCCAATCAATAAAAAGCTCTGATATGGGGCTGCCGACGTCTCCGAGTGAGATGCTTGAGGTTATTAAACGCTCACAAAAAAATATTAAAGCACGAGACGAGATGCTTAAACGTATTGATGAGCAATAAATAAGCCCCTTAGCGAAAAGCGGCAATGCCGGTGATATTTTCTCCTACAACAAGGCGATGGATGTCTTCAGTGCCTTCATATGTATTTACTGTTTCGAGATTAAGCATATGGCGAATGACAGGGTATTCATCAATGATGCCGTTTGCGCCTAGCATGTCACGAGCGTCGCGAGCCACATCAAGAGCTACGCGGCAGTTATTACCTTTTGCCATTGAAACGTGGTGGGGTGCCATAACATTGCGATCTTTCATGCGGCCAAGTTGCAAAACAAGTAGCTGGCCTTTGGTGATTTCTGTAGCCATTTTTGCAAGTTTTGCTTGAGCAAGCTGATAAGCGGCAAGCGGTTTACCGTCAAATAGAGTTCGCGATTTCGCATACTCCAGTGCTTCATGATAACAAGCATTTGCGGCCCCTAAAACTCCCCAGGCAATGCCGTAACGGGCTTGAGTTAGACAAGAAAGTGGCCCTTTAAGACCCTTCGCATTTGGCAGCATGTTCTCTTCTGGCACCACACAGTCTTTCATATGAAGTTCACTGGTAACACTAACACGAAGAGAAAACTTACCCTTCATGGTTGAGGTAGAGTACCCAGGTGTATCCTTATCAACGATAAAACCACGAATATCGCCATCAAGCTTTGCCCATATTATGGCGACATCTGAAATGCAGCCGTTAGTAATCCACATCTTATTGCCATTTAATTTATAGCCGCCTTTAACTTTTTCGGCACGCGTGCGCATGCCACCAGGGTTTGAGCCAGCGTCGGGCTCAGTTAGTCCAAAGCAGCCAATAAGCTCACCCTTTGCTAGTTTAGGCAAATATTTTTGTTTTTGAGCTTCACTGCCATAAGTATAAATAGGGTACATAACCAGCGATCCTTGAACTGAGCAGAATGAACGAACTCCTGAGTCGCCACGTTCAAGCTCTTGCGTTACAAGGCCGTAGGCAACATTGTTTAGCCCTGGGCAATCGTAACCCTGCAGATTTGTGCCTAAAAGCCCCATTTCGGCAAAGCGGGGTATTAAATGCATTGGGAACTTTTCACTGCGATGACATTCTTGAAGTGGCGGGATAACCTCTTCAGTTACAAAATCGCGTACCGAATTTCGTACCATTAGTTCGTCGTCACTTAAAAGGCTGTCGATATCCATGTAATTCAATGAATCGTAACTTGCCATATGTACCTCACTCAAAACGGCTATTCTAGCCACGGCTTGTTTTTGATTGCAAGAATAGAGTGGTGGGAATAGCCTAACAATTCGTTAATGTTGCTGTGCGTATTATAGGAGGTTTTAGTTTATGAAAACAGTTTTTGGCTTTTTTATTCTATTGGCTTCATTTTTTCTTCTATCTGGGTGTGGAGTGCAATCTATTCCGCAAAGTAAAAACTCGGTAGATGCAGCTATGGCAGAAGTCACAAATCAGTATAAAAGACGAAGTGATTTGGTGCCCAATTTAGTCGAGGTAGTAAAAGGCTACGCTAAACATGAAGAAAAGACTTTGACTGAGGTCACTGAGGCTAGGGCAAAAGCAACGCAAATGACGATCGATCCGTCAAAAGTAACTGCTTCGCAATTAGTAGAATTTCAAAAAGCACAAGCGGGGTTATCACAAGCCCTAGGGCGACTACTTATGGTTTCTGAAAATTACCCTGATCTAAAGGCCAACACTAATTTTCGCGATCTACAAGCGCAACTTGAAGGCACAGAAAATCGCATTACAATCGCTAGACAACGTCTTATTGAGTCTATTAAAAATTTTAACGATCAAGTAACGGTGCCGCCCACTAGTTGGACTAACAGTCTTTTTTATCACCATGACAAGATGGCACAATGGGATGTTAGCGCTGAAGAAAAATCAACTATTGAAAAAGCCCCAAAGGTAAATTTTTAGTTAATGAATTTTCGAGAAATTTGTTCTATTTTATTAGGGTTAATTGTATTTACTTCGACTGCTAGGGCCGCTTTTTCAGTGCCAGATCTTACAGGGCCGGTAATTGATCAAGCAGGCGTTCTTGATAGGCGGGTAGCAGTAAAGCTTGATGCAATTTTACGTGAAGCAAATCATCGCGGTAAGTTGCAGTTACAAATTTTAATAGTAAAAAGTTTAAATGACACACCTATTGAGCAAGCCTCAATTCAAATCACAGATAAGTGGCAGCTAGGTAAAAAAGAAAAAGATAACGGCATATTATTTCTTGTAGCTATCAATGATCGCCAGATGCGCATCGAAGTAGGGCAAGGGTTAGAAGGCGACCTGCCAGATATTTTTGCTAAGCGAATTATTGAAGATGATGTAATGCCATATTTTAAATCAGGCGATTACGCTAGTGGAGTTAGTGCCGCAGTTAAGCGCATTATCTATTTTACTGACCGTGAGTTTTATAATTCAGAATTAATTGATGCTGTAAGTTATTCGACTAAACGCGAGAAAAAAATAGATGGAAATTATGGTGGGGTCATCGTTATTTTCTTATTTATGTTGATTTTATTTTTGCGCGGAATATTCGTTACCCGGCACGGCTGGTCAGGC
>MEPT01000089.1:12524-13662 GCA_001769925.1 Bdellovibrionales bacterium RBG_16_40_8
TGGCGGTGGCGGCGGATTTTCTGGCGGCGGCGCCTCGGGGAGATGGTAGTTATGTCAGACTATGCTTCAAAACAACTTTGGCTTAAAAAATTTATTAAACCAGGCGAGCATGAGAAAATTACTGCGGCTGTTAAAAAAGCAGAGGCGCATACTACCTGTGAAATTGTACCGATGATTGTGCACCGCTCTTCGATTATTGGCCATGTACAGATAGCGCTAATAATGTCGTGTGGGCTTATTTATTTTTTTATTGAAACCATACTAACTGAATTTTCTTGGCCGAGCAGTTACCACCAGGCAAATATAATTTTACTAATATTGAATATTATTAGTAGTTTTTACTTTGCCAAAAGAAGATATATTCAGCGGTTATTTTTACATTCTAAAGATTTAAATTTTCAAGTATGGGAGCGAGCAGAAATCGAATTTTATCGTCATGGCATTACAAAAACAAAATATAGCACAGGCATTTTACTTTTTGTCTCGCTTATGGAAAGGCAAGCCGTAGTTCTTGCCGACAAAGCTATTGCTAAAAAACTGCCAACTGATACTTGGCAAAATGTTATAAATGTTTTGGTAGATGGCATTAAAAATAACGACGCAACGAGAGGATTTGAAAAAGCCATAGCTATGTGTGGTGAAATTCTTGCTAGCCATTTTCCGGCAGAACATAAAAACCCCGATG
Source organism: Bdellovibrionales bacterium RBG_16_40_8 (assembly GCA_001769925.1). Lineage (GTDB taxonomy): Bacteria > Bdellovibrionota > Bdellovibrionia > Bdellovibrionales > UBA1609 > RBG-16-40-8. The sequence continues at coordinate 13,210 of MEPT01000089.1, forward strand.
AGCTTACTAATCACCTTATAGTTAAAGAGTAGTTATGTATAATCGTGCTGAAATTATTGAAGAGAATTTTTTTAAATTTGTAAAAGAGGGTAATCTTCCGAAGCCACAAACGAAGTGTACGCTTAGTGAAAGTGGTTTACAGCCAACTGACTTGGTAGATCTTTTTGAATCGCAAGTAATTAGTAGAGTGCTTGACCTAAGAGCGCGTGAGTTAAAAAACGAGAACAAATGCTTTTATACCATCGGTAGTTCTGGTCATGAAGGCAATGCTGTTTTTGGTAAAGTATTTCGGCCTACCGATATGGCTTTTATACATTACCGAAGTGGCGCTTTAATGACCCAGAGGGCAAAAGCGGTGCCTGGCTCTACTCCCATATATGATACATTACTTAGTTTTGTGGCCGCAAGTGACGACCCCATCTCTGGTGGTAGACACAAAGTATGGGGTAGCCT
>MEPT01000090.1:0-150 GCA_001769925.1 Bdellovibrionales bacterium RBG_16_40_8
ACCTATTCTACACATACAAGCTCTAAGATCACTGCCAAGCTAGAGTAAAGGTTCACGGGGTCTTTCCGTCTTTCTGCGGGTACCCGGCATTTGCACCGAGAATTCAATTTCGCTGGGCACATGGTTGAGACACCGGAGAAGTCGTTACGC
>MEPT01000090.1:245-2011 GCA_001769925.1 Bdellovibrionales bacterium RBG_16_40_8
GACAAGGAATTTCGCTACCTTAGGACCGTTATAGTTACGGCCGCCGTTTACTGGGGCTTCGATTCTTCGCTTCGCCTTGCGGCTGACAAATCCTCTTAACCTTCCAGCACCGGGCAGGCGTCAGCACGTATACATCGTCTTGTGACTTAGCACATGCCTGTGTTTTTGGTAAACAGTCGCTACTCCCATTTCTCTGCGACCACCTTCCACTACGCCCGCGAGGGGTTTCGCTTCAGATGGCACACCTTTTTCCGAAGTTACGGTGTTAAGTTGCCGAGTTCCTTAACCATGATTAACCCAATCGCCTGAGAATGTTCATCCCACTCACCTGAGTCGGTTTACGGTACGAGCAACTTTGAAAACACGTCGAAGCTTTTCTTGGAACCATGGCTAGGATCACTTACGGAGAAAAATTCTCCTCGCATTCACGCCTCAGTGTATGTGGAGCGGATTTGCCAACTCCACCACCTGCACGCTTACACCTCAATCCGATGAGAGGCTGATCTTACCTAGTTCGTCCCTCCTACGTTTGCAACAAAGTCGGTAACGGAATATTAACCGTTTGTCCATCGCTTACGCCAATTGGCCTCAGCTTAGGTCTCGACTAACCCTGGGAGGATTATCCTGGCCCAGGAACCCTTGAGTTTACGGCGGACGAGTTTTTCACTCGTCTTAAACGCTACTTATGTCAGCATGATCGCTTGTGGTTCGTCCAGCCGTCCTCACGGTCGACCTTCATCCTACGCCACAATGCTCTTCTACCACGTACGAATTAAAAATCCGTACATCCGTAGTTTCGGTAGTGTGCTTTAGCCCCGTTATATCTTCCGCGCAGAATCACTAGACTAGTGAGCTATTACGCTTTCTTTAAAGGATTGCTGCTTCTAAGCCAACCTCCTAGTTGTCAGAGTAGCTCCACAGCGTTAACCACTTAGCACACATTTTGGGACCTTAACTGACGGTCTGGGCTCTTTCCCTCTCGCGCCGTGACCTTATCACCCCGGCGCTGCCTCCTGGAGTAGTTATCAATGGCATTCGGAGTTTACTTGGGTTTGGTAATCCGGTAAGGACCCCTAGCCCATGTAGTGCTCTACCTCCACGATAAAATTTATCCAAGGCTATACCTAAATATATTTCGAAGAGAACCAGCTATCACCCAGCTTGATTGGCCTTTCACCCCTATCCACAGCTCATCCGGAGGTTTTTCAACACCTATCAGTTCGGTCCTCCACGGAATGTTACTTCCGCTTCAACCTGGCCATGGATAGATCGCCGGGTTTCGGGTCTATGACTGCATACTAAACGCCCTATTCAGACTCGCTTTCGCTTCGGCTCCACCTGTCACGGCTTAACCTTGCATGCAACCATAACTCGCTGACTCATTATGCAAGAGGTACGCGGTCACACTTGTGCTAGGCACATTGTGCTCCCACTGCTTGTAAGCTTACGGTTTCAGATTCTATTTCACTCCCCTCTCGGGGTTCTTTTCACCTTTCCATCACTGTACTAGTTCACTATCGGTCACCAAGTGATATTTAGCCTTAGAGAGTGGTCTCTCCAGATTCCCAGCGGATTTCACGTGTCCGTTGGTACTCGGGATACTCTCAAGAGATTCAACATTTTCGTCCACGCGGCTATCACGCGCTCTGGCCGACCTTTCCAGATCGTTAAACTAATATTGAATTTTGTAACTCTTTGAAGTCACGCTTGTAACTTCTGAAAGTCCCGCGACACCGGTTGCACAACGCCAAGCGGCTTTAACATGC
>MEPT01000090.1:2026-7200 GCA_001769925.1 Bdellovibrionales bacterium RBG_16_40_8
CTACTAGGAGAATCTCTGATTTGATTTTTTTTCCTGAGGGTACTGAGATGTTTCACTTCCCCTCGTGTGCTCACCTAAACTATGAATTCATCTAGGCGTACCAGTTATCTGGCAGGTTTCCCCATTCGGACATCTCCGGATCAAAGTGTGTGTGCCACTCCCCGAAGCTTTTCGCAGCTTACCACGTCCTTCATCGCATCTTGGTGCCAAGGCATCCACCATAAGCCCTTTGTAGCTTAAAAAAATTGGATCTTATTATACCCTGCTAAGAATCAATTGAATCGACGACTGAATATTAATTCGTCATCACCCAAAAAATCTATCTTAGTCATTTTTCTCAAAATGTTATTAATTATGTTTTGCAAACAGTATTTCGTTTTAGAACGATCTACTATTTTAAATTATTACTATTCAATTTTCAAAGAACAAAAACTTTTATCCGCTCCGCCTTATGCGCTGCAAGCTCGGTTGGTGGGCCTGAGAAGACTTGAACTTCTGACCCCACGCTTATCAAGCGTGTGCTCTAACCAACTGAGCTACAGGCCCAGACGGAACTTACTCTTTCAAAACTAAACAGCTAGTCCTGGATTTTGGGTTTGACCAACGAAGTAGTTCGATCTTGCGATCAAACGACTCCTTAGAAAGGAGGTGATCCAGCCGCAGGTTCCCCTACGGCTACCTTGTTACGACTTCACCCCAATCATCAATCATACCTTGGGCGCCTGCCTCCGAAGTTAGCACAGCGACTTCTGGTATAACCAACTTTCATGGTGTGACGGGCGGTGTGTACAAGGCCCGGGAACGTATTCACCGTGGCGTTCTGATCCACGATTACTAGCGATTCCAGCTTCATGGAGTCGAGTTGCAGACTCCAATCCGAACTTAGATCGGTTTTGGGGGGTTAGCTCCATCTTACGACTTGGCTTCCCACTGTACCGACCATTGTAGCACGTGTGTTGCCCTGGATATAAGGGCCATGAGGACTTGACGTCATCCCCACCTTCCTCCGACTTAACGTCGGCAGTCCCATTAGAGTGCCCAACTAAATGCTGGCAACTAATGGCAGGGGTTGCGCTCGTTGCGGGACTTAACCCAACATCTCACGACACGAGCTGACGACAGCCATGCAGCACCTGTGTACCGGCCCGAAGGCGACACCATTTCTGGTAGTCTTCCAGTACATGTCAAACCCAGGTAAGGTTCTTCGCGTTGCATCGAATTGAACCACATGCTCCACCGCTTGTGCGGGCCCCCGTCAATTTCTTTGAGTTTTAATCTTGCGACCGTACTTCCCAGGCGGGATACTTAACGCGTTAGCTTCGACACTGAAGGGGTCAATACCTCCAACATCAAGTATCCATCGTTTACGGCGTGGACTACCAGGGTATCTAATCCTGTTTGATCCCCACGCTTTCGAGTCTAAGTGTCAATGTTGGCCCAGGTGCCCGCCTTCGCCACCGGTGTTCCACCTAATATCTACGTATTTCACCACTACACTAGGTATTCTAGCACCCTCTGCCACATTCAAGCTCTCCAGTATCAAAAGCACTTCCAGGGTTGAGCCCTGGGCTTTCACTCCTGACTTAAAGAGCCACCCGCACTCGCTTTACGCCCAATGATTCCGAACAACGCTTGGACCCTTCGTATTACCGCGGCTGCTGGCACGAAGTTAGCCGGTCCTTTCTCGTCAGGTACATTCATTTTTTTATTCCCTGACAACAGAGCTTTACAAACCGAAGTCCTTCATCACTCACGCGGCGTCGCTGCATCAGAGTTTCCTCCATTGTGCAATATTCCCTACTGCTGCCTCCCGTAGGAGTCTGGACCGTGTGTCAGTTCCAGTGAGGCTGATCATCCTCTCAGACCAGCTACCCATCGTTGCCTTGGTGAGCCATTACCTCACCAACTAGCTAATGGGACGCAGACTCATCCTCAAGCGTCTTACGACTTTTACCTCTGAGACATTAGTCTCTGTGGTCTTATAAAGTATTAGCCAATCTTTCGACTGGTTGTTCTTCTCTCGAGGGGAGATTATCCACGTGTTACTCTCCCGTGCGCCACTGGGTATTGCTACCCCGTTCGACTTGCATGTATTAGGCGCGCCGCCAGCGTTAGTTCTGAGCCAGAATCAAACTCTCCATTTAAAAATGAATAAATTTATTTAGCTCAATCATCTAACGTTAGCACAAAAATTGTGCGTTTCGTTTCTTCTCAAATTGTTGACCTTTCCAAAATTTTCTCGAAAGAAAATTCGGATCGGACCCAAAATCACATTTTGGACTAGCTATTCAGTTTTCAAAGAGCAAAATTTCCGAAGACTTGCAGTTGTAAGTGAATAGATGAGCCGGGTCAAGTGGTCGGAAAAATATATTTTTTTTAGGTTTATAAAAATATTTTTGCGAAAATATTATGCGGTGCGCTGGATAGCTGGCTTGCCATAAGTATGTGCAGATTATGCCGGTTTGCTGTGATCTTGTTGATTAGGCTGAATCACGCCAAACTGGTCATGGGGCTGGGTATGGCGGGAATTTAGTCCAGTCGTAGGTGAACAAAGCCTCTTCGTAACAAAAAGGTGCCAGGCGCTTTTATGTACTTAATCACTACTTAATCATAGAGAACATAAATATATAACCCAACGTGCGAAGAGAAAAAGCAATGATGCCAAATTTCATATGATACGATTTTTGTAATGCTGATGCTTGGTTATAATACCTTTTACGCCCAAAATAAATGACAGGTGTATACATAAGAACTGCCATAAGAGAAAATAAAATATGCATTTTTTCAGGCAACCCTAGCGACATGCTAATAGCTGTTTCAACAGCTGATCTTTGTAATTCTAAAATTAAAACAAGTGCAAAGTCTAAACCGATAGCTGTACTCATTAATCTGACATGAATTATTTTTTCTCTTCTATGAACAATACCAAATATCATTAATAAATAAGCTAAGGATGCCATTACCATAAATGGCGGAATTACAAAACTTAGAGCAGTAATAATTGACAGCACAACCCATGTCACCCGGACAAGTGGTGAATTTAAACGATAACTTAAATCTCTGACTGTATTCATACTTAAATACTCACTAACATATTCTAGTTATTTTTTTCGAACAATAGTGAAATCGTTTTTGAGATCTTTTAACCCGCCAAGAGATTCAGCAGTAATATTTTTTTGTTTAAGCCACGCGACCACTTTTTGTGCGCGTATACCTGACGCGCAATAAATAAAAACTGTAGTACTTGAAGAAATGCCGAATTTTTTTAATAAATTATCGGGATTTGCTTTAAATTCTGAAAAGGCAAAGTGCTGAGCGCTCTCAGCTAGACCGCTCATGCTAAGTTCACTAAGCTCTCGCACATCTAGTAGCATTGCCTGGTTGGCACCAAGTAGAGATTTAGCCATCATCAGTCGATCTCTTTGCGCCCTGCTCATCGGCCAGTAGTTTTTAACAACAGCAAACACAACCAGTACAACAATAAAAAAAATAATTTTAAACGCAAAATTTTGCTCAAACATGCTCTAGTATTTGCTCTCTACTAAAAAATAAATCAATCAAAAGAATTACACTAACACCAGTGCTAAATAATATAACGAAAGTAAAAATACGAAAATAATGTCTACCTCTAAGCCCCTGGCTTAAGAAGTTCAGGGCAACTTACTTCTGCGGGTTCGCTTAGGCTCTTGCGCAGCGGACCTAGTTTCAGCCTAAAAAAGCCAGGTGTACGTGGAGAGAAAGTCATGCGCACAACAACTAAACGCTTAGTTTCGTTAAGGTAGCTGAAGGCATCGCCAATAAACGGTGGAAATGCAATGAACGATGAACTGGCACCAGCACTTGCCATTTCATGCATTGATGAGAGGTAAATTGGTGCCCCTGGAGGGTAAAAAGTATTTCCTTCTCTGTAGAGAAGCTCCTGCCCAGGTTTTTGAAAAATAAACGAAACACCAAGTTTGGGGCTTACTCCATACATAACTGTGGGCGTATAGGCATAAGAAATCTTATCTTTTTCACTGAAAAATTCAAAAACAAATGCCTTGGAGCTTTTATTGTATCCTAAATTTAAACCAATACCGGCTGAGCCGCCAAGGGCATGCGAACCAACACCATTTAATCCGATTAAACTAAGGCTGCCTGAAATAACAATTTCATTCTGATTAGCAACAACATGTGACTGTGACCAGAGCCATTTATCTACTCCCTTTAGCATATTGTAAACAAGTTGATAGCTGCGCTCACGTACGCGTTCTTTTAAACTTTTGTCAGAAGTTTCATTTTCTGCATTAGCAATTACTGTAGCAAGATCTTCTATAGGTTGTGGGGTGTCTGTGTTTTCATCTGAAGCAGCTTTAAAGTACGAACTCATTTTACTAAAAATTTTTGATATTTTATTTTTTACAATACTGCCTACGCCATACAAGCCACGGGTATAATGCAAAGATGATGCGGCAATATTTAAAAAATGTGCTCTAGATGCAAGAAATTTTTTTTGCTCTAGCTCAGACATTTCAAGAAATGCTTCTCTATTGGCTTCAGAGTAAGGAGCCTCTTGCAAATCGTAAGTGTATTTACCGTTTAATTCGATAGTACATGTAAAATCTCTTTGTTCACATGTAGTTGTAATATCAGGAGCATAGTTATCTTGTGCATAGCCTATCGTAGATGATGGTAAAATGCTAAAAATTTCTATTAAAAGCAAAAATATAAAACGCGCAGATATCAAATGTGTAGGTATAAAAAATCTATTTATTTTCATGCGAGCGGCTACTCCGAATCTATACTAACTACCGGTTCTCTTAGTGGTTATCGCAAACCCTGTGCTAGAGCTAACTAGTTGAAATTATGCAGCAAATGTTATCTCAATAGGAATAACTTACATGGCGTGAGCTCAATTTAAGCCATTGTGCCGAAAGGCCAACTAACATCATCGGAAAGATTGCCGAGTGACGATCAGTCATCTCAAGAACTAGAATAAACGAGGCAAATGGCGTTCTAATGATACCAGTAACGCCGCCGCTGAGTTCATCTCTACAAGGCAAGTTCCGCGTCTGGCTCTAGTATAATTAAATTTTGTCAGGCTATAGCCCTCAGCTCAAATTAAACTGGGGGTAAGGTTACGGCGTACCTTTTTGATAGATACTCGTATAGTTGGTAGCGTTCTGTTACAAATT
>MEPT01000090.1:7332-20130 GCA_001769925.1 Bdellovibrionales bacterium RBG_16_40_8
GTCAACTCTTCGCGGATCGTAGCGAAAAAGTGGCCAGTAACCAGACTCAACCGCAAGTTTTTGTTGCTCAAGACCGAAGTGCATACTGTAGCCGTGAGCTATACAATGAGAATAGGCTATAATAAGCGAGGTACCCTGAAAGCTTTCAGCTTCAGTAAAAGCCTGAACAGTTTGCAGGTCACGCGCCCCATAAGCAATTCTAGCTACATAAACGTTACCGTAACTCATTGCCATCATACCTAAATCCTTTTTAGGAGTAGCTTTGCCAGAAATAGCAAATTTTGCAGATGCACCCATCGGGGTCGCCTTAGAGGCCTGCCCCCCGGTGTTTGAGTAAACCTCGGTATCCATAACTAAAATATTAACTTTACGCCCTTGTGCTAAAACGTGATCGACGCCACCAAAACCAATATCATAAGCCCAACCATCGCCGCCCACAATCCATACGCTTTTTTTCACTAAATAATCTGCAAAAAAATCAAGACGTCTTGCTGCTAATATATCAACTTTATTTTCAGAAGTTTTTACGATTGTTTTTAGTTTTTGTTTCAAAGTTGCGATTCGCTTACGCTGCGCTGATATGCCAGCTTCAGAAGTTTGATCAGCCGTAATTATTTCTGTGGTTAAAACATCGCCAATTTGCGACGAAAGACTCTTTAAAAGTTCTATGCCGGTTTCGTGATGTTTATCTACGGCAAAGCGCATTCCGTACCCGTACTCAGCATTGTCTTCAAATAATGAATTAGACCAAGCCGGGCCGCGGCCTTCTGAATTACACTTATAAGGAGTTGTCGGCAAATTGCCGCCATAAATTGACGAACACCCCGTGGCGTTGGCAATAAAAAGCCGATCGCCATAAAGCTGAGTTAAGAGTTTTACATATGGCGTTTCACCACACCCAGTACAAGCACCCGAAAATTCAAATAAGGGTTCTAAAAATTGTGACATTTTAGTATCGCCACGAGCAATACTGCGATCTGGTAGCGGCAATTTTGAGAAAAAATCATAATTTTCGCGCTCTGTTTCTAATAACGGAGCTTGCGGCATCATATCTAAAGATCGATGTTTTGGATTTGTTTTATCAATGCCTGGACATACTTCTACACATGCTGCACACCCGGTACAATCTTCTACAGCGACCTGAATTGTATATTTTTTATTTAAGTGTTCTTTAGATTTAAAATCTACAGATTTAAAAGTTTTTGGAGCTTTTTCTAATTCTGTTGGATCATAAAGTGCTGCGCGAATAGCGGCATGCGGACAAACGAACGCACATTTGTTACATTGAATGCATATTTTAGGATCCCAAACAGGTACAAATTGCGAGATATTTCTTTTCTCCCATTGAGTGGTGCCGGTAGGCCATGTCCCGTCAATAGGAAAGGCGCTCACCGGGAGCGAATCACCTTTGCCTGATAATATTGTAGCCGTAACTCTTTTAACAAAATTAGGCGCATAATCTGGTATCAACGGCGTAACTTGCCGGGTGCTAGTTACTACATCGGACACAGGAACTTCAAAAAGCGCCTGCAAAGCACTATCTACAGCCTTGAAGTTTTGCTGAACAACCTCAGGTCCCTTTTTTTCATAAGATTTAGTAATTGCATTTTTAATGTGCACTATAGCTTCGTCTCGAAAAATCACATTTGAGATAGCAAAAAAGCACGTTTGCATAATAGTATTTATTCTGCCACCCATGTTTGTTTCGCGCGCAACCTTATAGGCATCAATAGCATAGACCTTTAATTTTTTATTTATAATTTGCGCTTGTGCATCAGCTGATAACTCGCCCCATAGTTTGTCTTTTGCAAAAGAAGAATTTAACAGAAGAACACCCTCTTGAGCCGCGTAATCAATAACGTCATATTTATCGAGAAAATCCCATTGATGACAGGCAACAAAATTAGCATTTTTAATTAAATACGTGGATTGAATTGGTTTCGGCCCAAAGCGTAGATGAGAAATTGTAACTGCACCTGATTTTTTAGAATCGTAAACAAAATATCCTTGCGCAAAATTATCAGTTTCTTCACCAATAATTTTTATCGAATTTTTATTGGCCCCAACGGTGCCATCAGCACCCAAGCCAAAAAAAACGCAGCGACTTACCTCGTTTGACTCAATATCAAGTTTGTTATCATAGTCTAGAGAGGTGCCGCTAACATCGTCGTGAATACCAATAGTGAAATGATTTTTTGGTGAAGGTTTTTTAAGCTCTGCAAAAATGCTCATAACCATGCTTGGTGTAAATTCTTTTGAAGATAACCCATAACGCCCACCGATAACCTGCGGGTTTGCGCCAGAGCTATTTGACTCGAAAAGTGCAGTTACCACATCTTGATAAAGTGGCTCACCTAGCGCCCCAGGCTCTTTTGTGCGATCTAGCACAGCTATTTTTTTTACTGAAGAAGGTAGCTCTGCTAAAAAGTGTTTTGCTGAAAACGGTCGATACAAGCGCACTTTAAGTACACCAACTTTTTGCGACTTATCCTGATCTTTGTTATTTTTAAGTAACCAGGTAACAGTTTCGTGAACAGTTTCTGCACCGGAACCCATTATAACTATCACACGCTCTGCTTGCGGGTGGCCAACATATTCAAAGAGTTTATAACTACGGCCTGTTAACTCTGCAAATTGATCAAAACTTTTTTGCACAAGATCAGGAATTTGCTCGTAGTATGGGTTACACGCTTCGCGCGCCTGAAAAAAAACATCAGGGTTTTGCGACGTACCTCGTATCATAGGGCCATCAGGAGTAAGTGCTAATTTTCTAAAAGCCTCAATATTTTCTTCATCAATCATCGACGAAAGGGTTTCGTTAGAAATAGTGTTAATTTTTGCTACTTCATGTGATGTTCTAAACCCATCAAAAAAGTGAAGAAACGGCACCCGCGATTTCAGTGTAGCCGCATGCGAAACTGCAGCAAAGTCATGAGCTTCTTGAACAGACCCAGAGCATAACATCGCAAAGCCAATTTGGCGACAAGCCATAACGTCAGAATGGTCACCAAATATCGAAAGTGCATGCGTCGCTAAAGCTCTTGCAGAAACATGCATACAAAATGGCGTTAATTCACCGGCAATTTTATACATATTAGGAATCATCAACAGCAAGCCCTGTGACGCCGTAAAGGTGGTAGACATTGCACCAGTTTGCAGCATGCCGTGAATAGCACCAGCGGCACCACCTTCGGATTGCATTTCTATTAAACGCGGAACTGTGCCCCAAAGATTAGGCTTATTTTTCACTGACCATTCTTCGGCTAACTCTGCCATCGTAGATGAAGGCGTGATTGGGTAAATTGCAATAGTCTCAGAAAAACGATAGGCAACCGAAGCTGCCGCTTCGTTGCCATCAAGTGTTGCGGCGCGACTTTGGCCTGATTTTTTGTTCATTACCACGCTACTTTTTAAAATGAGAAACTATTGTACCTGAGTAGTCTTTCTCTGGATGAATTTTCTTAAGTTTGGAAATTAAAACTTCTTCTGTTTCAACTTGATTTTCATCAGTTAGACAGGCATCAACCGGGCAAACAACAGCACATTGCGGTTTACCATGAAAACCAACACATTCGGTGCAAAGCTCAGGGTTTATTTCAAATATATTTTCACCCACCGAAATTGCGTTGTTCGGGCATTCTGGCTCGCAAGCACCACAATTGTTGCAATCAGAATTAATTTTATAAGCCATAGCATTCTCCTAATTAATTAAAAAGTACTTACCACTTAAATCTGGCAGTAACAATATTTCTCTATATATTTTTTAAATGAGAAAATAATTGAATCCAACTTTGTGCAGATTTACCAATACCCTCGTATACATTCGGGATAAGGCCCAGCACAACACATGAAACTATTGCTATAAAAAGACCTAATGCAAAAAGAGGCTTTATTTGAAGAGGCTTTGCTGAAGGATTTGGGTCTTCAATATACATTTGCCGCACTACGCGAAGATAGTAATACAAAGATACCGTCGAATTCAAAGCGGCAACCACAACCAGCCAATAAAACCCATATTTAGCGGCAATACCGAATAGAAAAAACTTTCCGACAAATCCTGCAAGAGGCGGTATGCCGGCAAGGCCAAAAAGTGCAAGCATCATTGCAAATGCTAACAGCGGGTTTACTCGTGAAAACCCCTTTAAACCAGTCATGTCTTCATTGCCAGTTTCTTGAATATGCAAAATCAATACAGCAAAAACTGCCAGATTTGTAACCGCATAAACTAGCAGATAAAATATCATAGCCTGAGCGTCGGCTGCGCCTGTACCCATAAAGCCTATGATTAAATATCCTGCTTGAGAAATGGCCGAGTAAGCCATAAAACGCATTAAGTTTTTCTGTGTAATTGCTGCAAAATTGCCAAGAGTCATAGTGGCGGTTGCAAAAATTGCAATTAGTAAGCTCCAAGAATGAAGTTGTCCCCAAAATACTCGATAAAAAAATTGAAAAGCTAAGGCAAGACCTGCGGCTTTTGAAGCAACCGACAAATAGGCAGTAACAATTGGTGGCGCACCTTCGTAAGCATCAGGGGCCCACATATGAAAAGGAAATAATGTGAGTTTAAACCCGACTCCGGCTATGATAAGCCCTGCTGCTAACCATGTTGCAGAATTTGCAGTAATAGCTTTAGCTATCAAATTCAGATCGACTTGTGCAGTAAGACCATATAGTAACCCCATGCCGTAAAGTAAAAATGCTGAGCCAAGTGCGCCAATTGCTAAATATTTGATACCAGCTTCGCCAGATTTTTCTGAGCGGCGCCAGGCAGTAAGCGCAAAAAGCGGAATGGTGGCTAACTCAAGACCAATATACAACGAAACCATATCGCGACTTGAAATTAAAAACATCATGCCGGCTAGAGACATAAGCAAAACAAAAATAAATTCACTACGGTGAGTTAACGGCATGTTTTTACTTTCAAAAGAAATTGAACTAAAAGTTAGGGTTAAAAAAGTCGAAAGTAAAAATATAAATTTAAACCAAGAACTTACCTGATCAATAGCAAAACGCCCACCTAGCCATGAGGCCTCCTCGCCCCACACACTAAAAAGTGATGCTGTTGAAATAGCAATACCAATTAATGCTAAATAAAAAAGAATTTTTTTATCTATTTTTAAAAATATAAAATCTAAAATAAGCACCGAGAAAGCTGTAAAAATTAAAATTAATTCAGGTGCCATGAGAAACATCGCTACTCCCTAATGCAGCCGATTTAAAATCGGATAAATTGAATTTTCAATAAGTTTAATTAGCGGTAGCGGATAAACCCCGACAATAGCTAAAGTTGCTACGAGCATTCCGGTTGTGAGTTTTTCAGTGATAGTCGCATCGGTTAGATTTTCGTGATGTGGATCTTGTACGGGCCCGAGAAATACTTTGCCAAGGCCGCGTAAGACATAAACGGCTGTGACCACAATCGACATTGCTGCGAGAATAGTCAGCACTCTAGAAAAAACAATTGAGTGCCAAGCATTGCCAAAAAACCATGCCATAAAAACATGAACTTCAGCGATAAACCCAGAAAACCCGGGTAACCCAAGAGATGCAAGACCAGCAATATAAAAACTTGTACTGAGCCAAGGCATAACTTGGCCAAGCCCCCCCATTTCAGAAATCATGCGCGTATGAGTGCGCCCATAAATCATGCCAATTAATGCAAAAAATAACCCAGTCATAATACCGTGACTGAACATCTGTAAAACGGCCCCTTTAAAGCCCATAAAATTAAGAGTAGCCACGCCGAAAAGTACCAGCCCGCAGTGGCTTACTGAAGAGTAGGCGGTAAAAAACTTAAGATCTTTTTGCTTAATAGCGCCAAAAGCACCATATAAAATATTAATAGTAGCTAGCGCCATAAAAAATAGTCCCCATTCTTTAGCGCCTTCTGGCAGAAGATAAACTGCAATTCTTAGAGCACCATAGCCACCAAGTTTCATCAGCACACCGGCATGAAGCATAGAAACTGCAGTCGGTGCCGAGGCGTGCCCGTCGGGTGACCACGTATGAAAAGGATAAAGTGCCCCTAAAATACCAAACCCGACAAATATTGTCGGAAAAGCCCATGATTGAAATTCTTTTGGGTAGTTAAACTGTGCTAGTGAATTTAAATCAAAAGTATATATACCAGTTTTAGCTCCGGCAATGAAGTAAAGGGCCAAAAACCCAACTAATATAAGTGCTGAACCAACCATAAGCATAAGAGTTAGCTTCATTGCCGAGTATTCTTTAGGCCCGGTACCCCAAACGCCAATAAGCAAATACATAGGTAAAACTGCAACTTCATAAAACATAAAAAATAAAAATAAATCGAAGCTTAAAAAAACACCAAAAACGCCGGTCACCAATACAAGAAGAAGCGCAAAAAATTCTTTAGATCGATTTTCGACATTCCAGCTGGCAAGAACTCCGGTAAAAATAATAATAGATGTCAAAATAACCATCGCCATTGAAATGCCATCGACGCCCAAATTGTACTGAATGCCAATGCTAGTAAACCAATCAATTTTTTCTACCAAAAAAAGTTTTGTTAACTTGTCTTCGGGACTAGTACTTAATAACCCCACAGAGACGTATTTATAGGTGGTGATAGCTGTGAGAATTAAATGAAGTCCTGTGCCAAAAAGTGCTATCCAACGAATTTGCTTTTGTATCGGCGCAGCCATTACAAACAAAGCGGTAATAAATGGTAAAAAAACTAAAAGACTAAGTAATCCCATATTTATTCTTAACTAACTCCTTAACCAACTGTTTAACTAACTGTTCATCCAACTGTGGCCCAAAACAAAAAAAATGTAACAATAGTACCGATGACAAACCAAACCCCGTAGGTCTGCAGCTGCCCAGTTTGCATTGATAAAAACCCTTCGCCCACTTTGCGCGCAGACCACCCCGATAAGTTAACTCCGCCGTCTACTACTTTTCTATCAAACCAGGCAATGGGGCTAGCAATAAACTTAAAAATAATTTTGTGAGTAACAAATTGATAAATTTCATCGAAATAAAATTTATTTTTTATCAAAGAATAAATTGCACCAAGTCGGCGAGCAATTACATCTGAACGCTTAGCACTGCCACTACTACTGCCATAGATAATCCATGAAGAAAAAATACCGATTAAGGCCATTAAAGTGCCAGATATAGCAACTAGCAAATTTATCCTGCTGTGTTCAAGCGGTTGCCCAATCGAGACATAGTGCGAAAAAGGTATAAAACCAGTTACGCATGAAAAAGCGGCAAGAACTACAAGCGAAAAAAGCATAACTGGGCTTGCTTCATGCGCATGGCTAGAAGCCTCTGTGCGAGAATTACCCAAAAACGTTAAAAAATAAATTCGCGACATATAAAAAGCAGTAATGCCGGCTACAATTAGACCACCGATAAAATGTATTGGGTGCCCATGTAAACTAGCTACTAAAATTTCGTCTTTAGAGAAAAATCCTGAAAAAGGCCAGATGCCTGATATAGCAAGTACGGCGATGAGAAAAGTAATATGGGTAATGGGCATTTTTTTTCTAAGACCCCCCATCTCCCAGATATTGTTAGTGTGTACTGCATGAATAACTGCCCCGGCGCCAAGAAAAAGTAGGGCCTTAAAAAACGCGTGATTATAAAGATGAAACATCGATGCGGTATAACCCAAAGGCTCACGCAATGTCGCGATACCTAGTGAAAACATCATGTAGCCAAGTTGACTAAGGGTAGAAAATGCAAGCACTCGTTTGATATCATCTTGCGTGCAGGCAATAATTGCCGCAAAGGCGCTAGTAAATAAGCCAACAAAAGCCACTACTTCAAGCGCATAAGTGGCTTGCGAATATAACGGGAACATTCTAGCGACCAAGTAAACCCCAGCCACCACCATAGTGGCGGCATGAATTAGTGCTGAAACCGGAGTAGGCCCCTCCATCGCATCGGGTAACCATATATGAAGCGGAAACATAGCACTCTTACCAGCCGCCCCCATAAAAATAAGTAGTAGTGCCAGATTCAAAACGCCGAACTCGTTTAGTTGGCTCACCACCTCTGGCTGCGAAAGACTAGTAAAATAAATTGTCTGACTGGTGCCAGCCAGAATTAAAATCCCGATTAAAAAACCAAGATCAGCAAAACGCGTAACTATAAAAGCTTTTTTTGCTGCTGCAACAGCTGCGGGCTTTTTATAATAAAAACCGATTAATAAAAATGAAGAAACGCCGACTAGCTCCCAAAAAACATACATTTGAAAAATGTTTGTAGATGAAACTAGGCCTAACATACTAAATGTAAATAAATTTAAATAAGTGAAATAACGGCCATAGCCATTTTCACCATGCATGTACCCTATAGAATAAACATGAACTAAAAAACTTACGGTGGTTACAACGGTCATCATCATAACTGAGATTGGGTCAATTAGCACACCCATGTGCACACTAATTTTTGGTATAAACTGAAGCCACTCAACACTCCAGGGTACTAATACTTGAGGTGCTGCTCCAGAAATTTGTAAATAATCCCAAGCTAATAGATAAGACGCAAGCATAGAAATAAATAGCGCGCTAGTTGCAACAAGGCCTGCCCACTTATCAGAATATGGGCGAATAAAAAGCCCGACTAAAAGAAAAGAAAAAAACGGCACTGCTGCAATCACCCATGAATTTTCTAACATAAAAGTCATAACTGGTGGCTGCATTAAACTTCCTAATTTTTAAGAGTATCCATTTTGGTAACGTCAACACTGCGGCGCTGTCTAAAAATCATAATTAAAATAGCAAGACCAATCATTACTTCAGCAGCAGCTAGTGCAATAACAAATATTGACATAACTTGCCCGCTCACCTGATGGGCGGCGACATACTTATTAAAAACCACAAAATTAATGGCCCCAGCATTCAGCATTAATTCAACAGATATTAATATACCCACAGCACTTCGGCGAGTTAGTATGCCATATATCCCGATAGAAAAAAGTAGCAAGGTAAGTTGTAACCAATTCATAATTGTCATGGGGTGTCCTTACGGGCGATAACTATACCGGATACTAAAACAGTAAGTAGCAGTAGCGAAATCACTTCAAAAGGTAATATAAATCCGTTAGGGCCACTACTTAACAATGCTAAGCCAACGCCCTTAATTGCCGACGCCCCAGCAGTATTTGCATTTTCAACAGGATTTAAATAAAAAGAATTTGTAGCAAAAGAAGATTTTGATAAAAAATACGAAAAACTTATATAAAAACCGCCGCTTGCTAGTAGCGCAAAAGCTTTTCGCAAAAAACTCGCCTCATATTGCACGCTCTTATTATCATTTACGGTAAGCATTATAGATATTACAAGCAAAACAACAATGCCGCCAACGTAAACAAGCAGTTGCACACCGGCTAGCAGTTCGGCTCCGAGCAAAATATAAAGCCCGGCAGTAAGTGACAAAACCCCCATTAAATAACTGGCAGAGCGAAGAATATGTGGGGTATATACAGTTAATACTGCAAAAAATACTGAAAGAACACTCAAGATCACAAATAAAATATCAGAAACCGGAGCAAAATCAAAACTCATGGTTTAATACCTGCTAGATCAAAACCCTCAAGCGAAGTTGGCCCGTCATAAACTGATCTTGGCTCGATAAGTTTTTTTCGTGACTCTACATCAGGTTGTTTCATAAGTACTGGTCCGGTTGCGCCTGCATAAGTTGTGAGATTGTAGATAAGTAAACGTTGATCATAAACAGCTGATTCAAATTTTGCACTCATTTGTAATACCTGAAAAGGGCATACGAGTACACAAAGGTTACAAAAAGTGCAAGAGTCTAATCGCCAAATAAAATGATCTAATTCATTTTTAGCGACTGCCGGTTTTGGTCGATCAATGACATGTATCGAGGCATTGGGGCAGGCCTCTTCACAGATATGGCATGAGGTGCATTTATGATAGCCATTTTCATCATACTTAAATGACAGTAGCGCGCGGGTGCGATCTGAAAGTTTCAGGGTATCACGGTTTTCGGGGTATTGCTGAGTAACCACAGTAGACGGCCTAACCAGATAGTGCCCGGTGACTCTCATACCTTTTAGTAGTGATAATATACTGCGAAAAAAATTAAACAAAAAAATCTCCTAGTATTTTATGGGTTCCATACAAAAAAATAAAGCTCTGACAAAACCAAAATTGCTCCTACTGTTAAATTTACTAGCCCAATAGGCAGTAGCACCTTCCATTCGAGTTTCATAAGTTGATCAACACGTAGTCGCGGAAAAGTCCAGCGAAACCACATACTAAGAAAAACTAACGCCGCTACTTTTAGAGCAAACCATACCCCTGCTGGTATTAAATCCATCACTGCATTAAATGTTGTAAAATTGCCGATATGAAACGGCATCCAGCCGCCTAAAAAAAGTGTGGCTCCAACTGCAGAGACAATAAATAGATTTATATACTCGGCGAGAAAAAACATTGCAAAGCGCAGACCTGAATACTCTGTATGAAAGCCAGCCGTAAGTTCGCTTTCGGCTTCAGCCATATCAAAGGGAGTTCGATTGTTTTCAGCTGTTGAAGAAATTAAAAAAATAAAAAACGCAACAAAGCCAACTACCGGCACTCGCCATATCCACCAGCCATCTACTTGCGATTGAACAATTGTCGAAAACTTCATTGAGCCCGCAAATAGCACAACCACGAGAATAGATATGGTCATAGAAATTTCGTACGAGATAATTTGTGCGCCCGCGCGCATGGCACCTAATAAAGACCATTTGTTGTTTGAGCTCCACCCGCCAAGTAAAATACCTAACACACCGAGGCCGCTAACCGCAGAAAGATAAAGCACACCAATATTCATGTCAGCAATATTAAATGTGGGGCTAAGCGGCAGTGCTATTAATGCTAAAAGTGTCGCCATCACACAAATAGCCGGGCCTAAAGCATGCAACATTTTATCGGTATTGGTGGGAACTATATCTTCTTTAAAAAAAAGTTTAAGCGCATCGGCTATACTTTGCAAAGTACCATGCCACCCGACACGCATCGGGCCTAACCGACATTGAAAATGCGCGGCAATTTTTCTTTCTGCATAAACCAAAACCATGGCGGTCACAGACATAAACCCCATGATGGCGACCGCACCACCAGCAAGCATAAGTAAAGATGTTAATGCCGAATCTGTCCACGCCTGACTAACGCGTTGACTAAGCGAAATGACCTTATAATTCTCTAAGGCTAGATAATTTGCTGAGGCTAGTAACAAAAAAAACTCCTTATCTGTCGTATAACCTATCAATATCACCGATCAATATCAGGAACGACAATATCTATCGACGATAAAATTGCAACAAGATCTGCAAGTCGCCACCCCTTAGACATTTTAATAATACTCCAAAGGTTATTGAAATTCGGTGTGCGAAAATGCAGGCGATATGGCTTTTCGGTGCCGTCTGCTACAATCATAACGCCAAAAATGCCACGAGCGGTCTCCATTTGGCTATAGTAAGTGCCCTCAGGTACTCTAATTTTCGCACCAAACTTCATAACCATAGACGGGCCTTCAGGTACGTTATCAATAAGCTGTTCAATTATTTTTATAGATTCGCGCATCTCTTGCATACGAACTTTGTATCGATCCCAGCAATCACCGGTAGTGCCTAGCGGTACGGCAAATTGAACTTTACTATAAACCCCATAAGGGTTTACTTTTCGCAAATCGTGGTTCACCCCACTAGCACGTAATATTGGACCAGTAGCACCAACAGAGATTGCAGTTTTAGCGTCAAGTAAGCCGACCCCTTTAAGCCGCTGTTGCACAATTATGTTGCCAGTAAAGAGCTCATCATACTCATCAAGAATTGGTTTAAAATAACTTAAAAACTCTTTTGTCTTACGCACAAAGTTTGGGTGAATATCATACATCAAGCCACCTGGCTGAATGTAATTCATTGTAAGTCTTGCCCCAATAGTGTCTTCAAAAATAGCAGTGATTTTTTCGCGATCGCGAAAGCCGTAAAGAAAAGGAGTAAACGCGCCAAGATCCATACCGAAAACGCCCCACCACAGCTGATGACTTTGTATGCGTTGAAGTTCGGCAATAATTGTTCGCACTGTGAGAATTCTGTCGTTAAGTTCAATTTTCATAGCGCGCTCAATAGCATCTGATATGGTCCAATTATTCATTAGCGCGCAGAGGTAATCTAAGCGGTCAGTGAGATGAACTTGCTGTCTATAGCCAATAAATTCTGATTTTTTTTCGATACCGCGATGTACGTACCCTAAAACTGGTATAACTTCTCGAACGGTTTCGCCGTCCATCTTAAGTACTAGTCTTAGTACTCCATGAGTTGACGGGTGTTGTGGCCCCATATTGACAAAATATTCTTGAGTTGCAAGGTCACTTATTGATTCACTTTGCGATTTACTAATTTTTTCGTTTAGAGTGCTTATGGCTATCTCCATGGGCGCTCCAACATAAAATCGTCTACATAATCTTTACGTAAGGGGTGCCCCTGCCAGTCATCTTCAAGTAAAAGTCTGCGTAAATCTGGATGTTCACTAAAGCGAACACCAAAGAGATCAAAAATTTCTCTTTCGTGCCATTCAGCAATCTCCCAAATTGAGCTTATAGAAGGGGCTATAGCATTTTCGCGATCAAGATAAACACTGACCATAAGATAATGATTATAAATTGTAGAGTAAAGCTGATACACAAGTTCAACCTTGCCGTCTTTTAACCAATCAATTGCCGTTGACGTTAAGAGCATATCAAACTTGAGTGGCTCTTGATTTCTAAGACTATGCATTACCGTAACGAGTTTTTCAACTGGCGCTATAA
>MEPT01000090.1:20147-20442 GCA_001769925.1 Bdellovibrionales bacterium RBG_16_40_8
ACTTTTATGTCAGGTGCGAGTGTAATAACAGCAGCAAGCAGGTCAGTATTATTCATATTTAGGTTACCAGTGATTTTTCTTCTAAATTTAAAATGAGTTCTTTTCGTATTTGTTCAATTGAAATGCCAGGGGGTAAGGCCGCCATTACCGGTTTGTGTCGCCTACCTGGGTGTCTGATGGTTTCTCCTTCGCGAATCATTTTCTGTAAAGTAAGAAGCCCATAGAAAAAAGCTTCTGGCCTTGGCGGGCACCCAGGCACAATCACATCTACCGGGATCAACTCATGGGCACCACG
>MEPT01000090.1:20466-20956 GCA_001769925.1 Bdellovibrionales bacterium RBG_16_40_8
ATAAAAGGTCCGCCTGAAATAGCGCAAGCACCAGTGGCAATAACATATTTTGGCTCGGCCATTTGGGCGTACAATGTCTGTAAAGTTGGCGCCATACGCTTTACAATTGTGCCAGCTATTACGAGTAAATCTGCCTGACGTGGCGTCGCCCTTGCGACCTCAGCGCCAAATCTAGCCAAATCGTGATTAGCAGCACCGGCTGCCATCATAACTTCGATGGCGCAGCAGCTGGTACCAAACGTTAATGGCCATAGGCTATTAGATCGTGCCCAATTAATTATCGTATCTAAACTAGTTAAAAAAAATGGCCCCCCAGGAAGGGCTTCGATCATTGGGGCTGTTCGTTCATTTATTAAACCCACTCAAGGGCCCCTTTTCTCCAGGCATAAATTAAGCCAACTACTAAGATTAACACGAAAATAATAACCTCTATCAACCCAACCACACCAGTTTCACGAAGCACCACTGCCCACGGAAATAAAAAAGCAGC
>MEPT01000090.1:21000-21292 GCA_001769925.1 Bdellovibrionales bacterium RBG_16_40_8
ATTGCACCCATGCAGTACCGATAGTTTTTTCACCGCACTCGTAGGTTGCGTTTTTTATTTTATTAGGGTTATGCGGCGCTATTAGACGCGAAGCCCATAAACCGCCAAACACCATTAGAAACGCTGCTATAATAATAGGAATAATAAAAACATATTCCATTTATTTCTCCAACTCCATTTATTTTTCTAAGCTCTTAATATTTCCGTTAGCATCTTGCGCCCAGGCATTTGCGCCCTTTAGAATATTTTCAAGTTTTTCTGCTGAACCACGCGCGATAGGCTGGTCATAAAC
>MEPT01000090.1:21369-25234 GCA_001769925.1 Bdellovibrionales bacterium RBG_16_40_8
GATTTGCCGGGTCATGAACAAGAATTTCAGAAACTGGCACCCCACCCTCGCCGACTTTAACAATTTCAGGGCGGTCTGATTTCATGCGAATGCCTTTATCCATGTTGGCACCAAAAAGAAGTGGCTTACCAGCCTCGAGTTTCACCGTGGTATCGGGGCGTGTCGCTTTATCAGTAAAACAACTAAAAGCACCATCATTAAAAATCACGCAGTTAATAAGTATCTCAATTAGTGCAACACCTTTATGTTTATTTGCCGCATTTAAAACATTAAAAAGTAATTCATTGTCTGTGTCTGGCACTTGCGCCACAAATGTAGCCCCAGCACCAAGAGCTACCGTTAACGGGTGCATTGGACGATCAAAAGATCCGGCCGGGGTAGATTTAGTTTTTGAACCAAGTGGGCTGGTAGGAGAAGTTTGCCCTTTAGTAAGCCCGTATATCTGATTGTTAAATATTATTACCTTTATGTTGGGATTTCGCCGCATCGTATGAATGAAATGATTGCCGCCAATAGAAAGACCGTCACCATCACCGGTAACCACCCAAACATTCAAATCAGGATTGGTCATTTTTAAACCCATAGCAACAGACGGTGCGCGCCCATGAATGGTGTGAAACCCGTAGGTGTTCGAATAATATGGCAAGCGAGATGAGCAGCCAATACCTGAAATTATCGCAAAATTTTCTCGTAGAGTGCCAGAGCTTAAGAACACCCTTGTTAAGGCGTTTAACGCTGCATAGTCGCCGCAACCTAAACACCACCTGGGTTCAGCGGCAAGAAAATCTTTGCGGGTATAAGCTGGTGTAGATGATTGTGTAGTGCCTGATGTCGTCATTTTACACTCCTAAAAGAGAGCGAATTTTATTTTCGATCTCATCAGCGCGAAAAGGTTGACCTTGTACTTTACTCATTTTCACAGTGTCAATAAGGTACTCACCGCGAATACGAAACCACAGCTGCCCAGAGTTAAGCTCAGGAATTAATATAGTTTTATATTTCTGCAAAAGACTTGGTAGATCTTTAGGTAGTGGGTTTAAATATCTTAAGTGAGCACAGGCTACTTTTATGCCCTCTGCTCTTAAATTTCTAACCGCTTGTTTAATTACGCCAGCGGTACCACCCCAGCCTAATACCAAAAGTTCTGCGTCAGCATCACCATAAACTCTTACCGGCGGAATATCATTGGCAACGCGAGCAACTTTTTCTGCCCGAATCATCGTCATTTTTTCGTGATTTAAAGCTGCGGTGCTAATAGTTCCTGACCCGTCTTCTTTCTCAAGACCACCTAAACGGTGTTCTAATTTCGGTGTGCCGGGTATTGCCCACAATCGCGCCAGTGTTTCGGGATTTCGCGCATATGGTTTATATGTCGCAGGGTCAGTGTGAAATTTTGCTTTAATCACTGGCAACTCACTTAGTTCAGGAACGCGCCAAACTTCAGAGCCGTTACCGAGATACCCTTCGCTAAGCACGATAACAGGTGTCATGTGCTCAATTGCAATGCGCGAGGCTTCAACTACCGTATCGAAACAATCTTTAGGCGTGGCAGCTGCCAAAATCACCATTGGCGATTCACCATGACGCCCCCACATAGCTTGTGAAAAATCTGATTGCTCTGTTTTAGTTGGTATACCAGTTGAAGGACCTGCTCTTTGCACATCTACAATCACGAGCGGCAATTCAACCATTACCGCCAGATTCATAAATTCAGATTTAAGTGAAAACCCAGGGCCAGAAGTTGTCGTCGCCGCAAGCGCACCACCAAACGAGGCGCCAATCGATGCCCCTATGGCGGCGATTTCGTCTTCTGCTTGAAAGACGGTGGCAAACTCCTGATATTTGGCAAGTTCATGCATAATATCAGTGGCTGGAGTAATTGGGTAACTACCAAGAAACAATCTTAAACCAGCTTTCTGCGCGGCAGCCATTAAACCAAAGGCCACCGCCTGATTACCAGTAACGCTTCGATAAACACCAGGGGCTGGAGAAATCTTGGCTTTTATAAACTCAAAAGAATTTTTTAAATAATCACTTGCTTCGGCAAAATCCCATCCTGCTTGCATAGTTCGCAAGTTGGCTTCTAAAATTGTTGGCTTAGCTTGAAATTTTTTTTCTAACCATTTTTTCGTATACGAGAAATCTCGATTATACAGCCAGTAGATAATCCCAAGAGCAAAAAAATTCTTACACCGATCGGATTCTTTAGTGCTGAGAGAAAGATTCTCCAGGGCTTTTTGTGTTAGGCTAGACATAGGTGCGCGCACGACCTGAAACTTATCTAGCTCACCAGAGGTTAACGGGTTTTCTTTGTAGCCAGCTTTATCAAAAGTTTTTTGAATAAATGAATCTTCATTTACAATTATAATGCCTTCTTGTTTAACGTTTTGGGTATTTACTTTTAATGCTGCCGGATTCATGGCAATTAAAACGTCGTATTGGTCGCCTGAAGTAAAAACTTCTTTTCCACTAACACAAACTTGAAATCCTGAAACCCCGAAAATTGTTCCTGCTGGAGCACGAATTTCTGACGGATAATCTGGTAAAGTTGCGAAGTAATCTCCTGTTACGGCACAGGTATTGGTAAATTGATCGCCAACTAGTTGCATACCGTCGCCAGAATCACCACCGAAGCGAATGACTGAACTTTCAATTTGTTTTTTTGGTTTTTGACTCATTTAAGCCTGCCTAATTAATCGCTAAAAATATAAGATTGAAGAATAGTCTAAAAGCCGATATTATTCAAAAGATTATAGGGGTGGAGTTTATGACTTTAGCGCTTAGTGTTGTTAGAAAAACGATTTTAGAAGAACACGCGTTAATTAAAGGTAAACTTAGTGAGCTTGAGAAGCTGGTTACTCAAGAGAAAGCACAAAGCATTAAGAACGTTTTTGAAGAGTTCAGCTCATTATTTTTAAAGCACCTAGTTACCGAAGAAAATCTACTGGTGCCCGCCCTAGCCGATATCGACGCCTGGGGATCAATTCGCGTAGAGAAGTTGGGCGAAGAGCACGCCGAACAGAGCCGCATCCTAAAAGATTTGCAGACTTTAGTTCAAGAAAAAAGCTTTACTGAATACAAGAAAGATCTCACGCTTTTTATTAAAAGTATCTATGAAGATATTGAGCGCGAAGAAAAAGATTTTCTAAGTGCTGATTTACTAAAAGACGATTTAGTTACTTCTGGTCATTAAATCAAGTCTCGTAAGCTTATAAAGGTGGTCATATGAAAAATAAAATTGATTTTAAAGCACTCACCCTTATGGATGCATATGATATCGCCATCTTAATTGAGCAAGAGGCCTGTGAGCGCTATAGAGAATTTGCCTCACTAATCGGTGCGCGTTATGAAGGCGATGCGGGCGATTTTTTTAGTGAAATGGCCGGGTTTGAAGCGTTGCATGCTAAGAGCTTATCTGAGCGACGGCAGAAACTTTTTGGTGACAAAGAAAAAAAAGTGACGGCAGCCATGATTTGGAATGTCGAAGCTCCTGAAGAAAATAGACCACGCACTTATATGTCAGTTAGGCAAGCCTATGCTGTAGCTTTAGAATCAGAGCAAAAAGCTTATGATTTTTTCAATCAGGCGCTTTCGCAAGTTACCGATGAAGAAACTCGTGTTCTTTTTAAAGAGCTGCGCGAAGAGGAGGCCGAGCATAAAAAAAAGCTTCTTGAAAAGCTAAAGTCAGTGCCTGAAGGTGATGGCCCTGATCTCACCGATGATGACATAGACGAGCCACCCCAGATTTAATTAATGACAACGCCTGACAAACCTACTGTCGCCGTAATAATGCTTCATGCCGGTTGCAATATGACTTGTTCTTTTTGCATCAACGAAGAATCTATGGGGACTTTTTCAGCAGAAA
>MEPT01000091.1:0-3623 GCA_001769925.1 Bdellovibrionales bacterium RBG_16_40_8
GTAAAGCTTCCTGTTGCTGTTATTTGATTCATAATCATTTCTATCGTTAGCGAAATGACGGGTGTCTTGGCAACTCAAGTTGGCGGCACACGACGGTATGATGGCCCCATGGGAAAAAGCGAACGCGCCTTTGTCGTCGGACTCATAGGACTATTGCTTGGTTTTGAAATTGAAGTTGTAAGAAATTTCGCTGATTTAATTTTTATTGCCATGTCGCTTTTAACATTAATAACCATTTTGAATCGCATCAAAAACTCATTGTCTGAGAAGAAAAATGATGTTTGATAACTTAACTCTTCCTATAAAAAATGTCCTGGTTGGTATTTTAGTGATTTTGGTTTTAGCTTCTATCATTGTCCAAACTCTGAAGAGAAGCAAACCGCAAATGAACCTCGCAGAGGTATCAGCACGCATCAACACCTGGTGGGTTATGGCTTTCGTGTTTGCAGCTGCGCTTCTCTTTGGTAAAATCATGTCCATTGGCTTATTCGCTTTTATGAGCGCTCTTGCTCTGCGTGAATATTTCTCAATGGCCTCTATCTCCAAAGAATTTCAGAGTATTAAAATCTGGGTTTATTTAGCTATCCCTATTCATTACTATTGGGTCTACATCAATTGGTATGGTATGTTTATAATATTCATACCTGTTTTTATGTTCTTATTTCTCCCCGGACGATTTGTTTTAGCTGGGCAAGTCCATGGATATCTGCGCAACATTTCGGTCGTACAATGGGGACTGATGATGTCCACTTTTTGTTTGAGTCACGTGTCCTACTTAATAACCCTTAGCCACAAAACAGACTTAACTGCATCAGGCCCCGGATTGGTTTTGTATTTAGTTTTCTTGTCGCAGTTCAATGATGTCTCGCAATTTTTATTTGGCAAAATGTTCGGGCGACATAAGGTGTCTCCACTGGTAAGCCCTAAAAAAACATACGAAGGCCTTGCTGGGGGTCTCATGGTTACCACTCTGCTGGCATCACTCCTTGGCCCTTATCTTACGCCCATGAACCTGGGCTACAGCATAGGATCGGGTGTTTTAATATCTCTAAGCGGATTTATTGGCGACATTAGCATTTCGGCTATCAAGCGTGATGTTGGAATTAAGGATTCGGGGTCACTATTACCTGGACACGGTGGAATTCTAGACAGAGTGGACAGCCTTTACTATACGGCTCCTTTATTCTTTCATTACATTTATTATCTTTATTACTAAGTTGCCATGGGCCGTGACTCACATTGACGGTGGCACAAAGTGGGCGAGAGTTTTTGTCCAGCCAATTAATCAAAGACTTCGGGTATGAACGACGACGGCCTGGGACCACGCAGTATTGGCGAAAAGCCGCATCGGTTGTATTAATCCTTAAAAGCACATAAAAAATTCATTTTTTTATACTAAATTTGCCATGTATTTCTGCCTTATGGTAACGACGTGTGTGCAGAGGTATACAAGAATAATTGTAAATTTCGTAAATAGCGCAAAGGAGTTAATATGAAAAAGATTAGGATTTTTTTTGCAAGCGTTGCATTTTTTTTGCCAATTTTTGCCTCGGCAGCGTTCCCGTTGTACCTTCAAATTGGCAAATGCATGACAGTTGATGCTTCTGAATCTCTGACTTTTACTGTTTTTGTAGATATGAAATGCGTTATGAAAAAAACAGACTGTGCGGGGGCGCTGTTAGTGCAAGAAGGTAATGGCCCAGGCGCTCTCGGTATTAACACGCGTGTTTCTACTCAAGACGGTGGAACAAATATTGATGTAATCATGATGAGTGCCGACGGGAACCCAGGAGTTATGTTGAAATTTAATACAGTGATTAATAAAGGTGCAGTCAAAACAATTAGCGGGTTACAAACAAACCTAAAGTGCAGCACAGAAAATTAGGTGTGAAAAATCTAGCTAATTAGCTTCAAGAAGTCTATTGCAGCGGTTACGAGTTGACCCTATAAACCGCCTTCTTGCTTGTTTAATGGGTCTAGCGATATCTGAAAGTTTTTGAATTTCAAATCCATATTCATTGATCGCCTCTTGATTTAACTCTTGTAAAAATACTTTTTGTAAATGTGAATATTCGAATATTTTTTTACCATCTTCTGTTTTTAAAGAATCAGCCATAGCATAAAGAATATTGCCAACAAAATAGGTAAAAAGAGAATTATTCAAAGACTGCTCGTGCTGCAAAATCAAATAGTCTTTAGTCATGCTATTAATAACTGGCAAATTACTAAGAAAATCTAATCCCAAATCAGATCGATACTCAAAGTCAATATTAAATCCACCAAAATCGCGATGATAAAAAGTATTAGTTAAATCCCCATTGTCATTTAATTCAACCAAAAGATTTTGGCCATGTGGCTCCATGCTTATACCTTGCTTTATGGTCATGTTAAGAAAGTGCACGGCAAATGGTCTTAAAAATTTCTCGAGTATAAATTGCATACTGTCTAGACCGCTTCGCTTAATCATCGCTAACATGGGAGCAGATGTATCTTGAGTAGAAGTGTAGAGTGCGAAGACAGGCGTTAACTTAAGCTTACCCGTAATAAGTTCTTTAGGGACTTCTCGCAATATCATTCCGCCACGATTAAACCCTCGGGGCATAACTCCCCAAAATTCACGCAAGTATGCAAAGTTTTTTGAAAGCGTCTTTCTACCACCGTTTAGTGCCATGGAGGTGCCAACACTTCTTGGCACTTCGCTTTCTGAGATAGTGCGAATAACTCCACCTATTTCTTTATTTAAACTTAATTTAGCGAAAAAAAACAGCTCAGGGTTGTCTTTTTTCCATACTAGTAATGTTCTAGCCGAGGCCGTTGGGGTGCCTTCGTATTCTGGTCCGATGTCGGCGTTACGAAGTAACTCGGCATAAAAGGTTTCTGATTCAGGATGCACCATAAAAAGCACTTGCTTATGGCCTTTGACAGTTCTAACTAATTCAGTTGAAGAAATAGGCAGGCTTTCTGCGTCTTGAAAAGTATAAAGAAGATCGCTATCTATCCAATAGGTTTTAACAGTAAAAATCTGCGCCGACTCTGGTCTATAATTTATATCTTGTGTATTAATGGGTCTAATTATGCGTGTAAGATCACGGCTCGTGTTCAAATGCTCTTGCTCAAGGCGCAAAAAATCAGTGACGGGTTTTGGTAACGGACTGCCTAATAGTTCGACGCTCCATAGAGCTAAAAACAAAATAAATAATCGCTTATTTTTCATGGCAATACTAGCTGCAATAAGTAAGCCGCATTATAGTTTTGCATATGCTATCAAGACACGTTAAGTTCAGCTTCGCTAACTGATATTTCACAAATCACAGATATCTCACGGAGATTTATTATGAGTCAGTACCAAATTGCTGTAATTGTTGGTAGCTTACGCAAAGATTCTATAAACCAGCTGGTTTATTGGGCGCTTCGCCTGGCACACTCGGCACTGCCATGGCTCAGCAGCATTTGCGCAACATTTTGGCAACACTTGACGTTCCGACATTTGGTCAACCCGAGGCCTTCATTCAAATAAAAGATGGTTTTTTTGACGACTTAGGCGGCATCGGTACCGATAGCAAAAAGTTTCTACAAAAGTGGATGGATAAATACGTCGCATGGGTGAAAAAGCACGCTGCCAC
>MEPT01000091.1:3734-5754 GCA_001769925.1 Bdellovibrionales bacterium RBG_16_40_8
GCCGAATATCACTTATGCCTTTAACTATGTATTTAGCACGGAGATAATTATGATGAAGCGACTTACACTTTTATTTTTATTGATGTTTATTCTATCGTGTAAAGAACAGGTAAAAGAGCTAACAATTTTTCATACCAACGATTTACACTCTCATATGAAGCCGATTAAGACTGATCCGTTTGGGCTTGGTGGGTTAGCTAGAATGAGCACAATGCTTAAAGGGCTTCGCAGTCAATCGCCAGCTTCGATTACTGTTGATGCTGGTGATTGGTCTGAGGGTTCTTGGTATTACGATATTGATCGCGGCGCAAATATGCTTAATCTTCTTAGTGCCATGGGTTTTGATGCAGTCGCTCTTGGTAATCATGATTTTTTACAAGGGCCAGACGAATTAATTAATACATTAAACAGAGCAAAGGTACCACTGCCAGTTCTAGCAGCAAATCTAAATATGTCTGATTACTCTAGAGGTAGTGAGTTAAAGAATCTTTTGCCTCACTCATTTATAAAAATTGTAGATGGTATTCGTGTCGGCATTATTGGTCTAACTACATACGAACTAATTTATGATGAATATTTGGCGCCGGTGCGCATAACAGATGTTGTGAGTGTTGCAATTAAAGAGGTAGTTAATTTACGTCCAAAAGTTGACGTTTTGATTCTTCTTTCGCATAACAGTATTACTGTAAGCAAACAGTTGGCAACAATTATCCCTGGCATTGATGCTGTGATTAGCGGGCATTCGCATGTGAAAACCGCAAAGTCAATTCTAGTTAATAATTTAGGTCGTAAAATCCCAGTAGTCGAGACAGGGTCGTGGGGACGATTTGTTGGCGAACTTAAGTTATCGGTTAATCTCACCACTCGGATGGCTTCATATAAAAATTATCAGCTGCATCCTGTATCTAGCGAATATACAGATGATGTTGCAATAGCTAAAATGGTGGCTGAGCAAGACGCAGCTCTTAGCGCTCACGCAGGGTTAGATCATCAAGAAGTTGTTGCTGAAAGTGATGAAGATCTTCTTCACACTGACTCAGATGAATCACCTCTAGGTATTCTATCTACACAAGCCTATCAGCATGAAACTAATTCTGATATGTCTATTGAGGCGCTAAGCCTTGTCGGCGTAAGTGTACCAAAAGGGCCAGTAACTATAGAAGACCTTCACGATGTGGCGCCACATATTTATAATCCGGCTACGGGTAAAAACTGGACTCTCAATGTATGGAACGCTCGAGGCATTGATCTTTTTGCAGTTATGACAATATTTTATACTACAGCAGGACTACTGCCTTTTAACACACCTCTAGGTTGGCTGTCTGTTAATAACGCTGATCTTGTCTGGAATATAGAGGGTAAGGTTCCGCTGCTGCAGTCGTTACAAATTAATAATATGCCATTTAATCCGGCCACAAGGTATAAGGTTAGTTTGACTGAAGGACTTTTAGCATCAATTACCCAAGTGAATTCTAAGCTCAATTTGGGGATTGATCTTTCGCAGGTTACTAATACCGGTATTGAGGCTTGGCAGGCCATAGCATCTTATGCACAGTCGCTTAAGAAATTAACCGTAAAAAATTTAGCTGTGGGTAAACAGGTGCGCAATAATACTCCTGATCTTGCAATTTACTATTACGATATGTCCTGGGATGGAAATACTTTAAGCTTAACGGTGCAAAATAATGGCCTTAAGCCTTCTAATCAAAGTATGGCAACTTGTTATTCTGGAGAACCGAATAAACCCATTAGCTATAACGCATACCCTTCAGACTTGAATACCTGGAGTTCAATAGGCGAAAGGGCTTTGCCACCTTTAGCGCCCGGCAGTTCGGTTACGGTAGTTTTTGGCTGGGATTCTTCTGACATGGTGTCGGGGTATTGGCCTGTTAAATGTGATTTGACAACATCGGGTGATCACTACGATGTTAACAATCATGCAAAGCGAGTTTTCAAAAAAGAATAAATTTCTAACGATTATTATTGTATTTATTATACTAACATCAGCACATCAGCAGTT
>MEPT01000092.1:0-362 GCA_001769925.1 Bdellovibrionales bacterium RBG_16_40_8
AAAGTTGAAACTTTGCTGCGTGATATTGCGCAGAAGTCAGGTCGTAATTCTAATCAAGACGAGGAGTGAAGGATGTCGTTTCATGGTCTCCTTCTTGTGAATAAGCCATCGGGCATTACGAGCCATGATGTTGTAGCCAAAATTAGAAAAGCTTTGCATACGCGTGAAGTAGGGCATGCTGGCACACTTGATCCTCTAGCTTCAGGTCTAATGGTAATACTTTTAGGCGAGGCCACTAAGATTTCTGATTACATACTAAACGGCGACAAAGCCTATCGTGTGCGTGTTAAGTTAGGTATTCGCACCGATTCGCTTGATATTACTGGGCAGGTGCTAACACAAAAAAAAGTAGATATTGAAGC
>MEPT01000092.1:405-5283 GCA_001769925.1 Bdellovibrionales bacterium RBG_16_40_8
CGTACCACTTTTTTCTGCTACCAAAAAAGAAGGTAAAAAGCTCTACGAGTATGCCCGTAGCAAGCAAGAGCCAGAAGAAATTCCGCAAAAGAAAATGAATTTTTGGAATGTGCAGATACTAGATGTCTGTACCGATTCAGTTGAAGTGCTTCTTCAGTGTTCGAAAGGCTCATATGTGCGTACCTGGGCAAGTGTTCTTGGTGAGCGTTTAGATGTAGGCGGGACCGTTGAAGAATTAGAGCGTACAGCTTCTGAACCTTATACGCTGCAGGCAGCAATAAAACTGTCAGAGATTATAGATAATACAGAGCTTACGAGTAATCCGGCATTTATACCGCTTGAAGAAGCGCTCCCCGAGTGGCAGGCCATAACTGTCTGCGGCAAGGATGAACGATTAATCCATAATGGGCAGATTTCCTATGATCTAGAAAGAAGACTAATTGTCGAGCAGAAAGAGGCTACATTTAAGAATCAGGTTGTAGGAGTTAGAGTATTAAGCGCAGAAACAGGCAAATTATTGGCAATTTTAGAGGCCCCGCCCTATCGGAGAATTAAAATTCGCCGAGTATTTAAAATGGCTTGATGCAAAGCTTCTAGCACTGTAAATTCGCTGCAATTGATATTAAGAAGAAGAGGGAGAAGAAGGAGAACCTATGGCACTCATGAAGACGCAAAAAGAACAAATCATGCGTAAATTTCGACGTGGTGAGCTTGATACCGGAAGCTCTGAAGTTCAGGTGGCGGCATTATCGGCTCGTATTTCTCAGTTAACTGAGCATTTTAAGGTAAACGACAAAGATCAACACAGCCGTCAAGGCATGTTTCGTATGGTCTCAAAGCGCCGCCGTTTACTAAATTATTTACGTAAAACAGATGCAAATAAATATCTAAAACTTATTGATGAACTTTCACTCCGAAAATAATCAGCTGGAGAAAAAATGAAACAAACAGTTACGTTTGACTTACAGGGTCGTCAGGTGACCCTTGAAACAGGCCGTCTTGCAAAACAAGCTCATGGGTCTGTGCTTGCCACATGTGGTGACAACGTTGTTTTGGT
The DNA here is from genome assembly GCA_001769925.1 of Bdellovibrionales bacterium RBG_16_40_8. Taxonomy (GTDB): domain Bacteria; phylum Bdellovibrionota; class Bdellovibrionia; order Bdellovibrionales; family UBA1609; genus RBG-16-40-8. The sequence goes on from MEPT01000092.1 coordinate 1,463, forward strand.
CACGGTAGTGAGCGAATATCAAGCAGGAGACGCAGATTTTTTTCCGCTTACGGTAGAATATGCTGAAAGATTTTATTCTGCAGGCCGTGTTCCTGGCGGATATTTCAAACGTGAAGGGCGCCCTACTAATGATGCAATTTTAAATTGTCGTTTAATTGATCGCCCATTAAGGCCGTGTTTTCCTGAAGGTTATAACTTCGACACTCAGGTAATTGCTATGGTGCTAAGTTTCGATGGCAAATACCCAATTAATAATTTGGCAACTATTGCTGCCTCAGCCGCTTTTCATTGTAGTGACATTCCTTTTAATGGCCCAGTTGCAAGCTTAACCGTGGGGCGTGTAAATGGACACATGATGGCAAACCCATCTAAAGATGAAATTGAGCAGTCAGATGCAGAAATAATTGTTGCCGGTACGAAAAATGGTATTTTGATGGTTGAAGGTGAGGCTAAATTTGTGAGCGAGGCCGACGTACTGGCTGCTTTAAAATTTGGTCACGATTCTATGAAGTCAATTTTAGCAGCTCAAGAAGAACTACGTAATAAAACTGGTAATATTGTTAAAAGAACTTTTACTCCAGCAAAAATTGAAGAGAGTTTTCGTGACAAGGCTGAAGGTATTATAAAGCCACTAGTAAAGAAGGCCTTTTCACAGCGCGAGAAAAAAGTGCGCTATAGTGAGCTTGAGGCTGCACTACAAACGGCTACTGATGAGCTTATGCCGCAGCAACCCGATGAGCTTAAAAAACAGCGACAAAAAGAGATCACTAAGATTTTTGAAGATCTAAAGTACAAAATAGCACGTTCGATGATACTTGATGATAAAGTACGCATTGATGGTCGTGATGTTAAAACAATTAGGCCAATTTCTGTAGAAGTTGGATTGTTACCACGGGCGCATGGTTCAGGGCTTTTTACTCGAGGTGAAACTCAAGTATTGGGTGCTGTAACTTTAGGTACTGGAGATGACGAACAAAAAGTTGACGCACTTGAGGGGCTAGTGGTGCGTAGATTTATGCTTCACTATAATTTCCCCCCTTTTTGTGTTGGAGAAACGGGTCGATTTGGTGGGCAAAGCCGACGTGAAATTGGGCACGGAAATCTAGCAGAACGTGCCTTAAAAATGGTGGCTCCAGATTATGAAAAGTTTCCTTACGTACTACGGATAGTAAGCGAGGTTTTAGAATCTAATGGGTCAAGTTCTATGGGTACAGTTTGCGCTGGCACTTTGGCTCTTCTTGATGCCGGTGTTCCTATAAAAGGTAACGTGGCTGGTATTGCTATGGGACTTATTACTGACGGAGATCGGCACGCTATATTAAGTGATATACTAGGGGATGAGGACCATCTTGGTGATATGGATTTTAAGGTGGCTGGGACGCGTGACGGTATTACCGCTCTTCAAATGGATATTAAAATTGATAGCTTGACCTTCGAGGTGATGGAAAAAGCACTTAATCAAGCAAAAGAAGGGCGAAACCATATCCTTAATGAAATGGAAAAGACGATTAATATGCCACGTGGGAAGATTTCAGACTACGCCCCACGCATTGAAACAATTCAAATTAAGCCTGAAAAAGTACGAGAAGTTATTGGTGCTGGCGGCAAGGTGATAAAAGGTATTATCGAGCAAACTGGTGTTAAGATAAATATCGAAGATGACGGCAAAGTGCATGTAGCTTCAGCTGACCCAGAGGCTGCAAAAAAAGCGATTCAATTGATTAAAGATATTTGCGCTGAAGCTGAAGTGGGTAAGGTTTATCGTGGCAAAGTAGTTAAGATTGCTGACTTTGGCGCGTTTGTTGAGGTTTTACCGAACACAAGTGGGCTGCTACATATTTCTGAAATTGCCCACGAGCGTATTAGAAACGTTACCGATGTGCTTAAAGAGGGAGATGTGGTCGATGTGAAAGTTCTTGAGGTGGATCGCTCGGGAAGAATTAAGCTCTCGCGCAAGGCCATTCTAGAACGTAGCGCGAGCACGTGATAAAAAGTTTTGAAGGCCTTTGAGTACGAGCCAATCTACAAGAAAACTGTTCTTAATAATGGTGTTCGTGTTCTAACTGAACACCATCCGCTAAGCCGCTCTGTATGCGCTGGTATATTTGTTGATCTTGGTACACGTGATGAACCTGAAGATATGGTTGGTGCCGCTCATTTCATTGAGCACATGGTTTTTAAAGGCACTGAAACACGTGATGCCTACGAAATAGCTAAAAGTCTTGAGGCTGTGGGTGGGGAGCTTAACGCCTACACTACAAGAGAACAAACTTGTTTTCATGCAACTAGTCTTAAAGAGCACCTGTTTCTTAGCCTTGATGTTTTGTCTGATCTTATGAGTAATGCTCAATTTGATGCTAATGATTATAAAAAAGAGCGTGAAGTTATTATTCAAGAAATTAACATGTCAGCAGATCAACATGACGATTATATTTTTGACTTGGCGTTTGAATATTCTTTTAAGGGTAATGAGCTAGGTCGTTCAATTTTGGGCACACAAAAAACGCTTAATCAAATTACTCGAAAAAAATTATTAGATTTTTATAACCGTCGCTACCAGGGCGAAAACATGATCGTTTGCGTAGCTGGTCATGTAGAGCATGAAGAGGTTGTGGATGTTTTGCGGCGAACACTTAGTTTGCGCAGGCGCCCATTTCAAGCACCTCATCGCAAGAGGCCAATTTTTCGTCCATTTATTAAAGTTATAAATAAACCAGCTGAGCAGACACATTTATTGATGACCTTTTCTACTGTAGCATCAAAAGATAAATCGCGATTTGAAGCTTATATTGCAAATGCTGCTCTTGGCGGTGGCATGACTTCTCGTTTATATCAAAAAATACGCGAGCAAAAAGGGCTTGCATATACGGTATACAGCTATTTGCAGCCTTTTTACGATTCTGGACTACAAATGATTTATGCAGGTACGTCTAGTAAACTTTTAAAAGATTTACTGAAATTAACTGTGCGTGAGATTGAACTTTTACACAAAAGGGGCTTATCTAAATCTGAACTTGAATACTATAAAACCCAAGTAATTGGCTCACTTATATTAGAGTCTGATGACATAGAGACGCGCATGAATTCTCTTGGTTATAACGAAATGGTGTTTAAAGATTATCGCTCAGTGGACACAGTAGTGGCTGATCTCGAGCGAGTCACTGTAGACTCAATAAATGCATTTTTAAGAAAATATTTTGATATTTCGCGCCTTGGAGCTATTGTAATCGGCGATGTGAACGAAGATCGAACTAAAAACATGATTCAATCTTTATTAAAAGGGGGATAAAAATGGATATTTCTTTCACCGAACGAATTAAATTTATGGCACAAGTGGTCGAGAAATTTGTTGAGCATAATTTTGTTGAAAAAGAACATCGCGATGAAAATTTTAAAAAATTAGCATTAGCATTTGATACATTTGTTAAAGATAATCCTCTGCGCCAGGGATTTACTAAATATAGTGAACAGCCTAGAAATATTTCTGTAAAAGCTAAAAAGCTTGATAATTTTAAAGGTGACTTACCAAAATATCAAAGTCTCTCAGCTAGTGGATTTGATATACGTGCTCAATTAAATGAAAATATTTTAGTTCAACCAGGGCAGAGGGTGTTAATTCCGACAGGATTATCGTTAGCTATACCTACTGGCTATGAGATACAGGCTAGACCGCGAAGCGGTTGGGCAATTCGTGATGGGGTGACGCTACTTAATACTCCTGGAACAATTGACGCCGATTATCGCGGAGAAATTAAAATCATTGTTATTAATCTAGGAGAGAGTGCTGTTGAAATTAAAGACCAAGATCGTATCGCTCAGTT
>MEPT01000092.1:5289-12587 GCA_001769925.1 Bdellovibrionales bacterium RBG_16_40_8
TTGCCCTATAATGCAGGTTGATTTTTGTGAGGTGACTGAGCTTGATGAAACAAATCGCGGATCTGGAGGATTTGGTAGCACGGGGAGAGGATAGTATTTTTACTTATTGTTTAAAAGAATTACTCGCTAAATTCTGATTTAAGTTTTTCCAGAGACTCTGGAGTTGCTAGATCTTTTAGGTATTTGTTTTCGCTTTGCCAACTGATCATAGAAAATACCCAGAAAATAAAATATAATAAATAAATAGACCCTACGAGTTTTATAATTTTTTTTCTGTCAATATGAGTTTGTGCAGATAAACCAACTGTCAGTAAAATACCTGATGCGGCAAACCCGATTAGCTGAATTGGCGGAATAATAGCAGAAAAAGTGTAAACCACAAAAAATGGTATAAGAGAGAAAGCTACAATTGTGAAAATATTTTTAAATGCAATTTCGCGATGAAAAAAAAATGTAAAAGTATAGTAAAAAAATCCTGCTAATATAAAACTACCGACAATAGCTGAAATTGGAAAAAAAATTAGGCCTGCAATAAATTGCGTTATTTTAAGAGAGATAATTCCAGCTAAAGCGCCACACGCCATTGCCATGCTAATATAAAAAGCTAAGAGCGTTGGCCAATCCCAGTCTGGTAATTGGGCTATGTTTTGTAAAGGATTTAACAAAAAGTTGCGTAATGTGTTAATTACATCATGGATGCGTTTATTCATTAAAAGTGTCCGATAACACGAACGCTGCCATCTAAAGAGCCATCATCAATGGTGTCGTGAACAAGAGGGCTGCGATAAGAAACTTGACCGAGAATACTAAATCCTGACGTGATACTTGCACCCAGGCCCATTGTAACAACAGAGGCCGGGGTCGTATTTGAACGATGAGGTGTCTCTTTAATATCGCCATTTATATTTAGGTAGCGTGCCGACATGCCACCGCCTAGGTTAAACTCTAAAAGACTGTTTATTTTATCGTTGTATATGACCAGAAGATCAAATTCTTTGAATGAAATTTCTCCGAGTCCAACTTTCTCGGGATCGTAATTTCTAATTGAAATATCTGATCTCCAATAGTGAGAAAATAAGTCAATTCCAACAGTGGCCTCAAAACCATGAAGTGATACAGAGTTAGGTAATTTTTTAGGCAGATTTATTGATAACAGAGAAGTTATGACACCCACTCCGGCATGAAACCGAATCGATTCGAAAGGATCATCAGAGGTGGCTTTGCTACTTTCGTAGCGGCTAGATGAAAGCTCTCGTACAATACTTTCATAATTTGAATAACCGCCAGGGTCGCTTGCTGTAGCCGCACTAACTGCGATCTGGACGAAAGAAGAGATTGTAAATATGAAATATAAAAGCCGCATGTCCTATACTAACAAAAAAATACCAGATTGCAAAAACTCGTCTTTAAAATTAACGATCTTGGTCTTAGTATTAGGTAAGTATATGAAAAAGATCTCACAAAATGTTTATTGCGCTTTTTGCCGTCTTGAGAGAAGTGTTTATACTAAGAAAAGTATTAACTGGACAAATGTCCTATTGAGCTTATTGGCGACGGGTTTATTTATGAATTTAATATGGGGCGAAGTAGATGCTCGAGCTATTATAATTTTTGTTTTCTTTCTTTCTTTCGCAGAGATATTCATAAGAGTACGATGGCGTATGAGCCTAACATGCCCGCACTGCGAGTTTGACCCTATTTTATATAAAACCAGTCGTGAAAAGGCGGTATTTAAAGTTCGTAAGAGACTAGATGAAGTACGCACTTCAGGAGAATATATGTTTAAGACAAATAATCCTTTGCATAATTTGCCCGTGATTGTAAAAAATAAGGATATGAATGGCAAAAGTATTGGTCATAGTACCGACTTACAATGAGCGTGGTAATATTTTATCTATAGTGCCTGAACTTATTGAACATATAAAAGGTGTTCATATTCTTGTAGTAGATGATAATTCACCTGATAAGACGGCAAGTGCGGTGCGAGATTTACAGACTAATTTCTCGCAGGTTCATCTTTTAGAGCGTTTACAAAAAGAGGGTCTAGGGCGGGCATATGTAGATGGTTTTTATTGGGCAATAAAGAATAATTACGACATTATTGTACAAATGGACGCAGATCATTCGCATCGAGTACAAGACCTTAAGAAAATGCTTGGTGAGCTGACTGCAAATATAGATTTTGTTATAGGGTCACGTTGGGTTACTGGTGGACTAATACGTAATTGGGACCGTCTGCGATGGATTCTAAGTAGATTTGGCAATATTTATGCGCAGTGCATCTTGGGTGGAAAGATTGCAGATTGGACTGGCGGGTTTAATATTTGGCGAGCAAAAATTCTACAAAAAATTGACTTACAGACTCTAGAGGCACAGGGATATGCGTTTCAAATAGAAATGAAATATAGGGCTTTAAGGTTGAATTTTTGTGGGATTGAGGTTCCAATAGTATTTGAAGAGAGAAGACTTGGGCAAAGTAAAATGTCGCTAGCTATCATCAGTGAGGCACTCATCCGTGTATGGTATCTAAAATCAAAATTTTAATTTTTTGCATATTTTTTTTAATTGCGCTGGCGAAGGTAAATGCACAGAATGAGTCTCAATCAGATTTTCCGGTTAATCCCCAAGTCCAAGAAATACCCGTAAATGAAAAGTCAGAGGATGAGCCGACAAAAACTGTAGACAAACCTGCAAGTAAACCAAAGCCCACGCCTAAGCCTAAGCGAAAACCAAAAGATTCAGGTCAAGACGCAAAAATTATTATCGATGGCGCAGCTATTTACGAAGCGCCGAACTTTGATGCTCCTGTTGTAGAATATATGGATTCAGGAAAAAAAGTTAAGATTTCAAAAAAGATTTATCAGTCCAATAGTGGATTAGGAAGTTTCTATAAGATACGTATTAGAAAAGGTGTTTTTGGGTATGTGACCGATACTGACGTCAAAATAGCTGGTTTAAAAGGTAAAGATAGCAAGGCTTACAGTGGAGACGATATTGATGACGACCCAACGAAAATTCAACCCATGTTTAAAGATGATGAAGAGCAGGAGCAAGGACATACTTTGTTTTTTGCGCGTTACATAGGGGTTAATTATAGCTCATTTAACTACAACGAGGTGATTAATAACCGTTCGCGTACGGCAACTGTAAGTCTATTTGGTATAAAATTATCGGGGCCAATAGGGCTATTAGGCGGCGCACCCATGGATATGAATGTGGTATTTACTACTACAGCACCACCTTTTTATAAAGATATAGCCACTTCAACATCTGGATTTATGATTATAGGAGATATGTTGGTTTTGTTCCCACTATATCAGTCAAGAAGTATAATATTTGAATACGGGATTGGTTTAGTCGCACGTTACTCATCATGGGGGGTATCGCTAATAAATAAACCAGATAAGCCACCTGTTGATTCTCAAGAGATCGGTGTGGGTGTCGCTGGTAAGGTCGGTGCGGCTTTAAAAATTAGTGATCAAGTGCTATTTCGAGCTGATGGGAAATACTACTACGAAAATAGTAAGTATTTTGGTTTTACCGCAGCTCTTCAATTCAAGTACTAGACAGCTTTTAATAAAAATTCTATAGCCTTCGTATGGATAATTCGATTCAAATTTTGTCGAACTTAGTTGTCAATCAAATTGCCGCTGGGGAGGTAGTCGATCGCCCAGCCCATATGATCAAAGAGCTTTGCGAGAATAGTATAGACGCAGGGGCTACCGACATCACCATTGATTTTAAAAGCGGCGGCAAGAGTGTTTTCGTTAAGGATAATGGCGCGGGAATTTATGCCAAAGAATTGCCACTTGCATTAGCCAGACATGCGACGAGTAAAATTGTTACGGCAGAAGATTTATCGCATATTGCTTCTTACGGATTTCGTGGCGAAGCTCTTGCTAGTATAGGGGCAGTAAGTAATATAGAAATAATTTCTAAAACTAGGAAGTGTGAATTAGGGGCAAAACTTGTATGTAATTTCGGACAAATAAATGAAATAATAGAAATAGGGGCGGATTTTGGTACCACCGTTATTGTTTCTGATCTGTTTCAGAATATGCCTGCGCGGTTTAAATTTTTAAAAACTGATGCTGCAGAAAGTACGGCTATAAAAACGCAGCTTAAGGCATTAGCACTAGCAAATCCAAAAGTAAATATTAGGCTATTACAAGAGGGTAATTTGCTTTATTACTGGTCAGCGGTTGAAAGTAATTTAGCTAGAGTTATACAAGTTTTAGAACAGCCAGAAATGTATACAGGTGAAGCTAAAATTGACAAGTATAAAGCTCAAGTTGTTATATCAAGTCCTAACAAAACCTCAGGAAGTCCTAAGCAAATTTGGCTTTTTGTTCGAGGTCGCTTTGTGCAAGATCGAAGTTTGCAAACAGCAGTCTTAGAAGCATATCGCAATTTACTTATGCACGGAGAATATCCTATAGCCGTAGTATTTGTAGATTGTGATGCAGAAGATCTTGATGTTAACGTAAGCCCAACGAAATCACAGGTAAAATTTCGTGAGTCAAATCAAGCATTTCGTGTGGTACAGCGAGCGGTGCGTGGCGTTCTTGAAAGTGCACCATGGCTTGAGAAAATTATTGGTGCTGAGTATATAGCTCCTATAGCGGTACCTTATGAAAACAATAATTTGAGTTTCCAATCTTCCGAAATTGAAAAAATTCAATATCAGGTGAAAAGTTCTCAGGCAAATTATTCAGAGAATTCATCTGCTAGTGAGTTTAATTCTAGCTATACATCAAACGCTAGGTGGGCGCGGCTTAATGTATTAGGGCAAGCACATTTAACATACATAATTGCGCAAAAAGAAGATGCAATTTTATTTATTGATCAGCATGCTGCTCACGAAAGAATAATATTTGAAAAATTAATGAAATCGTATAAAGAGCGTAAAATTGAGGTGCAGAATTTTCTATTGCCGTATGTAGTTCGTTTGCATGAAGAGGTTGTCATCGAAATATTACGACGAAAATCAGATCTTGAACAATTCGGATTATACATCGAACAAATTGGGCCTGACGAAATTACCGTTCAAGGGGCCCCAGCGCTATTAAATTCAGAGGCTATAACTCCGCTTTTTGAGCGTTTAGGCCATGAACTTGCAGAAAGTGGTGAAAGTTTTCATTTAGAGAAAACTATTTCTGCGCTTTTTTCGACTATGGCATGTCATTCGGCAATAAGGGCTGGGCAGGCATTAAGTGATAGCGAGATGAGTTCGTTATTAATTCAAATGGATGAATTTCCGCTGTCTTGTTTTTGCCCGCATGGTAGGCCCGTGTTTGTTGAATATCCTCTTCGTCAATTGGAGCGTGATTTTGGTAGAATCGTTTAATATTATAACTTTTGTTGTTGGCCAGACTGCGTCTGGTAAGTCATGCTGGGCAATTAAAGAGGCAATAAAATCTGGTGGCGCAATTTTAAATGCAGACAGCATTCAAATATATCGGCATCTAAATATTGGAGCGGCTAAGCCAACTTCTGAAGACCAGAAGCGAGTAGAACATTTTCTTTATGATATGGTGCTACCTAGTGAAGAGTTTACGGCGGGAGATTATCGGCGAGCGGCTTTAGCGGTTATTGAAAAAGAGTTGCCTAGTAGGCCACTTTTTATTGTTGGTGGCAGTGGATTTTATTTGCAAGCCCTAGAAAATGGAATGTTTGAGGTTTCTCCCATATCAGCAGAAATTAAAAAAAAAGTTTCTCTATTAATTGACTCGAATCAACTTTATTCTGAGCTTTGTCACGTTGACCCTATTTCTGCCAAACGTATTGAAGCAAATGATACTTATCGTTTGCGTCGGGCCTTAGAGGTGACTTTATCTGAAGGCAAAGCATTTTCTAAGATTGACGAACAATTTCGTAAATCTAGGAAGCGGTTAAAAGACAAGTATCGTGTGCGTAAGATTGGAATTGGCTGTGATAAAGAAAAATTGCGGCATAGAGTCACCCTTCGAGCAGAAATGATGCTTTCAGCCGGATTAATAGATGAAGTAGAGAGATTGATAAATATGGGTTATGCCGATACAAAAGCATTGAACTCAGTGGGCTATAAAGAGGTAGCTTCTTTTTTGAGCGGTGGTATGAAAAAAGAGGAGTTACTGCAAGCCATAATTACAAGCACTATGCAGCTTGCTAAGCGCCAAATGACATGGTTTAAGCGAGATAAAGAAATTGTGTGGTATTAATGAAAAGCATGACCGGATATGGTGAAAGTTTATCAAAGATTCATGGTGCTGAAATATCAGTTGTTATAAAATCTGTTAACGGTCGTTTTTTAGACTCACGTTTTCATTTACCTAAAGAATATTTGCATTTTGAAACTCAATTAAAGAAAAATATAAGCAAGTTATTCAGACGAGGCACGGTAGACATTTTCGTACAGCGAAGAGGTGAATCTAAGATAAAAATTAATTTTAATAAAGACATAGCTAATAAATGGGTTCAAGGTTATCGAGCGCTTTCACGATCTTTGCGTTTACCATTATCTTCGCAAACTTTAATGGAAAAACTTACCGAACATACACAGATTTTTGATATAAGAGAGGCAGATAAAATTAATGGGGCAGAGAAAAAGGTATTTTTTTCTGTTTTTAGTGAAGCACTCAGACATTGTGATAAAGAAAGAATTCGCGAAGGTAAATCAATAAAACTGCATATAGAAAAAGTACTACAAAAACTTGCGCAAATTGTTAACCGCATGAATAAATTACGAGCAGACGCTAACGCTGGGATTAGTGAAAAACTAAAAGAGAGATTTCAGCGAACAAGCTTTGCAAGCGATATAGAGCCATCGCGCTTTGCTCAAGAATTACTTTTTTACCTTGATAAAAGCGATATTTCTGAAGAAGTAGAGCGTTTAAAAGAGCATGTGCATATGTGTACTACATATTTACGGTCAAATGAGGCGCAAGGTAAAAAACTTGATTTTTATTCACAAGAATTGCTGCGTGAGGTGAATACAATAGGCTCAAAAGCTAACTATGCGCCGCTTACAGAACTTGTAGTTGAAGCGAAAAGTCTTATAGAAATTTTTAAAGAACAAGTGCAGAATGTTGAATGAGATGAATGCGGGTACGAAAAAAAATATTGATATGATAATAGTTGTTGGGCCTTCAGGAGTAGGTAAGTCAACGCTGGTTGACAAAATAACTGCTGAACTACCGGTATTATTTGACACCGTAACCTATACGACACGTCCAATGCGAAAAGGAGAGCGCGAGGGGGTACCTTATCATTTTGTAAACGAAAATAGGTTTAAGGAGCTTATCAACAAAGATTTTTTT
>MEPT01000092.1:12607-13682 GCA_001769925.1 Bdellovibrionales bacterium RBG_16_40_8
TAATAAAATGTACGGTACTCCACGTGAACAGATAGATCCAGCCATTCAAAACGGTCGAGTAGTGATAATGGATGTTGATGTGCAGGGGGCTAAAACTTTTAGGCAGAAGTATCCGAATTCTTATACAATATTTGTGCTACCCCCATCTTTAGACGAGCTGCGTTATAGAATTAAAAATCGAGACGAAATGAGTGATGATGAGCTTGAGGTACGAATGGGTAGTGCTAGAGTTGAAATGGAGCAGGCAGCAGACTTTGATCTGCAATTTACTAACGCAGATCTTGATATTGCCTATGAACAATTTAAGAAAATCATTGAAGAATTGGTAAAAAATCGATAACCTGCGTCATCGCTTCTTAGGAGAAAAAAATGGCTCGAGTAACAGTAGAAGACTGCTTAGATAAAATCAACAATCGTTTTGCGCTCGTAATCTTAGTATCAAAGCGCGCCAAGCAATTACTCAAAGGGGTAACTCCTACGGTTCTAGCCAAGAATAATAAGTACGTAGTGACGGCACTACGCGAGGTTGCTTCTGGACACGTTAATTTAGATATTGATTCAAGTATGGGAACTGCTGAACAACAGGTTGAGTCTGATCTCAATCGATAACAATGGCTACTCCAAAACTGTTCGATGAAGGCATCAACGAACGTTCCCCTGAGACTGTAGAAGAACTCATTGAAAGAGTTAGCGTTTATAATCATGATACTGATTTCTCAATAATCGAAAAAGCCTATAATATTGCTAACTCTGCTCATGATGGTCAAATGCGACGAAGCGGTGAGCCGTATATCATTCATCCTCTCGGAGTGGCTGGTATTTTGGCTGATCTACACATGGATACTCAAAGCATAATTACGGGCCTTCTTCATGATGTGGTCGAAGATACGCGTTTAACTTTAGAGGACCTTGAGAAAAACTTTGGTTCTACGGTGCGTGATCTTGTTGATGGGGTAACTAAACTTTCACAAATGAAATTTAGACATACACATGAAAAACAGGGTGAAAATATACGTAAAATGATTGTGGCAATGGGTAGAGATGTCAGAGTTATATTGGTAAAACTTGCTGATCG
>MEPT01000092.1:13704-17805 GCA_001769925.1 Bdellovibrionales bacterium RBG_16_40_8
TTTGAAAAACAAAAACGTATTGCCGAAGAAACACTAGATATTTATTCACCACTTGCCGGGCGACTGGGTATAAGCTCAGTCAAAGTCGAACTCGAGGATTTAAGTTTTCGCTATTCTAACCCTGAGCAGTACTATGATCTTGTGCAGAAAGTTCAGAGAAAAAAGAAAGAGCGCGATAAATTTATCGAAAATGTTAAAGAGTTTCTGCAACGTGAATTAAAAACGCGTACCAATATAACTTATGAGATATCTGGTAGATCTAAGCATCTCTATTCAATTTATAAAAAAATGCATATTCGCAATGTCGACTTTGAACAAATTCATGACTTATTAGCTTTTCGAATCAACGTAGGCACAATTTCTGAGTGTTATGAAGTGTTGGGTCTGGTGCATTCTATATTTATGCCTATACCCGGGCGATTTAAAGATTTTATCGCTATGCCAAAAACAAATAACTATCAGAGTTTGCACACAACAGTTATCGGCCCCGGTGGAGAACATATTGAAATACAAATTCGTACTCAAGAGATGCATAAGACCGCAGAATGGGGGATAGCAGCTCACTGGCAGTACAAAGAAGGAGCTCGTGGTCAGGGTAAAGGTGTGGCTGTAGATAAATTTAATTGGCTGCGTGAATTAATCAGCTCTCATCAAGGCACAAATAGTTCAGACGAGTTTTTAGAAAATATTAAAAATGATCTTTTTGAGTCTGAGATTTATGTTTTCACACCTAAAGGTGATGTTAAAGAATTACCTGAGGGAGCTACGCCTATAGATTTTGCATATTCGGTGCATACCGATGTTGGCAGTCGTATCGTGGCGGCCCGGGTGAATGGTAAAATTGTTACACTTAAGCATAAATTAAGAAGTGGTGATACAATCGAGGTAATAACATCAAAAACACAGACTCCGTCAAAAGATTGGTTGAAAATCTGTGTAACCTCGAGAGCAAAATCGAAGATTCGTGCATTTGTCAAAACAGAGCAGCGAAAACGCTCGCTTGAATTAGGCAAAGAGATGTTAGAGCGAAGTTTTCGTAAAGAAAGCATTCCGCTACAAAAGTATTTTGAAGGACCGAAGTACGAAAAGCTTCTTAAAGACGAAGGATGTATGTCGCTTGATGACCTCTATATTCGGATTGGCTACGGCAAGGTAACACCGCAGCGAGTGATTGAAGAAATTGTTCCTGAGAAAATTGTTAAACATGAAGAAACTCCAGTTAAAGAGTCGTTTTTGGCTAAAGCTTTTAAGTCAGCAATTAACAAAAGTCGTAAATCTGCTTCAGTTATTACCGTAGATGGTATGAATGATGTTTTGGTTCGTTATGCAAAATGTTGTTTGCCAATCCCAGGTGATCCAATTTTAGGTTTCATATCAAGGGGCCGCGGCATTACAATTCATCGTGCAGACTGCGAAAAATCATATGAACTAGATCAGGCGAGGGCGGTAGATGTGGCATGGAATTCTGGCACAGCACGTGATGCATCTCCTGAGAGACAGGTGCGTTTAAGAGTATTGAGTCAAAATAAAGCAGGGTTGCTAAAGAGCATGAGCGAAGTTTTTGCTACCCGTGGGGTCAATATTATGAACGTACAAGGACGCACTATGCGTGACTTGCGAGCCGTTAGTACGTTTGACGTCAGTGTTCGTGATACGAAAGAATTAAATGAGGTCATTGCTGATCTAAAAAAATTACCAGGAGTTCTTGAAGTTAATCGTACTTCGTTTAGTACAGAATAGCTGTTATCATTATGACTAAAATGCCAGCGTATATCCGAAGCGAAGGGCGATAGCGCTAGCTGTTACTTGTTTTGATGAAGGGTACAAATTATATTCAATTTGTAGTGGCACATATGACTTGTCTGATAAAATCCAATCAGCGCCGCCACCAATAGCAATGATACTAGTATTTGTTATTGAAGATTCTTTTAAAGCAGTTGATTTTTTTGTAATCGGAAACATGATATCAAAACCTAATCCAAGCCAGGAACGAAATTTACTTTGCGGTGTTAAGAAACCTCTGCCCCAAAAATCAGCAGATAAGTAATTTATTTCAGCGATACATTCTCCGTCACAACCGCCATTTGCCTTAGTCGCTGAATTACTTGCTCCGCCAATTTTAAATTGCTCAAGACCAAACATTCCCCGAAAACCAAGCCAAGGAAATAAAGGGTAATCCATAGCGCCTTTTAAGCTAAAGCCAGTCCCGCCGGGAGAAACAGTCGTTGCTGTAGGAGTTGTTGGTAATTTAATTTCTGTACTGGTCGAATTAAATCCTATCATTATGCCGTATACTGTTTTTGAGCTTAGCATGCGCGATCTATAGCGACTGCGTTTTTTAGGTTTTTCCTCGAAACGTTTAGTTTCAGTTTGTTTTGTCTCTGCAGTCCTTATTTGTTGTAGTTGAACTTTAAGGCCCTTTTTGACTTTGCCCTTTAATGTGCCATATGCCAACTTGCCTTTCACTTTGTTAATGTTTACTAAACCAATGGTTTTACCTCTCGAATTTTTTATCTCAAGAACATCGTCAATCTTAAACGAGTCTTTTTGCATATTAATAACTATGTTCTTGCCCTTTACTGATTTAACTTGAGCCGCCCACGTTACAGGTAAAAAAAGATTCGCCACTAATGATAGAATTATAAAAACGAAGATGCGTCTCATGACGATACCCCTTGCTGACTATTGTTGTAGTTGATTGCTCATTTCGCGCAAACGTTCAAAGCCTTCTTTTGCAGCACTTAATAGGTTTTCATGAGAATATGGAGGAGATTTGAGAAAATAAATTTTGCAGTACTCGTGACAGTTCAATTTACTGTTATGTTGATAAACTATCACCCAATTTAGTTCAGTATATGGATCAGATAGCACAGTAATATTTTCTTGCGCTAATGGCGTATCAAGTACTTCTAGCGGTTCTTTAAGAAAACTGGGCGTTTCTGCAGAGCGCGAACAAAAATAAGAAAGCTGCGAGGTAACATTTAGACCAAAATTCATAGTACCAAGTATGCCGTCTGTATTTTTCTCTATAGCCTCACGTGCAGTAGACTTATAAACTGTGCACGCGGCAAGCGATAAAGTAAAAAAAACCACAACTGTAAAAAGGCGCATCATGCTATTATGTTAGGCAATGAGGCGCCAAAAATAAAGTCTAGAATGGTATTTCGTCAGCAGTGTCAAATGATGGCTCGGGGCCAAAATTTTCGTTGGTTGCCGTATTTGAAGACGTTTCACGTTGTGATTCAGAAGTTCCGCCCAAAAACTGAACTGTGTTAGCAACAACTTCAGTGGTGTAGCGTTTTTGACCCTGCTGATCCTCCCATGAACGCGTTTGTAACCTGCCCTCAACATAAACCTGACGACCTTTAGTCAAGTATTTGCCGCAAAGTTCAGCTAGTTTGCCCCAAACCACGACTCGATGCCATTCTGTGCGTTCTTGCTTTTTACCCTCGCGGTCGGTCCAGTTTTCACTAGTTGCAAGGCTTAAGCGAGTGACAGTTTGATTTGGCGAAATGTTTTTAACTTCAGGATCTGTTCCTAATCGACCAATTATTATAACTTTATTTATGCCTGACATGCGTACCCCCTCTTTTAATGAATGAAGAATACGTATCGTATAGAAGAAAATGACTCAACTAAAACACGATGTGTCAAAAAGTTCCTAGCGGAGATGACGCAGGTTCTGCATTGATATTGGGGGCTGAGAGCTTAAAAGCGTATCGAGAGCCGTATCCGGTAATGGTTTTGAACTTATCAAAAAAGCCTAGAAATAAACCAAAGTTTTTCTCAGCACTTTGATCAAAGCTCAAATCTATTTTAAATTCATAGCTTGCCCACTCGGGTATTATTTGATTGCCAATGCGGTTTATACGTAAACCAATTTTACCCTTAAAGCGACCATTAATTGTTTCGCCTTGGCCACCTATTGTGCCCTCATTAATGACTAGTTCGGCATTTTTAAGCTCACCTTTTATTTGTATATTAGAAAGTGCAGTTTCATTAGGAACAGTAAGAGGCCCTAGTGTTGTGGGTATAGTGGATGGCGGTAAATAAAATTTGCCGATTTTTAAATCTAGTTCGGCATCTGGCTGCTCAACAAAT
>MEPT01000092.1:17845-26382 GCA_001769925.1 Bdellovibrionales bacterium RBG_16_40_8
TGCCTCAACTGGTAGACCCGCATAACTAAAAAGATTTTTCAAATTTAAATTAGAGAAATCAATAGCTATTTTTTGTAAATTTGAGGTTTTATTGATTTTTTTACCCTCTCGATATGTTAGTGAGATGTCGCCATTCATTACTTTTTCAATAAAAACGCTAAAGCCTGGGCTAAATGCAATTAGACTGGCAATAGAAGGTGCCAGGTGTAATGCCTTAGCATTCAAGGTTGATGGCAAAAATTGTGCTTCGACAGAAACATTAGACATTTTAAGAGAGGGAGGGAAAAATCCAAGCCCGAGCTTATCAAATTGGACAAATACCTGACTTTCACTAAATATACGACTTGTTAGCATATCAGAAAGATCATCATACGGAAAAAGTAAAACTGAAAAAATGAGTGCCGAAATAATACTTAATAAAACTGTGCGTTTTTCATGTCGAATTATATATAAAATTGGTGAAAAAAGTTTTTCAATCACCGGCATCGTCCTCAGCCGATTTTTTTTCTATCATTTTACTTTTTTCAGTTTTGCTTTTGTTAAATGAGGCGTTATCTTTGGGTACACTAAAAATAATTAATTTATATAAAACATCAAAATAATGATTGTCTGAAACATTAGCGACTATATCAAGGCCTACCAGCTTTACGCTTTGGTTTAACTTTTGTATTTCAAATCCGATGTCAACCACCTGTTTTAAGTTTAACTTTTTTAAGCTTAAACCTATGCCATTTTGGCCTACATTCTTTGGAGCTAAAGACTCACCCATGGCTTTCATATCAATATCTAAAATGCTGCCTACTTGTTCAGGTAAAAGGGTAAATCTAGGAAGCATATTTTGAATTTGGCTTTTGACTTCTTCTGAAGATACAGAAGGAGGAGCATATGTAGCCTCGCTAGCTAGTCTACTAGCGCGCAATAGACTGCGTAACATGTTTTTGTTTTCATTATATTCTTCATTAAACGCAGATGAAGAATTAAAATATGAATAAGGAAATGAAAGAACAAACAATAGAAGTAGCACAACAGAACCAAACACAATTCCCCTTTGTGTTGTTACTGATTGAGTTTCAAATTTTTCTCGTAGATTATTGTATAGTGACGATTCTTGAACCTTGTCCCAAATATCGATGAATTGTTCTTTAATTTTATCTGTTATGTTCTCAAAAGCCATTAGTCACCATCAGCGTGCCGTTCAATTTTAAAGGTAAAACCAAAACTTTTATAATTAGCGGTTATAGCCTGTGGCGAAGGTATATCTTGAACTTGTTTTGATTTGGCGATTTTTTTAAGTTCTGATCGTAATTGATTGACTACTTCGGCTCGACTGGCCTCGCCAACTATTGATATCTCTTGAGTATTAGCTTTAAATTCACGCACATTTAGGCCGCCCAATGCTTTATTGGGTGCAAAATTTGAAATATTTTTGAGTATATCTAAAGATGACTGAATTCCGCGAAGTCCTTCAACCATTTCTTTTAGTTTAAGTTTTTGTTCTTGTTCACTAATATAAGATTTAATTTCTTTTTCACTTGGGCGTCTTGATCCAAGAATTTTTTTGGCTTGAGTACGCATCATATCATATGCCATCTCTGCGTTAGAGCTTGAAAAGCTATCTCGCATAACACTCCAAATAAGAATAATTATAAATGTTGCGACAAGAATCTTTGCGGTATGGTCCCATTTATCCCATAAGATTTTAACTTCTTGGTTTTTTTGCGCAAACTCTTCTTTTAAAAGGTTTAGTGGTGGGTTTTTTGGGCGCTTAATACCTTCTAGCGCAAGACCTATTGCAGTAACGAATGAAATTTCATTATTGGGGCTGGCGCCAAAGTTAAGTTGGGGCAGCATATCTAGTTGTCCAAGTCGATTAGAGGCAACTTCAATTTTTTGTGTGAGATAGGGCCCAAGATTTCTTAGTTGTGAAACTCCACCCGTAAGAATGGCTTGGCGATATTCAATTTGGTGAAGGTTTTTCATGTCAAGAAGAGCCAGGCGTAGTTTTTGTGTAAGCACATCAATTGCTTGTTTCATAAGGTCTGACAGCGCGACTTGCTCTTTAGTTGCGCCCTCATTATTTATAAGAATAAACGCTTTTTTGCGTAATTCTTTTAATGCCTCTAGAATATGAATATTGTAGCGCGTGGCTATAAGATCGGCAATGTCCTTACCGCCCCAATCGATCTGACGGATATCGAGAAGATAGCCATCTTTAATTACTGCGGCAGTTGTCGTGCGATGTCCAATATTTATAATAAGGTCTGTTTGCGCTGCTTCAGGTAAATATTGTAAACCGTCAGGGTATTCCCATGGGGCTTCGCGCCACTCCTCAAAAAGATTGGCCATGGCCACACCATCTATACTGACAATATTTGGATGAACATTACCATCACTAAATTGTGCCAGCATTCGCATCAAGTGCTCTTTAGGGCAAGCACAAGCTAAAACGTATGTTGTTTGACCACGGTAATGAGTTATTTTTGCATCAAAAATAGCATTATCAGATGAAAATGGAATATCATCTTCGAGCTCGAAAGGTAAACTTTTTAATATTTTATGTCGTTCACGAAATGGAAATTCTCGTCTACGCAAACTTGCTTCAAACTGGTGAACCCCAGCAACTATTTGATAATTATCTTCACCAGCAGTTAACTCAATAGCCCGAAGAATTTCTATGATTTCTATCTTATTATCCTTGCCAGGATCTTGCGACAATGGATGTTCAGAATAATGTAGCAGCTCATAACCTTTGTATGCGCTTTTTACTTTGGCCACTTTGATGCTGTAGCTACCGATGTCAATTCCAATACTGAGCATATAAAAATGCTATCAGCTCTCTTGCCAAAAAACCACCGTTGGTCGGCCTTTTGGTATTTTAATTGTGTCACTAGAGCTTTTATCTGATGGCGACGCTGGCGGCGGCGTTTTGTTTGTGTCGTCAGGTGCGCTATTTTTGTCTGCTGCTGTCTTATCTAGCATTTCGGCATATTTACCAGTAAGCCCATCAATATCATAAGTGATGGCAATAACTTCGCGACGAACATTTGCGTATTGGCCAGATGATGTGACACGAAAATTATACTCTGCGTCAAATAGTAGCGGCAGTTCTGACTTTCGCATGTTTTCTGTGCGAACATTTTTAGATTCTAAAAAATTATAGAAATCATCAAAATCTTTAAAAGGCCCACCCAAATTTGGGTCACCTCGTCGCTTGATTATCCAGTCAAGGGCTTCATCTTTAATTTGCGGATCAAGAGATTTTAAAACTGGCTCTGTTGCGTAATTAACATTAATGCCTTTTGTTCCATAAACCGTGATTTTATCTTTTAATAGATCAAAGAATTCTTCTTCCACCCCGTCAACCATATGCAGCTCTTCTATGGTTTTAAATGGGGCGTTGGGGGGGAGAAAATAATTTTTTACGCCATCAGGCTGTTTGTATTTTATTGATTCATCACCACCATTAAGACTTATTTTATCTTCATCGACCCAATCTTGTATATTGTTAACTAGCTTTTCAAAATCAAAGGTATCATATTTTTTCTTAAAAACTTTATTGTTATCAATTTCATTTTTAAAAATCTGAAATATCTGTGCGCGCACGCCAGTAGCTAATGGCTTACTTTCAGAGGCCAAATCATTAATATCGATTTTGCCGCCCTCAGATTCGATAGTGGCCATGTATTGCGCGTCCATTGTTGACTCTTTTATTATAGTTTTAAGCGCATCTTGATCAAATGTACTAAGACTATCCGTCCCAACTGGTGGCCATGAGAACGGAAATTGCCATATAATATCTAATATATTTTTATTGTCTTTTAATTGCTTACCAAATTGAGCCATGACTTTTTTGTAAATAAGTATGCGAAACAAGCTTAGCTCTGCTCCAGCTTTGGCGGCATAGTAGGCCTTTAGGCGGTTCACCGCTTGCGCTGATGAGACATATTGAACTTGTGTTTCGTAAGAAATTTCAGTTGCTATTATTACACAAATAACCATGGCAAATATTGCAATTAAAATAGCTACACCACGTTGGTTGTTAATGAACCGCATTTGTAGATTCTCCTGAGGTTTCAGGCTTATTGTTCGGAAATCTTATAGCTGCTACTACGGTCATGGCCGTTTCTTTAGGTGGACTGAATTTAGTATCTAGTGTGACAAGTGTGATTTCAACAGCATCTGGAAATTTATTTTTCATTACTTCTTCGCCGGTTTCACTATTCCATGTTTCTATCCATTCATTTTCATGTCCGGGCCCAAGATAACGAAATTTTAGGTTTTTTACGTTTTCTAAAATAGCTGAACTTTTGCCGCCTTCATTAATGTTGTCGTCTATAAATGGGCTTACTCTTCGCCACAAACACTGACTTGTTGTATTTTTATTTTTTACATTGCGACTGCAATTTTCAAGGTAGTAACCTACTTCTATTTGGTCACTTTGCTGTAAATTTCTAACTGAACGAAAATTATTTAATGATGTAAAGTTAATATTGTCGGCCTCACCAATAAATCTGGTATATGTTTTTTCTTCTTTTAATTTGAACTCATCAGGATTTTCAGAACTTTTAGTAGCTTCTTTATTTTTTTTTCGCTGCTGTTGCGCGGCATTGTAGAGTTCTATATTTATATTATGATAATGAAAAGCCAAGGCTATGTCTTGATCCATAAGACGAAGAGCTGCTGACAATCGACTAGTGCGATCGAGTTCACCTTGAATTTTAACCCGCGCTTTAACGCCCTGTTGGATCATTCGCCCAGTAAAAAGTGTAATAAACGCCAGAATAGTTACCGCAATAATTACTTCTATAAGAGTAAAACCCAATGCTCTAGGCGATTTTTTCATATTCCACCTGTTAGGTTTATGTCTGAATCATAGTCAACGAGGTAGGTCGTAACTGAAAAAGAAATTTCTTTTTGCCCAGATTTTACGTAAACAGTGATACTGCCTTCAACAATTGCTTTATTGGTTATTTCACGCAATTTTGACAACATTGTTATCAGCATTTCATCAGTACCAGAGCTCTTGTTTATTAAAAGCGGGGTTAGATCTGGCATTTCAAAAGGTTGTACTGAAAATTTCCAGCGGTATTGGGGGTAGTCATCGCCAAAATTGCCTTCTTCTTCGGCAATTTCGGTAAGTTTTTTACCACGATTTTTGGTTTCAATTTCTACGGCTTTACGCTCTAGCAGTAAAGCCACATTGTCATAAATAACTGACTTTCGAATGCGTAAAAAATTGCCGGACCATGCATTAGCTAATAGTAAAGCTGCACCAACGGTAATTACTAGCGCAATTAAAGTTTCGATTAGGGTGAACCCCTTAGCGGGCAAATATTTTTTTTTCATTTTGCTCGTAAGTCCTCTAAATTGCGAAATTCATCAATTACCTCGACGTGACCCGTAAGAGATTCTATGGCAATGGTCCAGCGTAATTTTTCTCCGTACTGCAGATGTATTGCCGCCTCGTCAGTAAACCCAGTTGGAAAGTAATGAACGTAAACTATTCCCCTAATAATAGGGCGATCTATATTTGCTAGTTCTACACTTTCAAATTGTAGGCCGCCAGGTAGGACTTCAGGTTTTTTTATTATGCGCGTATCGGGAGAAAAGGGCGAAGTTGGTTCATCGTCTTTTTTCTCAGCTTTCGGGTCAGATAGTTTGGGGGGATTTTTTGGGTCATAATTGTTTAGTACTTGCCCTTGAGCTTTTTCAACCCAAAACTCATATTTTTCATTGTCTTCTTCTTTTTTATTGTTACCTTCTTCAGGCATTTTTATTACTAGGCGGTAAGTAGCACCACTTAGTCTGGCATGTGCCCTTAACTCTCTACTAAGAGACATAAATTTACGCACTACTGAGCGCATCTCATTATTGCGATTATTAAATTTAGGTAAAACTAGTGCTACGACAGCAGCAACAATAGCAACTGTTATTAAAACTTCTATTAGCGTAAAGCCAGCTTTATTTGGCTTAGTCGTTTGAAGAAATATCGGCGTCGTAACCAGAACCGCCCTCTTTTTTGTCAGCTCCATAAGAAATTATCACATAATTGCTGCCTTCGAGATAGTAACTAAAGGTATTTCCCCATGGATCTTTTGGAATTTTATTAATATATGGATCAGGCCCCCAATTTGAACAGCCGGCTTCACCACCTGGAGCCAGTGCTGCAAACCCTTGGTTTGTATCAGGGTAATGTCCGCAGTCAGTAAAATACATATCTAGAGATTTTGAAAGCTCACCAATTTGGATTTTTGCTTGTTTGACCATAGCCTTTCTCTGCGCGTTTACGACTCTTTGGCCTAAAACAGCCAACAAACTCGCCAAAATTGTTACGACAATAATGATCTCAACAAGCGTCATACCTTTTTGATTTTTTATTAATTTATTCATTCTATTTAGCATTGAAGTCCTCCGTTTGAACGAGATAATTTTACCCGCCAAGATTCAAGAGTTCAAACATTGGCATCATGATTGAGAAAACAATAAGACCTATAACGCATCCCATAATTACAATCATTAGTGGTTCAAGAAGTGAAGCAAGCCCTTCTACTTCAGTTTTCACCTGAAAATCATACGAGTCGCTAACTTGTGTTAACATGGTTTCAAGCTCGCCAGTTTTTTCTCCAACACTAATCATATGAAGTACTAGCGGCGGAAATTGCCCTGACTTTTTTAAGGGGCCGGCAATAGACTCACCCTCACTAATATTGTCGCGAGCATTATCGATAGCACGTCCTAAAATTTCATTATTAACTACATTACGAACTATACCCATTGCGCCTAGCATTGGCACCCCCCCGGCTAGAAGTGTCGATAATGTACGCGCAAAACGTGATATCGCGATAGTGCGGACAATGCGCCCAACAATCGGAAATTTCAGAAGCATAAAATCCCACTGAACCGAGCCTGCGGGTGTGCGCTTCCAGTTATAAAATATGACAATGCTAAGAAAGATTCCGATGATTAAAACATACCAGTAATCGACCAAAAACCCACTAAGCTCAAAAACCATTTTTGTATACCATGGTAAAACTAGATCGGGAGATGCATCAAAAATTGACATAATTTTCGGAACGACAAATATAAAAAGAACCATAAGTAACAAGAAAGTTATTACAAACATAAGTATCGGATAAATCATGGCAGAGCGTACTTTTGCGTTTAGCTCATTTTGTGACTCTGTAAATTCTGCTAAACGAAGAAGAATTATATCTAGAGTGCCTGAAGTTTCACCAGCCTCACACATAGACATATAAACTTTATTAAAAATCTTAGGATATTTACCTATAGCTTTGTGAAAAGTAGATCCCTCATTTACCATATTTTTCACATCAGAAATTACCTCTGATAAAGTTTCATTTTCAACTTGCTCAGATACTGCCGAAAGGCTTTCTACAAGCGGCACACTAGCTTTTAAAAGTGTGGCGAGTTGACGTGTCATCATAGAAAGATCTTTCACGCCAACAAATTTTGTCCCAATAGCTTTTACGCCTTTAGTTTTTTTGGTAATCTTGGTCTTATCTTTTAGATCGATTACATAAATGCCATCTTTTTTTAGTTTCGTGCGCGCGGCACGCAAGTTATCTGCGTCAATAGAACCACGAACGTTACTGCCTTGTTTATTTAGTCCGCGGTATTCAAAAACAGGCATTTTTGATCCTTACTCATCAAGTTGTGTATTTGAGATAACTTCTTCGATGGTAGTAATCCCGTTTATCACTTTTTGCACACCATGATCACGCATAGTAAGCATGCCATCTTGGACGGCCTTTTTTTTGATAGTAGCGCCGTCAGTTCGCTTCATAATAAGACTGCGAATTTCTTCATCTACAAGTAGAAGTTCTTGAATTACGGTTCGGCCAAGATAGCCTTTTTGGTTACATTCTGAGCAGCCTACAGCACGGTAAACCTGATTGTTTTTAAGACGGGTACGGCCCATTTCAATACTAGCCAATTCTTCATCAGTAGGGATATAAGCCTCTTTGCAATTGGTACATAGTAAACGAACTAGTCGTTGGGCGACAATTCCGAGTAGTGAAGTGGCAATAAGAAAAGGTTCGCAACCCATATCTATTAGTCGCGGGAATACTCCAGAAGAATCATTGGTGTGAATAGTTGATAACACCAAATGACCAGTAAGTGACGCGTTAATAGCGATTTCAGCAGTTTCTAAGTCACGTATCTCGCCGATCATAATTATATCAGGATCTTGACGTAAAATAGAGCGAAGTCCGTTAGCAAAGGTAAGTCCAATTTTAGAATTTACTTGAATTTGCCCAATGCCGTGTACCCGTTGCTCAACTGGGTCTTCAATTGTTATAATATTCTTATCGACGCTGTTGATTTTACTTAAGGCCGCATAAAGAGTAGTTGATTTACCAGATCCGGTAGGGCCAGTTACAAGAACAATCCCGTATGTGTTTTGTAAAAGTGCCGCAATTTTATCAAGACTATCTTGGCTAAACCCTAGTTGCTCAAGTTCAAGTACCACATTAGAGCGATCTTGTAATCTAAGCACAATACGTTCGCCAAAAGCT
>MEPT01000093.1:0-4435 GCA_001769925.1 Bdellovibrionales bacterium RBG_16_40_8
ACGTGACGGTTGTTCTGCAAAAAATAATCAAGCTGTATTGGCGCCTCGAGAACTCTCTTAAATCCACGATAGTGCGCTAGCGCTAATATCTCTAAATCAAAGCCATAACGATCTAAAACCAAATCTGGTAAAATAGCCTCAATCACCTGGCGACGAAAAAGCTTAATACCAACTTGCGTGTCGGTAACATCAAGTCTAAATAGTAATTTTATAAATTTTTGAAAAATATAACTTAATATTTTTCTAATTAGCGGATAGCAAACCTTCGACTGCGGGTGTCTTTTAGATCCAATTACAATATCTGCGTCATATATATCCATAAGACCAATAAATGTTCGAATTTCTTTTGGATGAAGCTCCATACCACCGTCGATAAATAAAATATAATTTCCACGCGCTTGCTTAAAACCATAGCGAATGGTGTTGCCTTTGCCTTTGTTGTCTTTATTAACAAGTTGACGTATGTGAGGATCATGCAATGAAAATATTTTTATATTAGTGCCGTCAGTTGATCCATCACTTACAACTAAAATTTCATAATTTTCAAAATATGGCTCTACCTCACTTATCAAAAGATCTAGATTTTCAATTATACTAGAGGCTTCGTTAAATACGGGCACAATAATACTGATTAGTGACTTTCGAGAAAAGTCAGCCATGTTTATGCACTCCGTGGCTAAGATTATAAATTAAGCCGTATAAAATACCGAGTCCAAAAGAAAAAATTACAAGTACATGAAGAAGCATCATACGCACACTTTCTCGCCAATTTTTACCAAATAGAAAAACTGAGGCAGCAAATAAACATAAAAGTACTAAAAAAAAACTTAAGCCTGCCACAAATGATTTAGCTAGCAAAACAAACTCTATACAAATAATAATCAGACCAGCTACAACTGAATAGAAAAAATGACCAGCACGTCTAGTCAATACATGATATTGCACGAAACTAGGTCCTCGCTCAAACAGACGATATAAAAATGGTAATAGCTTAGCTCTTGGCTCCCAATGTATAATCAATCTAGGGTCAATCAAAACGCCGCTAGACTCAGCAAACAACTTAAGCAAATAAGTGTCATCTGCTTTTTGTTTTTCTGGTGAGACTTTTTGACATACCGATAAAAAACTGTCTCTTTTGACAAGAAAAATTGTCGTGCCCTTTGCAAAATATTCATAATTTTTTTTATTCAACATCATAGGTTCATTTATAATTTTAAAATTACGCTGAAATATTTTTTCATGTGAGCGCTGCCAATATAGGCAAAATATATTTTTTGTTATATCGATCTCAACCAGCCCAATAGTTGGCAAATCTCGTACTATTGCTTGTTGAACAGAAAGAAGAAAACCCCTCTCAACTGTAATTCGAGAATCCAGATATAGCAACCATTGCCCTTTTGCTTTTTGCGCGCCATAAAGACGCGCCTGAAATCTACCATGATTTTTTTTAAGAGTATAAACACTTAGTTTAGAATTATTTATTTTTTTTAACACCTCATTTGTTTCATCCGTAGAAGCATCATTAACTACAATAATTTCTATACAAAAATCTATTAATCCTGAACTACTAAGTGAGCTCCATAGCGGTAAAATATAAGCTGCCGAATTAAATGTTGGGATAATTATCGATATACTCACCGCAGTGCCTTTTCTAGTGCATCAAATATTATACTAGTAGGTTGTGTTTTAACACAAACTGGTTGTCGTCTAAACGAAATATAATTTTGTAAAAAATTATCGATGTGATTTTCATTAAGACCGCTTAGCACACAATTTTGCCCAAGCCCTTCTTGCCGCTCAGTATGTTGACGTAATAAAAGACATGGTATGCCTAAATAATAACACTCTTCTTGGTTACTACCGCCATCAGATATTACGTAGTCCGCCTGACTCAATAGCCCAATAAATTTAGAAAATGGCTGCCTCTCCCAAAGCTCTACGCCTGCGCGCATAAGTTTTTTTTCTGCCTCAGTATCTGTTTTAAGTTTTGCTCGTGTTTGCGGATGCAATACCAAAATAACTTTGTGCTTTTTAGAAGCTTTTAAAAGCGTAGATATAAGAACCTGCCACCTAGGCAGAAAAGAAACATTTTCAAATCTATGAAGATTTGCAACAACGTATGGTTTATCTATAGTAGTGACCGAATAATTGCTAACTGCCAGTTGAACTGAATCAATAAGAGTATTCTCAATAGTATTTGTTATAAGATTTTTTGCCTGGCTTCTCGATAAAAAATCTACGGCATTTTGTCCAGGAGCCATATAATATTGCGCCAAACGTACGGCAATACGCCTATTAATCTCTTCAGGAAATGGTTCAAAAACCTTGCCTGAAGTCAGACCTGATTCGACGTGTACACACGGTATACCTAGGCGTCTTGCCCAAATCCCACCAATTACAGTTGATAACGTATCACCATGAACGATCTGAAAATCTGGTAAAAAACGCGTGACTGGTTTTTGAAATAGCGCTCGCATGAACCAAAAAAATGCCGCAGGTGCCGATGCTAAATCTGTTTCAGACTTAATAACTCGTATAAGCTGAGTCTCAGGCAAATAAAAATCTTGCCACTGCATAAAAAAATTTTTACCGCTCTGACCAGTAGAGACAACCTGCCACTCGACTTCACGCTTCGAAGCCTCAGTAAGAAGTGGGTAAATTTTAATTAATTCTCCAGCTGTGCCAAGAACAAAAGATAGCTTCATATTTTTCTATGAGAACAAATTAGCCAGGCAATGTCAAAAACCTATTGGTAAACTATCAAACGGCATTAAATCATGAGGAAGGCCTTTGACGCTTAAGAAATATATATTAACGTTGTTACTCATAACGTAAAGCTTCACTCACCAGTTTGGTAATTAAAATATAAATGAAAATATTATTTTACTGGCCCAACTGACAGCACATAAGGCCATTACCGTTAATGCCACAGGCTACAGAGCCATCGGGGCATTTGAAGCTGCCTTGAGTGGCGGCCCCTCGTGTACCATTAATTCCTTGGCAGCTAAGTTTCAAGGGAATTTCATTTATTTTTAAAGTAGCATTATCCCCTATAGCATAACAGGACTTACCTTCGGTACAGGAGCCGTAACCATATGATTTACAGCTTGCCTCTGGACAATCATAGCCGACTAGAACCAAATTACTAGGGCAAGTATCTTCGCCCTCACCTGTAACAAAATCGTAAGCATTATTGTTAAGCTTAAACGGCAGATCTGAACAAGTGCCGTTCACATAAAATGCGCGATATTCTCCTCCATCTAAATCCGGTTTTGAATCCCCATCTTGCCATGAAAACGAAATATCAGTAATAGCACCCGTCGTACAGCGGCCGCCTGCGCTTGATAACAGCGAACTTTCTTTTGTGATACTACCGCCACCAGATGAGTCACTACTATAATCTGTTGAACAATTTTGAAAAAAAATTAATCCAACTACTAGTCCAAATACACTTAATACTCCGAATACTCTAAATTTACGAATTGGCATCGCAACCCCCTAGAAACTAAGCTTTAAAAAACTTCTATAACTTACTACAGTCGATTACCTTATTTTTACAATCTTCAAGAAAAGTCTCTCTCGCTATCTGAATTGCTGTTTTTGGCGCCACTGTCGTGGTACTACTTGAATCAGTGCTACTAGTGCTGTCAGTGCTGCTAGTACTAGTGCTGTCAGTGCTAGACGTCGTTAATAATCCTACACCTAGCAACGGTTGATTTGTAGCTGTCGATGCCACAACATTGTTCCAATGTGATTGGCAAAGCGGGTCATTAGCGTTGAAACTTTTCATGCAATCAGTAGTTAGTTCAGCCATAGTCTGTTTAGATAAACATTTGCCATCATTATTAAACATAGGCTTGCTGCCACAATTTGCATCTGCGGTAGTTGCGGTAGCCCATTTACACGCGGGGCTTGTAGTTTTATTGTTGTTGCTACAATATATACTTGCTGACTTCCATAGCTCATTGGCTTTATCACCACTTATAAACTCAGGCTTTGTTGAAACAACATCTTTATCCTGTTCTTTCAAAACGATTTTACCTGCGAAGTAGCTCTTACAAATCGGATCATCCGGAAATCGCTGACACTTTATATCCATTTGTTCAGGAGTCGTACTTGATAAACAGTCATTGTTAGAATAGGGCTCATCCGCTGTAGCTAATGTTCGCCCTTTACACTTCTCAGGTCGCGCATTGACCCATTCGCAAGCTGGGCTATTTTTTGCCATTAAAAACCCTGCACTACCTGAGGCTGCTTTACAATATGATGCCGCATCACTTGCCATACAAAATGTTTGTTCGGCATCACCTTGACCGCAATATGTTGCTGCAAAAGCCTGGCATCCCGTTTTCGCCGCATTTTCAACTTTTATACAAAA
This sequence comes from Bdellovibrionales bacterium RBG_16_40_8, assembly GCA_001769925.1. GTDB lineage: Bacteria > Bdellovibrionota > Bdellovibrionia > Bdellovibrionales > UBA1609 > RBG-16-40-8. Next base: position 4,379 of record MEPT01000093.1, read on the forward strand.
GTTTTTGACAACTGGCTGACAATCATCACTAGCAAAATTTTCTGTCTGCAAACAATT
>MEPT01000093.1:4705-4816 GCA_001769925.1 Bdellovibrionales bacterium RBG_16_40_8
CTGCAAAATTCTTATGCCATTTATTTTTGCCATGGCGCTATTGGTCACCGCAATCCCTTCAGCGTCGCTGCAGGCGAAAATCTGCGTACACTGAGCACTAACCTTAGCCAT
>MEPT01000093.1:4866-5190 GCA_001769925.1 Bdellovibrionales bacterium RBG_16_40_8
TGCCGACTTCTTTACATGACTTACCAATCTCATATCCTGATATGACACTGTTGTTCGCTTTAGCTAACTCCTTATAGGCAATTGTGCCCATACCCTGCTTTGTCGCCTCTCCATATGCTTTAGAACAAGCTGCAACAGCTACTCTTGCCGCGTTTGCACAATTGTTTACAGGAGGACATGCCCCCCCATTTAGAGCATTTGTTTGAATTTGCGTGATCTTATCTATCGATTCCTGCGCCTTTCTGATGATTGGATCTATAGTGTCACTATCAGCTGCAGCGATTGCAGCTCCAGAAGTACCAGATGGTTTCCCCCTGTCAGTCC
>MEPT01000093.1:5227-5526 GCA_001769925.1 Bdellovibrionales bacterium RBG_16_40_8
TTCCACTGGTCCATCAGCAATTTTTCCAGCTGAACTAGTAGAAGGATCCTGCGGTGGAGTAAGATATTCTTTATCAAATCTCTCAAATTCTTTATTAAAGTCCCCCAAGCTTTGGCTATTCGGACTGTATTGTTTAGCACTCTCCCACGAAGCATCCTGGTGCGATACACTTGTTGTAGATTCTGAATCTTGGACATATGAACCAGCAGGAGGAGCCTGCGATGATGGCGGCGTCTCAACCTTTGGAGTCGCAGACGCTTGTGATGCTGGCACTTTTGAAGGTGGTGAATTTCTAAGGT
>MEPT01000094.1:0-1311 GCA_001769925.1 Bdellovibrionales bacterium RBG_16_40_8
ATACAAAAAATAATAATATTTTTATTATGACTGCAGACGCAAATTTATTTGCATTAAAATTAAATCTTAAAGAAGAGCGAGAGAACTGGCCATGGCAAAAATAATTTTTATTTTCTCAGGTCTTGTCCTTACATTGATCGGATGCGCTTCAGGTCATTGTCGTGGTCGCAAGGCCGGGTCTGAGAAACATATTTTTATATATAAAGCAGACGGCAGTAAACAATGTGAAAAGAAAAAAAATGCAACTTCTGTCGACGTCATGGCGGAAGAGCTTAAAGATATAATGATTTATTCAAAAGAAAATAAATCTGACGGGTTTATGCACATAGCCGTGTGCGGCTCTGCAACTGGTAAAATTAATATTTTTGAAATTAAAGAAAATGATTTAGAAAAAGCAAAAGCTCTAGGCTTTCAAGAGATGAAAAATGACAATTGAACAAATCAGTCGCATGATACGGGTGATTCCTAATTTTCCAAAGCAGGGGGTGATGTTTAAGGACTAAGTTTTTAGCAAAACATTTGGCTGAGCAAGTTCACCCAGATACAGATAAATTAGAATACGGGACTGACAGTTTAGAATTACATACTGACGCACTTAAAGTTGGCGATCGTGTAGCACAGCAGCAGCAGTTGAAAGACTTTAATACTAATGTCTTTTATAAATTAAACTAAAAAAGTTTTATCAAATGCACCTGGTAATAATTCTGAAAAACGATATTTCAAGAATTCTTTGTTAAGGTTTGTGGCGTAAACGACTGTTATGGGGGATGCAAACTCTGCCATTACTTGTCTACATATACCGCATGGAGGCCAAATTTCATTACGATTTGTTAAAACAAGTATAGCTTTAATTTTTTTAGCACCTTCTGAGATAGCTTTAAAAATAGCGACACGTTCGGCGCAAATTGTGGCGCCATAAGATGCATTTTCGATATTGCAGCCGCTGTAAACCCGACCATTACTCATTAGTACGGCTGACGCAACTTTTATGTGGCTGTATGGCGAATATGCTTTATCTAGTGTGTTCTTAGCTATTAAAAAAAGTTTACGATAAGTTTTATCGAGTGTCGGTTTCGTCATCATTTTTTTTTTCACCGAGCAGTTTACTAGATTGAATGGCAACAGTGCCAGATACATCTTGAAGAGCATCAAAATCTTGAAGTCTTCTTATCCCAGAGTTACCTTTTAACTCAATTGTAAGAACAGGTATTCTATTATCCACCCACATATAGCGTCCAAGGCTTCCGGCATAGTTACCGAGGCCTATCCAAGGTAAAGTTTTAAACCCGGGATTGTCAATTTTTGGTCCAT
>MEPT01000094.1:1323-6136 GCA_001769925.1 Bdellovibrionales bacterium RBG_16_40_8
GTACTGAAATAATGAAGTCTGGTTTAAATTGTTCGATATGTTTTACAAGGCAGCGAGTCTCGGGCTCACTTGCTGCTGATTCGCCAGGGTATCGCCTAGGATCTTTCTTGGTAAATTTTTTCCAATACGAAAAAGCATCTTTTTCCCAGTCCTTTGACGGAAAATTGCGATTAAGATCAATTTTGTGCGCATTGGTACGAGTGCGTGTCTTTAGTCCATCAGGATTCACAATAGGTATTACTCGCCATGTGTTGCGTGGGTCAATGTTTTGAAGTCTTGACATCCAGGCGCGAGAAACACTGCCACTATCAAGCTCGTCACCATGAATTAGAGACAATGCTAATATGCGCTTACCTTTAGTACTACTTGTACCCTTATGCTCATAATGAATTATAGGAGTTTTATTCACAGATTCACAATCTGGGAGTATTTCTATTTTTTCACAAGTTTTTGATAAAATATTTTTATCATATTTACCTGGCAGCTTAGCTAGCTCGTTATTGCAAAAAGTAATGAGATCACTTGCAGCGAAGGCCGGGCAATAAAATAAACCGCAAAATATAATAATAAGTAAATTTAAAGTTGTAGTCGCCAATATACGCATAGATATATTCTTTATGAGTTAAAATAAAGTGTCAAGTCTTAGAAGAAAGCCTATGCAACGCGAGCGCTACCTGCCTTAATAATTTCAATATCCTCGCGAATGCGCATTTCTCCGACAGATTCGATTAACATGGCCATACTGATATCAAGTGCTAAAATCTCCCAAAATGTATCTCTGTTGATTTTTAGCACTTGGGTTTGCTCTAACGCGAATATGGTTGCGGTGCGCGGTACATCTGCGATCATAGAAATTTCACCAAAAAAACCACCTTGTTGAATTCGGGCTACATTGTAGTCATTCACGCGCACTGTAACAGCACCACGAAGTAAAAGAAAAAAACCATCGCCTGGGTCGCCTTGTTTAAAGATGATTTGATCTTCAACATAATTTTCGATTTTACCTCTAGACATAAATATTTGTATAACTTGCTCAGAAAGCTCACGAAAAAGAGGTGCAGAAGTAAAAAATTGATTAACCGTTATTGCATTTTGAAAGTTGCTTAGTTCACGCACATACTGAGAGTTATGCGCAATTTGTTGTATCATACGAGCCGGAATTTCTAATATTATAGAATTTTGTGTAGCAACAACATCAGCTGTTCTTGGGGTACTTTCAATTATTGCGATTTCGCCAAAAATACTTATAGGCATTATTTGACTTATATTCTGTATGCGGCCTGTTGGTAGTCTACGACGTACTTGTAGTTTACCACTTAAAAGAACATAAAGATGTTCTCCGGTATCTCCTTGAATAATTATAGGCGCATGCGATTTGTATTCTTTTAGCTCACTGCGATTAACAATCATGTCTAGAAGTTCGTTATCAAAAAAATTAAATAATGGTAGGGTGGTTAATGCAGATATAACTTCTTTAGTATTAAAAAATTGTAATCTATGCGATTTTCGCTGTCGTAAATAGTCTAGAAATGTATAAGAAGCTGGTAATATTAAGGCCATCCAGATTATTTTACTAACATTGTAAAACATAACGCAAAAAAGCGTTATCAATATGCTAAAGGCAATTAAAGCACTACCTCTTTCTTCAAGAGATGCTGTATGCATAGTAACCAAAAAGCTTTTATAGTGATACCCAATTGCTGAGTAAGATATATACATCATGGCTACTGACCATATAGTAGCAAAATGCGCATAGAGTAGATAAAGGCTTAAGTCTTGACGCCTTTCATAAGGGTGAACAAGTTGTAGTAAGGGCCTATCTTTTAGATAGGCTGATACTCTGTTTACGGTATCATCGTTGAGTAGAGATCGTAGCAAATAACTTGTTTTGCTATTTTGAAACGGATTTAAATCAAAAAGACAAAGTAAAAGTGCTAGGCTCATTGATTCATTTAAATATGGTAAGTTTGGAAAAAAGAAAAAGGCACAAGCGACAATCGGAAAATAACATAGCGACGTAGCTAAGTAATATAGAAAAAGATATAGGCGATCAGAAACAAGAAACAACGAGTCTGACTTAACGCGAAAATAGAAGGCATACCCTGTAAAAACAAAACTAAAATTATAGGCTCTGCCAGTTAAATACAAAAGTAAGAGGCATTGAAACAAATTTTTTATAGTTAGAAGTATTGAAGATGTAATAAACAAAAAAAATAGGCCTTGTACAAAAGAGTTGCTCAAGTTGAAAAATTTAAGTGTTACGGCTGAACTTTCAATCATTTGAAAACTTAAAATTGCAGTAAGTATAGTGATCATAGAGGTAAAGTAAAAATGTAGTAAGCGAGGCTCGCCGCTAAAAATTCTTTTGCCTACCTCAATTTCAAAAAATGGCTTGAATGAAAAAAAACGCGTATTATTTATTGATTCTTGCTTGTCATGTACGATTAATTCTTCACCATTTTCTAAAAAACCACGATCTCTTAGATAGATAAGAGTCTTATAAATAGTCTTAAATTGAATGGCACCCTTGCGGTGATAAAGTCTTTCTATAATTTCGCCGACGGTGTGTTCGCCATTACAGAGCAAAAGAAAATCAACGGTTTCTAGTGGTAAAACAACTTGATCTACTGGATTTTCAATTTCAAAAACTATACGCTCGCCTTGCGGGATAAGCTTACCTGGCTTTAGCTGAGGTTGAAATTTTTCAATTCTAGCCATAAGTACCAGTTTTTTTAGACGAAATTTTAGACGAAATATTAGGCGTAATATTGCTAAGATCGCTTTCAATTATTTCTAGCAAATTTTTTACTAAAAGCGTAGGCTCGTTGAGATTTGCGATCATAATTAGTATATCAGTAAGAAGCTTTGGTGTAACTGGTTCTTCTGATTCGGCAAAATAAGTACAGCGCCCACGTTCAAATATTATTTTTTGCCCATTTAAAACAAGTTCAGCAAATGATGAGCTTTTTTTGCAAAACATAAGAGATTCGCTTGTTGCACCTACCCACAATTCAAGAGCTTGTAATTGACCAAATTCATCACGTACGCGGTGAAAACGACTACCTATATAGCCAGGCTTAGTAAGTATTGAAATACGCAAATAAGCCTGAGCGTTAAAATCAACGAACTGTATATGGCGATTATGTAAATTGACGCCAACCACGCGTACACGTACTTTTGCAGAAAAATCACCCCAAATGAGTTCTATCATAATAATATCGCTGACAGTTGAACCTAATTTTTCAGTATCGTCTATAATGTGTAGCCCACCCACACTAATATTACCGACATTCATTTCATGGCCCATGTATAATACGCGAGGAAAGGGGCCGAATGCTCCGAAATGAGGGTATTTTATACGAATATTTTTTCTCTTGTTAAGAGCATTGACGCCAATAAGTTTATGCACAGACGGCTCTACAGTGTCTGGGCCGGATGACTGATTAAAACTAAATAATCTTTTAAGCCAATGCATATTCGAGTAACTTCTCGGAGAAAGCTCAATATTTCTTAAAAAAAATAATCACTTAAGTCGGCTTGGGGGGGCGAGTCGAAAGTGTGCGCTCAACCATAAGTCGAAATATAGCCATAAGATCTGTTTCAATACGCGGAGATTCTATAATGGCTAGAGCACGGGCAATTGCTTCGAGTGTAGCAAGTCCTTCAGGGTGATGCTCGTGTCTTAATATAACAAGACTTAGGTCCTACGGGTAATTTCACCCATGGAACGTCTTTTAACATAGGTTCTCGTTTGCCGATTCTACTTGCCTGGCGCCAATTACCATCAGGGACAATAAGATGTAGAGGCTTACCAAAGGATTTAACTAATTCTCGAGTAAGAACATCTGATTTTTCGTTAAGAGTTAAAAGTAAGGATTGTCTATTTGCAAAATGAATTTCTGAAAGATCCAAAATGCTATCTCGTTCGCCACGTAAAAAAATTCTGCTATTTTCAAGAGCCATGCAGGCTATGCGTGCAGTATTTGTGGTTTTTTTGTTTTCTTTGGTGTGCATGATCACAGAAACAAACGTGTTATTTTTAATTTGGGGGATTTCTTTACAAATGCAGACCTCTTCACGCATAAAACAATGTGGGCAGCGACCAGGGTATTTCATAATCAGGACTCTAGCAAAATTATCAATTACGAGGGAGAATAAATATAGTGGTGTGGGGTAATATCTTCTTTACGTAAATTAGGGTATTGAAAAAATCCACGAATTGTAGGCCGCGTCATGGCCGCGTTGAATTTCAGAAAGCTTATGCAGAATTTTTAACGATATTTTTGGTTCGTTTTGAAAACGGATTCGTGTGGCTTCACTTGAAAGCTTTTCTTGATAAATAAATTCACTAATCGGACATACTATTGCTGCCGTTCCGCAGGCGAAGGCTTCAGTGATTTTGCCGCTTTCAATTTCTTTACAAAAATCTGAAAATGCTATGCGTGCTTCAATAGGTTTTAGCCCCATTTTTGGGGCCATTTCAATAATAGATCTTCTAGTTATTCCGTGAAGTATGCAGCCATTTAGCTCAGGGGTTAAAAGCTCATTGCCACGTATTGCGAAAAAATTCATACCACCTAACTCGTCGATGTACTCACGATGTATGGCATCGAGAAAGAGCACTTGGTCGCATTCTTTTTGTGATGCAAGTTTTTGTGGATAAATGCTTATAGCATAATTAGCCGCAGTTTTAACCTCACCCAAACCGTCAGGAAAGGCACGAACAAACTCGCGACTTACCATGACTCTTGCTGGCTTGGGTACTCCTTCGCCAAAATAGCCGCCAGCAATAGAGCTCATAATATAAAACAAG
>MEPT01000094.1:6143-7802 GCA_001769925.1 Bdellovibrionales bacterium RBG_16_40_8
GCCAACTTTAACCTTTGCATCAGAAGCAAAAAGTAACGGCCGTAAATAAAGAGAGTGGTTTGGCTCACTTGGTACATTGTCGGCAACAAACGCCACATATTCTTTAATGCAGTTCAAAAATATTTCTTCAGGAATATCAGCCATCATCATGCGCCGAGCTGAGGCGCGAAACCTCTTAGCATGTAAATCGGCACGAAAAACTCCTATGGTATCATCTTTTAAACGGTAAGCTTTCATACCTTCAAAAATACTTTGCCCATAGTGAAGGACTGATGTCGTTGGTGGCATGGGTTCTGCCTCAAGCGGTTTTATTTCTGCCGCAAAATCATTTACCCCATCAAGCTTAAGGTTCATACGTAAAACGTGAGGCGAAAAGATGGTGCCGAATGGCGGGTTTTTGCCATATTGCACCGGAGGCAATTTTTTGCATTTAGTAATTTTATTCATGTCAATTATATATAGACTTAAAAAGCAGACATTGTCTATGGTAAAGATAATGAAGCGGAGGAGGGTATATGACGCGTCCAATGATTACATTAATATTTTTCTTTTTCGGTTCGATTTCTTTTGCGGGGTTTTCGCCGAGTGAAGCAGACATGCTTCATGAATTTTTTAAAGGCCGAAGAGCGTTATATGAAGGAATCAAAGAAACTATCAACTCTAATCATGATGGTGTTAGTGAAGATGCTAAAAAAATTGCGGACATACTTTCTTCGTGTGAAGTTTCGCGCAAGAAAAAATCCTATGATACGTTAGATGTAACAGTTAACGGCCAAAAGTGCCAAGTTAATTATACGCAGTCCACAACCTCAAGACGTATTGGCCAAATTTTTACCGAAGCAATTTCTCGTGATACAAAAATATTAGGCAGCGATATTTTAACTATTACTAAAATTATAGATTCTTCTAGTCAGCAAAATTCAAAAGCTGTGATAATGCCAAAAGGTAGAGGTGATTATGACATGATATCAATAAGTATTGATATCATTGATAGTGTCAATACTATCGAAGGTAACCAGGCGATGGTGCATGAGACAAGCACAATTAATTATCAAGATAATTTAAAAATATTTACTTTTACGCTTACTTTACAAGGCAAAACATTTGTCGGCACATTTCGCCATGATAAAAACGGCGTCTTATGTACGTATAACGAGTATGCAATTGGTTGTAACGTCTTAGACTACATATACGGGCTAGTGGTACGCCGTAACCTTACCCCCAGTTTAATTGCATTTCAGGGTCGACTTTAGGACAAAAAAAGTCACTCTTTTATATAACATTCACGCACAACCAGCTGAAATCACAATAGATTGTATTTCAAACCGGCATTAAGATTGCTCTACATTTCATGTATAAAGGGAGTTAAAAAATGAAGTATTTATTTTTAACATTTGTAGCTTTGCTAATGACAACGCCGACGTGGGCTACTGACCTTAAGGGAATAAATCAAAAAACAGATGAATTGGAACTTGAAAAAGACGTCGAAGATATTGAGCAATTTGGTGAGCAGGCGGCAGCTGAGGAGACAAATCGCGAAAGTGTTAGATTAACAAAAGAAACGCGCGAGCTCGAAGGAGAAATTAAAAGGGTAAAACGCGCTAACGAAAAAGCTCAAGAAAAAGCAAAGCATCTTTCTAAACTGTATAAGAAAAAAGC
>MEPT01000094.1:7811-11383 GCA_001769925.1 Bdellovibrionales bacterium RBG_16_40_8
GAGCACAAGCAAATCAAGCAGAAGCTCGTAAAGAAAAATCTGAAAAACGTTTAGCTTATTTGCGCGTAAAAGTTAACGAAAAAGAAAAAAAGGTTATTAATGCGGTTGAAAGACGAAAAGCTGCAGATATACGGTTAGCTAAATTAAAGCAAGAAAGTGTAAATTTGAATAAGCGACTTGCCAGGGCAGAGCGCAAAATTAAAATTAATGATGTTAAAAGAAAAACGTTACGTTCTAGGGCTTTGAGCATATCTAAGAAAAATTCGCGATTAAAAGGTAAAGTTGCATCAGCTGAAAAACGTGCAGCTAAATCACTTTAAAGTTCTTTTCTAAGTTCGTTTACGACATCGTTAATCAAAGTTTCTTCAATCTTAAATTCATGCATTGTTTCACTGATTAATTTTAAAGTGGTCTCAAGTTCAGACACAATAAATTTTGTGTTTTCTACCTGCTTAAAACGTTGTAAATCTTGAATATAATTGGTGCGAGCAATTACACGTACAGTTGGATTAAGTTGCTTTATAGAGCTATAAACTGGCTCAAGCATATTAATGCCTGAGGTAACTACCACTACAAGCCTTGCTTTTTCTATACCGACTTTTTTTAAAAGTTGCGGGTTAGCAGCGTCGCCAAATACTATAGGTATTTGATTTGCGTGTATACGCACGGTTTCTGCGTTAATTTCTATAACCTGAAACGGAATTTTTAAGTGATGTAGCACTCGGCAGAGGCTTTGCCCGGCTACACCGAAGCCTATGATGATGACATGATTTTCAATCATTTTTTCTGTAGCGATTTCGTCTAGGTTAAGCGGACGTCTAAAGGTTTTTAATCGCTCACGAAAAGACGTAGCTATACTAACAAGAGAAGCCGGCAGCGATGAATCTAATTTTTTATTGTGCATAAACCAAGACAGTCGTGAATATAGAAGCGGAGTAATAGTCAATGAGGCAATGCTAATGGCGACAAATATTTGTTGTTCGCGTTCGCGTAGCAACTGATTTTTAACACCTAACTCAGCTAAAATAAATGAAAATTCTCCAAATTGAAAAAGTAGTGCAGTTACGGCCCGCGCCACGCTACCGGTATTGCCTGAAAACCATGTTACAGAAAAAATAATAAGTGATTTAAGAGCTACTACTAGAAGCCCGAGTAGCAGTATTTGGTGAAAATTATTAAATAAAAATTTAAGATCAAGCATCATGCCGATAGCGACAAAAAATAGACTCATAAAAGAATCTCTAAGAGGTAAAATCTCAGCTGTAGCCTGTTTGCTATAATGAGATCCAGAAAGTAGCATGCCGGCCAGAAATGCTCCAAGCGAAAGAGAAAGTCCAATCGTATTTAATAGAGTAGCCGTGCCCATAAAAATAAATAAAACACTAAAGAAAAATATTTCGCGGTTACGAGTTTGTGAAACACGATAAAAAATATAGGGTAGAACATATTTGCTTAAAATGAAGAAAAGAAGTCCGACAAGCGAGATTAGTAACAAAACAGGTAAAATTGAGTCAAATATTGATGTTGTTACCGACCGAGTTGAAACTAGAAAAGGGATAGCCACAATCATGGGTATAATTGCAAGATCTTGTAGTAGTAGAATGCTAAAGGTCGCTTTACCGTAAGGACTTTCAAAATCACGATTGTCGTAGAGAAGCTTTAACACCACAGCAGTTGAACTAGGGGCGACTAAAAAAGAAACAAATATCGCTTTTTCAATTGGCATCGAAAAGGCAAGCCAGAATAAAATAGTAAAAAGTGAAATTGTTAGTAATACTTGACCAACTCCTAAAACAAGAAGTGCTCGCCTAAAATTTGCTAGATCTTTAAAAGAAAATTCAAGGCCAATAGTAAACATTAAAAGCATGGCTGCAATTTCGGTTAGAGTGTCTACTTGTGGCATTGAAGAAATTAGCCCAAACCCTGAGGGCCCTACGAGAACTCCGGCAGAAATAAACGCAACAATAGGTGGCAGTTTCATAGAATGAAATATGGTGGCTACAAGAATAGCTGCACCAAGAAGAACAAGAGCATTTGCAAGCATGCCTAAAGGCTAACAGAGACTTGCATTTCAGGTAATGCGCACGGCGGCGTGAGAAGTCGTGGCGTTACGTAGTCATTTCAACTGGTTTTCATTTCGAGTACTTATTTTAAAATTATGTATTTTATGTGCGTGAATTGGTAAAAAGTTATCATGAAACGTGTATCTGAATTATCGGAGAAGGCAGAGGGTAAGGTCTTAGATATAACGGCAGAGCCACTTGTTAGAGAGCGTCTACTTGAGTTTGGCATTGCGCCTGGACAAACCATAAAAGTCTTACGCTGCCTTGCTTTCGCTGGACCCATTATTGTGCAGGTTGGTCCGCTTTTTCTGGCCATGCGTAGCGACGAGGCTGATCAGGTCTGGGTTGAATGAATGCTATTGCGTTAGTGGGGCCACCAAACTCAGGTAAAACCACACTTTTTAACTGGCTTACGGGCCGAAAACAGCAAGTCGTAAATTATCCTGGCTCTACCGTTGATATATCTATAGGGCATGCTTTACCATCTTTAGGTACTCCAGAAGGTGAAGAACTAGCTATTATTGACACACCTGGCACGTATAGCCTTTTTCCGAAGTCACTTGATGAAGAAATAACTCTCAAAACTCTTTATGATGAAAACTATGATATCAAAAAAGTTATAGTTGTTCTCGATTCTACGCAAATTGCCAGACAAATTCACTTAGTGCGGCAGTTACAAGAAGCCGGGTTTTGTGTGGTGACTGCCGTTACTATGCATGACCTGCATCTGCGAGAAAATAGTGAAGTTAATTTGCGGCTCCTTTCAGAAAAACTTAAAGTACCGGTTTGCCCTATCGATGGAGTATTGGGCGGTGGAGTGAAAGCACTTTTGCAAACAGTTTTGCAGGCAGATGCAAATATGGTTAACAAAGTGCCGCTACAGCATTGGTCGACAGATAAGCTTCGTGCTGTTTTCACAGAGAGTGAAGATATTGCTAATTCTGTGGTAAATAAAAAACTTTTAGTTTTTTCTAAAACAGAGGCCAAAGATAAAGTACTTCTTCATCCAATTCTTGGGCCGCTTATTTTTGTATTTGTTATGTTGACTCTATTTAGTTCTATTTATTGGGTAGCACAACCAATCATGGATCTGGTCGACGTCTTTTTCTCGTTGTCTAATCAACAGGTAAAAACGTTTCTTGGGAGTGGGTTTTTTTCAGATCTTATCGCCGACGGCGTTATTTCAGGCCTTGGTGCGGTAATGGTTTTTGTGCCACAAATTTTTATACTTTTCGTAGGCATTTCACTTCTTGAGGATAGTGGCTACTTATCGCGAGCGGCGACAATTATTGATAAACCACTGTCAAGGATAGGGCTTAATGGCAAAGCTTTTGTACCACTTCTTTCAGGTTTTGCATGTGCGGTGCCGGCGATGATGGCAGCAAGGTCTATCAATTCACAAAAAGAAAGATGGATCGCGATGTTTATTATACCTTTTATGACTTGCTCGGCTCGTTTACCCGTCTCCGCCGCACTACTTTTATTTTTATTCCCTAACGAGCCTTTTAA
>MEPT01000094.1:11412-12117 GCA_001769925.1 Bdellovibrionales bacterium RBG_16_40_8
TGCTATCGCCGCGACTATTCTTAATAAAATTGTTCGCTTAAAAACTCCAAGTTTTTTTCTCTTAGAGTTGCCGCTTTATCGCCGGCCACTTTTTAAAACTGTAATTAGAAATAGTATTAAACGCACCAGATCATACGTCATGCGAACGGGTCCAATAATATTAATTCTATCAGTTGTTTTGTGGGTGTTAACAACTTTTCCCCAGTATAAAGAAACTAACAAGTCAGTGAGGTTGCAACATAGTTATGCTGCGACCATGGGCACGAAAATGGAGTGGGTTTTTCGGCCAATGGGCGTTGATTGGCGAGTTGGCGTTGGTCTTATTTCTGCTTTTGCAGCGCGCGAGGTTTTTGTTTCTTCACTTGCAGTAATGTTTAATATTGTCGAATCTGACAGCCCTGAAACTTTGCGTAGTGGTATTATTGAACAAATGCAGCAGGCCAAATTCGCCGATGGCTCACCGATTTTTACTTTTGCCTCTGTTGTTTCGCTTCTGGTGTTTTTTATGCTGGCCTTTCAATGCATGGCTACCTTTGCAACTGCTAAACAAGAGATGGGTTCGATGAGATTTGCTATTATTCAACTTGTTTCAATGAATGTGCTCGCGTATATTTTATCAGTAATAACCTATAGCGTTATTGCTATTTAGGTTTTTTATATAAAAAATGTAATAGGGGGGAAGTATGAAACTATTTAATTTGTTAA
>MEPT01000095.1:0-1447 GCA_001769925.1 Bdellovibrionales bacterium RBG_16_40_8
GTTTTACGGCATTATACACATATAAAAAAAGTTTTTCATAATATTGTTGCTGAAGTTGCCAGGCGAAAACCAAAAGTTATTCTGCTTCTTGACTACCCAGATTTTAATTTACGCTTGGCGAAGAAGTTAAAAAAATATAAAATTCCAATAGTCTATTATATATCGCCTCAAGTTTGGGCTTGGCGAAAATCACGTCTTAAAAATATAAAAGAAAACGTTGATAAAATGCTAGTTGTGCTACCATTTGAAAAAGATTTTTATAAAAAAAATGGAGTAAGCGTAGAATTTGTTGGCCACCCACTTTTAGATGAATTAAAGGCAGATTATTTTGACGGACATGGGCGTGATAGGGAGCGTGAGCGCTACGGTGTTACTAGCGAAGAAATTTGGATCGGGCTTATGCCTGGGAGTCGCCATTCTGAATTGCGACATCATCTACAAACTCAGTTATTGGTAGCTGAAAAACTGTATTCAAAAAATACAAATTTGAAATTTGCACTACTGGTTGCGCCAACGTTTTCAAATAGCGATGTTCAGCGTGTATTACCAGGTTATTCTATGCCACTCACAATTATTCAAGACGAACCAATGAAAATGATTAGTCTTATAGATATAGCGTTGTGTGCATCAGGCACAGCTACATTAATAGTGGGCTTATTGCGTAAGCCTATGGTTATTATGTACAAAATGAATGCTTTTTCGGCATTTTTAGCCAGGCAGTTTGTTAAGGGCACCCCGCACTTCGGCCTTATTAATCTCATTTTAGGTAGGCGTGTTGTTGCTGAACTTTTTCAAAATGAAGCAAATGTTTTGCGACTAACTGAAGAAATAAAAAAATATATTGATGACAAAAAATTACGAGAAGTAGTAGCCGAAGAATTGTCTCAAGCAGAGATGCTATTGGGTACAAGTGGGGCTACGGCTCGTGTTGCTGAAAAATTAAAACCTATGTTATTTTGAATATGAATATGAATATGAATAAATTACTAATCCCATTTAGTTCGTTCTATAGGGTCGTTACAGACATAAGAAATATCTTGTATGAAAAGAAAATATTAGCAATTCACGATTTTTCGGTGCCGGTCGTTAGCGTTGGCAATATAACCATGGGTGGCACAGGCAAAACCCCTATTATTTGCGAATTACTTAATTGGGCTCTAAAGCAAAATTTAAAGCCGGCCATGATTTCGCGAGGTTATAAAAGAACAGGCAAAGATGTTATGCGCGTTGGCGGTGATGTTTCTGGGTCTGTATACGGTGATGAGCCCGCGATGGTAGCAAGGCGCTTTCCAACGGTGCCGGTGTATGTGGGCTCAGATCGTATAAAGGTAATGAAAAAGCTTATAGAGAATGAAAATGTTCAGATTGTTTTCGCAGACGATGCTTTTCAACATCGCAGATTAAATCGAAAAATAGATATAGTTGTAATTGATTGTACTGAAAAGAT
>MEPT01000095.1:1482-1806 GCA_001769925.1 Bdellovibrionales bacterium RBG_16_40_8
AAAATCGGTTTGCGTCGGGCCGACTTTATAATTTTAAATAAAGGTAACCTGACAGCGCCTGAGCACAAGCAGAGAATTTTAGAGTTTATTGATCAAATATGTGGCGATTTACCCATACCAATTATTGAAAGCGATTATTATCTATCTCGTATTGTTCGCTTGGATGGGTTGTTGCAAGATAAATCAGATAGCTATGAAAAGATAGTTTTGATGTCAGGCATCGGTAATCCGCAATCTTTTGAGTTTATGATGAATCATAGATTTGATATCAAAAAGCATTTTATATTTAAAGATCATCATGTTTATACAATAAATGATATGCAA
>MEPT01000095.1:1823-2635 GCA_001769925.1 Bdellovibrionales bacterium RBG_16_40_8
GAGTCTGGCGAGCTTGGCATACGAAAGATTGTGACCACAGAAAAAGATGCAGTTAAGTTAATTGAATTACCGCTAGAAAAAGAAAAAATTTGGGTGGCAGAACTGGCACCTAAATTGAGCATTAGGATGAAAAGCTTATATGAAAAAATACTCATTCAGATTAACTAATATGTTTTCAGAGATAGTGATAAGGCTGCCAATAGTGGTACAATTTTTTTTAGGCAATATAATGGGATTTATCTGGTTTGATGTTTTACGTATTCGCCGAAGGGTGGCGCTTGATAATTTACGTAAATGTTTTCCTGAGTTGACAGAAGAAAAACGAATTGAAATCGCAAGATTATCGATTTCGCATCTCGGACGAACTTTTATTGAGTTTTTGCGTCTACCTGCTCTGGCTAGTTCAGAAGATTTAAGGCAAAAATGGAAATCAACATTTAATATTCAAGGTTTAGAAAACCTGCAGAATGTTCTAAAAAAAGGGCATGGGGCATGTTTGTTGACGGCTCATATTGGTAATGGGGATTGGGGCGCAACGGGCATGGCGCTAAATGGTTATAAGCTACATATAATATCGAAAGAATTTAAGTTTGGGTGGCTAAATAGATTTTGGTTTGATACGCGCGAGAGCCTAGGCAATTTTTTTATACCTGACCGAGGCAGCTCTTTAGCAATATTAAAAAATTTAAAAAAAAACCATATTGTTGTATTTATGCTAGACCAATTTTTGGGTCCACCCATTGGTATCAAAACTAATTTTTTTGGTAGAGAGACTGGAACTGCCATGGGGCTAGCACTTTTGGCGAGGCGTT
>MEPT01000095.1:2645-11269 GCA_001769925.1 Bdellovibrionales bacterium RBG_16_40_8
CGTTGTTCCCGCCTATACCTTTCGCAATACAGATGGCACGACAAACATAGTTTTTGAGCCAGAAATTCCGTTTGTAGAATCAAAGAATAAAGAAGAGACTATTGCTTGTATGACACAGAAATATTGCGATAAAATTGAAGAATGGGTTAGGGCGTATCCAGAACAATGGATGTGGGTTCACAGGCGATGGAAGAAATTCAAATATTGAATAAATTTAAAACAACAGTTTTTTTATTTCTGCTAATTTTTTTTAGCTCTTTTGTACTTAGTTGTACTTCAGCAAAGATAATGAAAGACGCAGACAGAAGTTTTGAAGACGACAATGAAGAGTTTAAAAAGTTGGTTAAAATTGAAAGCTTGCCTATAGACGAGTCTTCTAAAAAAATACCTAAGCCAGAGGTTTTGATTATGCCAGCGAAAAAAGAAAAAAAAGCAGAACTGAAAGCAGCCAACATTAGTAAATCTTCTTCTGTTAAGATAGAAAATAAGTCTCCCTATAAGCAAAAAGCTGATGAAAATTTTGTAGGGCGTCGCCCGGCTATTGATCCATTTGTAGCAGGAGAGAAAGTAGTGCTTGCCGTCAAGGGCCAAGTGGGTTGGCTATCAAAAGATGCCGGCGAAATTGTTTTAAGTATGGCACCCAATAATTTGGTTAATAATCGAGTGGCATATAATTTTTTAATCAATGCATACACCACAAGTGCATTCGTTGAAAATTTTTATGCTTTAGATTTTACCTCAAAAATCGTTATTGATTATGAAAACGAAGTGCCAATATATTTTGCGTCAAGAAGCATAGAAAAGAAAAGTATTAAAGAAAATATCGAATTTTTTGACCATGGTAATAATAGTGTATTTCAGTGGAAGAGCGAAATTAAACAAGGTGACAATCATGATTTTGAAAAAATAAAAAAAGATAAAAAATCTGAAGCCGACTGGGAAAATAAAGTGCGAGAAGATGGTTCGACAAACAAAGAAGAGGCGAGAGGTTCTTATCGTAAGGTTAGTAGAAACACCTGGAGTGTTGCCCCATTTTCGCAGAATTTTTTTAGTGTAGCTTTTTATCTAAGAAATTTTGATTTAATACCAGGGCAAAGTATTAAGATCAACTATACTGATGATAGTAAAAATGGCTCATTTGAGGCAAAAGTTCTTAGAAGAGAGAAGCTTGATACAGTATTGGGGGTATTAGACACCGTCGTTATTACTCCAGAATTTCCAGCAGAGGGTAAATATAAGCCAAAAGGCAAATTTTATATATGGATGACTGATGATGATCGTAAATTTATAGTAAAGCTCGATGTAAAATTAAAGTACGGACAGTTTTTGGCTGAAGTTAGGTCAATTGCGCATGGAGAGCGTTAGATCTGGCCTTAAGTAGAATATGAAAAATAATGCGTTTAGGCATAATGTATATATGCCAGAGGTATTATGCAGACATTTCAACGGCTATAAACCTTGTTCGCAAAACGCAAAGTGCGATAGTGCCTGTGCTTTTAGATCTATACCGCAGGCGCGAATATTGATTGTGCATCTAGGGGCTATTGGCGCAGTAGTTAGGTCAACTTCGTTACTTTCAGCAATTAATCGTAAATACCCGGGATCACATATTACCTGGGTAACGCAAAGGCCGTCAGATCAACTGCTCAGAGAAAATTCTCAAATTGATCGCGTACTTACCACAGAGCGTGATGATTTACTTTCTCTTTCTTGTCTTGAATTTGACGTAGGTTTTTGTATTGATAAATCTTTAGTCGCTGCGGGTATTTTAAAAACTACTAAAGTAAAAAAAATATTCGGATTTCGCGCTGAAACGATAACTGGTGCCATTGTCCCGGCAACGGATGCGGCACTGCCTCTTTGGGAAATTGGCCTTTCAAATCAAAAAAAATTTTTTGATAATAAAAAACCAGAAACTCAATTGGTAACTGAGGCGCTTGAGCTTGAGTATTGTCGTGACCCGTATAGTTTGCAGTTAAATAAAAACGAAATTCAAGAAAGTTTGAACCGAAGATCAGCGTGGGCATCCCCGAACGAAATAGTGGTAGGTGTAAACACGGGCTGCAGTGCGATTATTCCTTATAAAAAACTAAGTGTTGAAGCGCATCGTCGTATGATACAAAGCTTAAAGAGTCTAGGTGTTAAGATTGTTTTATTAGGTGGGGCTGAAGACAAAATACGTAATGAACTCATAACCAAAGATTTAAATATCCACGCATCGCCGGTAGATTTGGGTTTACGTGATGGTCTTGTTAGCGTTAATGCGTGCGACATTGTTGTCTCTGGCGACAGTCTAGGCATGCATATGGCCATTGCGTTAAAAAAATGGACAGTTGCTTGGTTTGGGCCAACCTGTGCGCATGAGATCGATATATTTGATTGTGGAGTGCGCGTACAAACAAGTGCTTCTTGTAGCCCATGCTGGCGGCGTTCTTGCCAGAACTCTCCGATGTGCTATGATCTGGTCGATATAAGTGAAATTGTCACAGGTGTTAAAAAAGGAATTCAGTGGTTAATGTCGTATTCAATACCGCATTTGTCGGCGATCTCTTACTTACCATCCCCCTCATTAGACACGTCAAAAGGCTCAAGCCAGACGAGCCCATAATTCTTGTATGTCGACCGGGGTTGGGAGCGTTTTTTCAAACGAATAAAATTGTAGACGAAGTGATAGAGCTTGATAAAAAAAGCCGTAAATCGATTAAATATTTTTTTTCAAAGATGTCAGAAAAAGACATTAGATATTTATTTTGTATGCATAGGTCTTTTCATTCAGCGTGGATATTACGTAAAGTAAGGGCACAAAAAAAAATTAGTTATAAAACGTGGTGGTCAAAAAGTTTTTTTGATGAATCGATATTGCGATCGATGTATTTGCCCGAAGTATTAAGAGCTTTAGTTTTGCTATCACCTGTAGATGATAATATAAAAAAAAGAATAGAATATTTTAGTCTAGACAAAAAATTTCATAATTCTACAGAGCGTTCAAGCATTATACGGTGGCCATATTCAATTCCGGCAGATCTTTTACCAACGGTTGAGGCTGAAAAATCTTCGGTAACCTCAACGCTTTCACGATTACAGATTAATCGCCCTTACGTTGTAATAGCGCCGTCTAGTCAGTGGGCGACAAAGCGCTGGACAGATTCTGGGTTTATTGAACTAATACAGTTGTTGAGTGAACGAGGCCTTAATGCCTATATAATTGGGGCGTCTAATGAAATCGAGCATTGTCGTGAAATTGAAAAAAAAGCTCAAGCCAGGCAACTTAGCGTAGAGGTACGCTCATTGGCTGGTAAAACAGATCTTATAGAACTTCATCATGTGTTATCAAAGGCAGAGGTGATAGTTGCAAATGACAGTGGGCCCATGCATATGGCGACAGTGAGCGGTCGTCCTGTTGTCGGCATTTTTGGGCCAACTACGATTGATCAGGGCTATCGCCCTTGGAGCGATTCATCGATTGTGGTGCAAACGGATTTATCTTGTCGCCCATGCGGCAAGCATGGTCATAAAAAATGTCCTATCGGCACGCATGACTGTATGAAGAAAATAACGGCTCAAGAAGTAGCTGCAGCGATTAGTCCTTCGCAAATCTACTGACATCAATACTATATTTTTTAATTTTTCTAAGAAGCGTATTTTTTGGAATATTTGCATGGGCCACTGTTTTATTAATTTTACCTTCATTGGCGCGAAGAGCGCTTTCAATAAATTCTTTTTCAGCGGCTTCTTTAAAAATATCATAATCTAGTGGGCCGCTGTATTTGCCCGTTAGTAAGATGTTACTGCGATTGTTTATTTCACGCAGTATATTCTCAGGCAAACTAAGCGGGGTTATAAAAGGGCCATTTTCGATAATGAAGGCACGTTCAATACAATTTTCAAGTTCTCTAATATTGCCCGGCCATCGATATTTTTTCAGAATTGCTAGGGTATCTGTCGTTACCCCGCGAATAGATCGGTTTAGTTTTCTTGAAAATTTATTTATAAAAAAATTAACAAGTCCAGCGATGTCGTCTAGTCGTTCTCTAAGTGGTGGCAAAAAAATTGGCATTACATTTAAACGATAGAAAAAATCCTCGCGAAATTCTGATTCTTCAATCATTTTTTCAAGATTTCGATTTGTGGCCGCTATAATTCGTGCGTTTGTACGAACTTCTCTGTTGCTGCCTACAGGCATAAATTTTCGCTCTTGTAAAACGCGTAAAAGTTTAACTTGTAAATCTGGTTCAAGTTCGCCGACCTCATCTAGAAAAAGTGTGCCTTTATTGGCCAGTTGAAATTTACCAATCTTGCGGTCGATAGCTCCGGTAAATGAACCACGCTCATGGCCAAAAAGCTCACTTTCCATCAAGTTCTCAGGTATTGCGCCGCAGTTTATTGCGACAAATGGCCCATGTTTTTGCGGAGAATTAGAATGTATAGCTCTAGCCACGAGCTCTTTACCTGTGCCATTTTCGCCACGAATAAGAACAGTAGTGTCAACATTGGCTAGGCGATTTATAAGATGAAATATCTCGCGCATTTTTTCAGATGCGCCGACAAACTTGCTGTCTATGTCATCATCTAAAATTGGGCTTGAAAGTGTAAGGTTTGAAACCATTTCTTTTGTTACAATTGCTTTTTTGACCAATGCCGAGAGTTTTTCAGGGTCTATAGGTTTTTCTATATAATCGAATGCTCCATGTTTAATGGCGGTAATGGCATCCTGAAGATTGCTATGCGCTGTCATGATTACAACAGTTATTCTTGGGTCTACTTCTTTGATTGTTTTCAATGCCTCTAATCCGTCCATTTCAGGCATGCGTACATCCATTAAAACGAGATCAAAAGTCTCTTTCTTAACTGAATCCAGTGCCATCTTGCCATTGCTGGCCTCTTTAGTGTTAAGGCGATATTCTGGCAAAGTAGTATTTAAAATTGAAACAATTGATTTAACCAGTTCAGGTTCATCATCAACTATAAGTACATTAAGCGAGAGCTGCATATTTTTTATCTCCTAGTTGAGAATTCAGTTTATATTCTGGTTCAATAGTAACATCTCCTATGGGCAGAGAGAATCCAACCTTTGTGCCCTTTGTCGAGCTTTCAAGAAATACTTTGCCATTGTGTAACTCAACAAAATATTTAACAAGATAAAGCCCCAAGCCCGACCCTTTCGGTTGTGATTTGCCAAGCTCTCCGCGAAAAAACTTTTCAAAAATCTGCGTTTGCTCTTCGGGGGGTATGCCCGGCCCAGTGTCTTCTACCATAACGTACACCTGATCATCAACCTCTCGAGAAGTGATTTTTATAGCTCCGCCCTCTGGAGTGTACTTAATGGCGTTTTCGACAATATTTAGTATAACTTCGCGCATTAGCACCTGATCGACCTCTATAAGAAATATTGGGTCAAGAGCAGTTGATAGATGAATTTTCTTGAAGTTGGCAAGTGGTTCTAGTTGGCCGATTACAATATCAATAATTTCATTAATGTCCGCAGAATCTTTATTAAGACTAAAATTGCGCGATTCAACTTTAGTTATTTGCAAAATTGTTTGTATATAACGATGTAATTCAGATGAAACTTCACGTAGCGAACTAAGATCGTGAGTAAGTTCTTGATTTGGGTGCTGCGCTATCAGTCGATCGCATATGGCTTGAATTTTGGCGATAGGTGTTTTTAGGTCATGAGAGATTAAGCTAAGAAAGTTGTTTTTTAACTGTTCAACTTCAAATAAAAACTGCTTTTCATTTTCAAGCTGTATATTTAGGTACTCTTTGAGAGTAAGTTGAAAACTTAAGAATGTAACGTAAGTAACGATAGTAACAAGTACAACTACAAAAATTGGTGTCCAAAAGTGAAAGGCATCAAAAATCCACAATGATAAAGTAGAGTAGAAAAGATTTGAGCAAAATATTATAAAAAGAGCAAGAAACTGAGGGTAGCTTGATGTGACCCACGCAGCAATGAAAACCACTAACAATAATTGTAGTGCAATTAAGGCCAGGTTTGGTCGATTCACCCATTTCTCATTCTTAATGTTATCAATAAGGTTGGCGACTATTTCTGTTCGCGACATGTTGCCAAGGGGCGTACGATACTCGATCTCTTCATTATTAGATGTGCCGATTAGAACTATTTTATTGTAAAAGAAATTACTCGGTAGGTTGCGCGAAGTGATTTCGTTCAGATTAAGTTGCGTAAATGACATTTTCGGGCCGCCGTAATTAATAACATGTGATTTTTCGCTTATTGAATTTTCTAGATATTCAGAGCTGAGTGTTGGTATTTTTCGAGCAATTTGAGCGGCAAAATTATGGGCTTTTCCCGAATGAAGAGAAACGCGTCGAATTACGCCGTCGCGATCAGGTATTAGATCATTAAGGCCAGTGTTATGACTATTCGCCTGTGCGAAGCGCGATGGCATAATTCTGCCGTCATCATCCAATTGCATTGTCCAGACAATGCGTGAATCACTGAGCGCTTGCGAACGAAGAATTTCTTTACTGGGCCGAGAAATGTTTTCTCCAAAATAAGGGATTACGCCTATGACGGCAGGCTTTTCAGAAAGTATAAGACCTAGTAGCCTTTGCCAGGCTTTGGGCTCCCAGTAATAGCGGTCTGAAATTATAACAGAGGGATCGTTTGTATATTTAATTTTGTTGGTATTAGAGGCGAGCCAAATTTGCCAATTTTCTGGGTTAATATTAACTGTGACAATTTGCGAATCAACGGCCTGTTCGCCGCGTAGTTGCAGTCTTGTATCATAGTCGTGCTCTCGATCGGCTAGTATGAACACCATACCAATCATCCAGCAGAGCATAGCGCGAAGCCATAGGCCCTTTCTGCGCCAAGAAAAACGCATAAAAAGTAGAGATAGAGCTTTCAGACTGCGAAACCGAGTACTCATTTCAGTAACGCAACGTATCAAAAAAACTCTAAGAATTCAATTGGTTAGGTAAAAAAAGTTGCATACCTTAACCTCATGCAGATTTCACACGGTTTAAAATCTATGTCTACGTTAAAATCAGGCTGTGTGCTGACCATAGGCAATTTCGATGGTGTTCATTTGGGGCATCGAACTATTATATCTCAACTACTTGAAAGATCGAGACAATTTAAAGTTCCCGGCGTAGTAATGACCTTCGATCCGCACCCTTCAATGGTGCTTCGTCCGCAAAATCCGACAAAAAGGCTTTTTTCACTGTTAGATCTTAAGGAGCAGCTCAGTGAGTTAGAAGTCAGTGAATTAATTATAGAGCCTTTTACCTTCGAGTTTTCGCAAATATCAGCGCAGGATTTTATCTCTCGATTAATTGTTCCGATTTTACATCCATTAGATATTCTGATTGGCTATGATTTTGTATTTGGGCGTAACAGAGAGGGATCGTTATCAGTTTTGATGGAGCTTGCAAAAAAATACAGTTTTAATATCGAGCAAGTTGCACCTATAAATTATAATAATGAAGTGGTTTCTAGTACGCGTATTCGTAAGCTGATTGAGTCAGGTGATGTTTCTCAAGCCCGGGATTTATTGGGGCGGCCTTATTATATCGAAGGTGAGGTTGTGCGCGGAGAAGGACGTGGTGAAAAGCTTGGGTATGCTACAGCAAATATCAACTTTTCGTCTGAAGTTTTGCCAGCACTGGGCGTTTATATAACAGAATTTCAGATAGCGGGAAAAAAACTCGCAAGTGTAACAAATATTGGTCGCAAACCAACTTTTCATGAAAACTATGACATAACAGTTGAAACGCATGTTATAAATGCGCACGAAAATTTTTACGGGCGTAACATAAGAGTAGATTTTTTAAAACGATTGAGAGCGGAATTGAAATTTAATTCATCATATGAGCTAATAGAGCAGATAGATAAAGATGTGTTAGAGGCTAAAAAATATTTTTCAATAAAGTGATATGATTTTATGTTTAAGTGGGTAGAAATTTCTCTTGTAAAAAATGAAAAACGTTTTCAAATTCTTAGTGAATTTCTGCAAGAAAATAATTTTGTTAATTCTGTAGAGTTTTTAGAGCCGACCGTTGAAGATTTTCCGAAAGTGCTCGCCGAATCTATTACAAAATATGACGGAATTAGAATAGGGCGAGGATTTGGCGAAATTGTGGTTAAGCAATTAGAAAAACATTCGGTAATGGTCAGTAAAATTCGTGCTGCCGATACGATAGTTAAAATGCATAATAAGTGGTGGTTATATTCAAATGCAGTTGATGGGTTTAGCCGCGTTTTAGCGCGTGCTGGCGAAAGATTTTATTTCTCAAGCGCAGTTCTTGTCGTGGGGTCGGGTGCAGCCGCACGGGTGGCGGTAACATCACTTTTTGTGGCTGGTTTTAAGCAATTTTCTGTCTCAAGCCTTGATGAGATTTTTGCCCATGAATTAATAAAAAGCATGACTAGAACTCATTTAGGGGCACAATTTAAAGTGGTATTAAAGGATGAATTGGTACTACTGCCTGGCACACACGCAGTTTTAGTGAACACCACGCCACTATCTACTGATAACCCCATGCTTGAAGAGTTATTCTATTTCAATTTTTTTAAATCTGGTGGAGTAGCTATTGATTTTACTATTCAGCCGATTGAAACACCGCTGCTAAAGGCAGCTGCAGACGTTGGTGCTCAT
>MEPT01000095.1:11328-13277 GCA_001769925.1 Bdellovibrionales bacterium RBG_16_40_8
TGGTCGAAAGTTCAATGAAAGAGAGTATGAGAAACGACTCCGTTCCGGCCTTTAGTCCAGTTACAAAAAACGTCACAACCGTTTAATCTATTTAGTACATGGGCGCGAGAAAAGGCATTGGCGAGTTACTCGTCAGAGAAAATTTAATAGACATAAATCAGCTTGAGAGAGCTCGTCAGGAGCAGAGGCAAACTGGTGGGCGACTTACCTCATCACTTGTTCAGCTAGGATTTGTTAAAGACAAAGAACTCGCCGAATTTATGGGGCGGCAATACAATTTGCCCACTATTGATCTCTATAATTTTGAGATAGATCCTGAGGCGGTTAAGCTTGTATCTGCACAGTTGTGCCGCAGACACATGGTCATACCAGTTCAGAAATCGGGGCGAAGCCTTGTGGTGGCATTTTCAGACCCAAGCAACCTCTTTATTAAAGATGATCTTGGTCTTTTAACAAGATGTAAAATTGAAGTAGTGATTGCCAGCGAGCATTCAATTAATGCGGCTATTGAAAAACATTTTGGTGCAAGCGCCGGTGCTAAAATGGATACCCTAGTTTCGCAAATTGAAGAGTCACATGATAATTTAGTGGTAGACAGCAAGAAAAATGTCATGACCGTAGACGCAGAGGTTAGCGCTGAAGATGGCCCAATAATTGGGTTTGTTAACGCAATGCTGTCAGAGGCGATTAAAATGAAGGCCTCTGATATTCACGTTGAGTTATATGAAAAAAAATTTCGTATACGGTTTCGTCTTGACGGCGAGTTGATGGAAATTCACCAGCCGCCACAAAATTCTGCTGCGGCAATAGTTAGTCGCTTAAAAATTTTGAGCAAGATGGACATTGCAGAACGTCGAAAACCCCAAGATGGTCGTATGAAGGTGAAATTAAAAAGTGGGCAAGAGATTGATTTTCGAGTGAATTCACTTCCAACACTATTTGGCGAAAAAAT
The DNA here is from genome assembly GCA_001769925.1 of Bdellovibrionales bacterium RBG_16_40_8. GTDB lineage: Bacteria > Bdellovibrionota > Bdellovibrionia > Bdellovibrionales > UBA1609 > RBG-16-40-8. The sequence goes on from MEPT01000095.1 coordinate 12,281, forward strand.
TGTTATGCGATTATTAGATAAGTCTAATTTGCAGGTCGACTTGACAAAACTAGGCATGGAAGATCAACAGCTTGATCTGCTAAAAAAAGCATTGGCTTTACCGCAAGGGATGATTTTGATAACTGGGCCGACTGGCTCTGGTAAAACAACAACGGTGTACTCGGCACTTGGTGCACTAAATACAGTCGATGTAAATATTTCTACAGCTGAAGACCCGGTAGAATTTAATTTCGAAGGGATTAATCAAGTGCATGTTAATCCAGAGATTGGTTTTGGTTTTCCAGAGGCTCTTCGCGCATTTTTACGTCAAGATCCTGAGATTATTATGGTTGGTGAAATTCGCGATTTAGAAACGGCATCTATTGCCTACAAAGCGGCTGCTACCGGACACCTTGTGATTTCAACTTTACATACAAACGATACGGCAACAACTGTTAATCGTCTTATCTCAATGGGGGTGGCAAATTATCTGGTTGCTGAAAGTACTTCTTTGGTAGTGGCGCAGCGACTAATTAAAAAAATTTGCAATAACTGTATTACTGAGGCGAGAGTCTCAAGAGAAACGCTACTAGAAATTGGAGTTTTAGAAAATGAATTGCCTGAGTACACGAGCCTACGTCGAGGGGAAGGTTGTGAAAAATGTAATGGTAGCGGATTGTCAGGTCGTATGGCAATTTTTGAGGTATTAAATTTTAGTGCCGCCGTAAAAGATGCTATTTTCAGTGGTGGTTCTACATTAGATATTAAGAGGCAAGCGGTTTCAGTAGATAAAATGATCACGCTACGTAGAGCAGCACTTATTAAGCTAAAACAAGGTATAACTTCAGTAGAAGAAGTCATTGCTGGAACGGTAGGCGATGATCTATGATTAGCCTTCAGCAGCTTCTCAAAACCACAGTTAAGCAAAATGCCACAGATTTACACTTGGTGGCCGGTACCCCACCAGCTCTACGCATTGACGGACGCATTGTCAGAGTCAAATCGCGAGATTTGTCTC
>MEPT01000095.1:13412-14172 GCA_001769925.1 Bdellovibrionales bacterium RBG_16_40_8
GGAGTTTTTCGTCGCATACCTTTAGAAATTCCCGACTACGAAACGCTTGGTTTGCCTAGCATTATCGGCGATATTACAAACTTTCCAAATGGACTTGTGCTAGTAACTGGGCCCACGGGGTGCGGCAAAACTACGACTATTGCTGCCCTTTTAGACAAGATAAATAAAGAGAAACGTGGCCACATTTTAACTCTTGAAGACCCGATTGAATATATTCACGATCACAAAAACTGTATTGTAAATCAACGCGAAGTGGCTGTTGATACCAATTCTTATTGGGAGGGCTTGCGCCATATGCTGCGCCAAGATCCTGATTATTGTTTGATCGGAGAGATGCGCGATCTCACAGCAATTGAGACTGCCATGACAGTAGCCGAAACAGGTCATCTTGTTTTCGGAACACTTCATACAAATTCTGCAATATCTAGTATCACAAGAGTTGTCAGTGTATTTTCAGCTGAACAACAAGAAAGAATTCGTGTTCAACTTAGTATGACCCTGCAAGCAATTGTTTCACAGCGATTACTGCCTGCAAAAGGCGGCGGGCTGGTGGTTGCGTGTGAGATTCTTACCCTTAACTCAGGTATTCGAAATTTGATTAGAGAAAATAAATTGCATCAGATGTACGGTATGATGCAGGTGGGGCAAAGCAAATCAGGCATGATCACTTTAAACCAATCTCTAGTAAATTTAATTTTAAAACAAAAAATAGACGTTAAAGATGCATTTGCTGAATCTGCAGATATCGATGAGCTAGATA
>MEPT01000096.1:0-171 GCA_001769925.1 Bdellovibrionales bacterium RBG_16_40_8
CTCAATTAAAAAAAAATGATCCTGACTGCGCTCCGCTCCCTCTTTAAGCCAAATTTCAGTGACTGCCTTGGGGCGAACTTTAAGCACTTCACGCGCGGCATGCATGCCAATAACTGTGCGGATAGCGTTACTATGTTTTCTCATATGCTGATGGTACTACGGTTTTTTGAT
>MEPT01000096.1:299-7792 GCA_001769925.1 Bdellovibrionales bacterium RBG_16_40_8
TATTGTCGCAGGATTTGCAGAAAAAAGCACATTGCCTGATCATAAATCACCATGAAGAAGTGATGGCTTCGGTTTATGCTTATTTAAAAAATCAATCACTTTGGTTTTATGATTTTTTAAAATACTTTCGCATTCAAGTTTAACTTTTTTGTTAGAAATTAAATTAATCTGAAAATCTAACCGGCATATAACGAAAAATTCTCCCCAATTTATGTGCCAAGTATTAATTTGTCGATTAAGCCCGATATAGTTATCGTAATCTAGCCCGAATTTTTCACCGAACATACGAAAATCTTGTAAAGTCGGGCTTTTGATCTGAACTTTTTCAAGACAAAGCTCATTTTTATTAATTGAAATAATATTTGGCACATAAAGCCCATGTCGCGCAAAGCTTTCATGCAAAACAAGAAGACCCTTGTGTTCGCACTCAAGCGAATTACTCTCTGACAGCGAATTTTTCTTTACAAAAACACTGCCCTTCACGCTTACTCCTATATATTATGGTATAGCATTTCTGAGGTATAACAACGGTGCTTTTAGGCGTCAAACGGTGAACAAAATTATGACTAATGACAGCTTTTCGCAAGTCTTAAAAAAACGTCTATTTGCAGCAGTTATGATTTCTGCAGAGAATTGCCCCAAACTTATAGCTTTTAGTAAAAAAATAAAAAAAACTTTTGGGCAGCACGAGATCGACGTTCGCTGGGTTTCGCCGCAAAATTGGCACATCACAGTTTGGTTTTTTGGCGATGCGGTAGTTGATATTAAAAAAATTCATCAGGCTTTAAAAAAAGTAGCTGAAGAAACTTCAGCTTTTGATTTAGACATAAAGGGCGCGGGTGCTTTTCCAGATGAACTCGCAGCGCGAATTATTTGGGCGGGCGCAGCGACAACAAAAGAACTGCGAACACTTCATAATAAAGTAGGCGCAGCCCTTAATCTCACTGATGATTATGAAAAATTTATGGCTCATATAACTTTAGGGCGACTGCGCAACCAACATTCAGTAAAAAAAATAATCTCGCCATTTTTACGACAAAAACTTGATAAAATTATAGTGGGCGAGCTTGTACTCATAGAAAGTCAAATGCAAAACTATGGCTCAGCCTACAACGTGCTCGAAAGATACCCGTTAACTTCTAAATAACTTAATTGATTTATCAAATTATAATCTCAACCCATCTGTTGGTATTATTTCTACTTCTGCTCGTTACAGATTTCCTTACGAATGGTCGATTGGCCCACTTATTAGTGCTTACATAAGTAATGGCGATCCTTTTGGCGAATCTAACAATTTAACATCTTATGGTGGCATCAGTGGATTTAAAGAAATTTTAATGCAGCTTGGTTTTGCTCTTGAATTAACTGGCAGACACGAGCGCACAATGGCACAAGCTAGCTATTAATCTGGCAGAAATTAATGCGAATTTTAGCCAATAAGATCGTATATTTTTTTGGCGGCAAGAACTGGGTCTGCGGCAGCTACTATCGGTCGGCCGATTACAAGCGCAGAGGCGCCGGCCTGTATAGCTTCGCTTGGACCCATTACTCGTAACTGATCTCCTTTATGGTCACCAGGTAAACGAATTCCTGGAGTGACAAGAAAAGCTTCTGGAAATTTGCTACGTAAAGTTGAAACTTCATCTGGAGAGCAAACTATCCCAGAAAGGCCTGCAACTATTGTTTCTTGCGCTAGTGCTTCAACATGAGAGCGAACTGTCTGTGGTCGCCAATTAGACGGCAAACTTGATTCATCAAAGCTGGTCATAACTGTTACACTTAAAATTTGAAATGGCCGTTCACGACTTAATTCAATTTCGAGCTTTGCAAATTCTTTCATCGCTGAATAACCATTACTAGCGTGTAGGGTGACAAAACTCGCACCAGATTCAAAAGTACATCTTAAAGCAGCAAGCACCGTACTAGGAATATCATGATATTTATTATCGACAAAAACCGTACCAATATCTGCAAGTTTTTTAACAAACAGCGAGCCATATTTATAAGTTAATCTCGGGCCGATTTTAAAACCACCAACGTACGGGCGCAAATCTTTAGCGAGCTTGAGTGCTTCAATATCGCTATCTAGATCAAGTGCCACAAATATGGGCGAAGTTAATTTTGTCGTGACTACATCTGCGACTTTACCCATGAACTCACTTCTTGCACTACATTTTTAAGCGAAATTTTTATGGTCTCTTTGCTTTTACGTATAACCATTTCAATCTCGTTTGCTGACACACCACGCTTGCCAATATTTAACCGTAGCGGCATGCCGAGAAGATCGGCATCTTTAAACTTTACTCCTGGTCTTTCTTCACGATCGTCAAGTAGACATTCTACACCCAAAGATAATAATTCTTCGTAAATAGAGTTTGTATACTTAGCCGTTTCAGCATCTTGAGGATCAAGTAAACAAATATGCACATGAAAAGGTGCGATAGATACAGGCCATATAATGCCATCTTTGTCATTACACTGCTCAATTACTGCCTGAACAGTACGCGAAATACCTATGCCATAACAGCCCATTTCAATAAATGTGGCCTCGCTTTTCTCGTTTAGATAACTAGCGTTCATGACTTTAGAGTACTTTGACCCAAGATAAAAAATATGTCCTACTTCAATGCCACGATAAGACTTTAGCAGCCCTTTACCGTTTGGACTTTTATCACCGTGTCGAGCCGTACGTAAATCTGCTATTTTGGTAGGTTTAAAATCACGATCATGATTGACGTTACGTAGATGAAAACCATCTTCATTTGCACCAACCACATAGTTTTTTAAACCCTCTACTCCATTATCCATATAAATTGGTATTTTTAATCCAACAGGACCGCAACTACCAGGCCAAGCTGTTGTAACCTGTTTGACTTCTTCATCAGTCAACATTAGCGGCGGGTTTGATAGATCAAGAAGAGTTTTTAATTTAACAGAATTTAGCTCATCAGAACCACGAAGAAGCACACAAACTGGCTTAATATCTTTTGCTCCCTCTTCAGCGGCAGAATAAAAAAGCGTTTTTACTAAATTTTTGGCTTCTATTTTCAAAAACTTCGATAAATCATCAATTGATTTAAGCCCAGTGGTAGCAAATTTTTCAAGTACTTTTAATTCTTTATCAGACGACACGTGCGGAGTAGCGTCAATGGCTGGGCAAACCTCTACGTTCGCAGCAAAATCACCATTTTCAGAAACAAGTAGAGCGTCTTCACCGGCCTCGGCAAGTATGTGAAACTCTTCAGACATGCTGCCACCGATATTGCCAGAATCAGCTTTTACCGAAACAAAATTCACGCCGAGTCTTTTAAATATAGCCGTATAAGCCGCATACTGAAGTTTGTAATTTTGTATAGCTCCATCAGCATCGCGGTCAAAGCTGTAGGCATCTTTCATCAGAAACTCGCGACCACGCAAAAGACCAAAGCGCGGCCTAATTTCATCGCGATACTTCGTTTGTATTTGGTAAAGCACCACAGGTAAATCACGGTAACTTTTTATGTCTCTACGAATGAAATCTGTAATAATCTCTTCGTGCGTAGCACCAAGGCAAAATTCTTGATCAGTGCGATTTTTAAATTTTAAAAGATTTTTGCCCATCTCAGACCATCGGTTAGTTTCTTGCCAAAGTTCTTTTGGTTGAACCATCGGCATAAGAATTTCAACGCAACCCCTTTTATTTAGCTCTTCACGCACAATATTTTCAAATTTACGTATAGAACGCAGCGCTAGTGGCCCATAAGTAAATATACCCTGAGAGACTTTTTTAATGTACCCACCGCGAACCATCAGTTTATGACTGACGATTTCAGCATCAGCAGGGGTTTCTTTTAATGTATAGATATAACTTTTAGTCCATTTCATGAATTATGCGTCAATGCCATAAAGTTTTATTTTTCTATGTAAATAACTACGCTCTAGCCCAATCGATTCGGCCGTTTTACTAATATTACCACCATGCTCAGAAATTTTTTGCAGTAAAAAATCTTTTTCAAATTCAGCGCGTGCACCGCGAAATGTTGATTCTGTACTAGCATACCCGGCACTTTCTGAGGCCATACCGGCAATCTTCAAATCATGCACATCAATAAAATCACTCGGGATCAAAATATATATTCTTTCTATAAAGTTACGTAATTCACGAACATTACCCATCCATGGATGAATTTTCATGCGCTCAATGGCACTATCAGAAAATATTTTCTTTGCGTAGCCACCTTCGCGTACAAACTGCTCACCAAAATGCGAGATCAAAGCTGGGATATCCTCAACCCGCTGCCGTACTGAAGGTACAGTAATCGGAACAACGTTAAGTCGATGATACAGGTCTTCGCGAAAACGCCCTAACTTAATTTCTTCTTCAAGATTTTTATTTGTAGCCGCAATTACCCGTACGTCAATATTGATAGATTCACTACCGCCAACGCGCTGAAATTTTTTCTCTTGTAAAACACGAAGAATTTTAGCTTGTGCCTCAAGACTCATGTCACCTATCTCATCAAGAAAAATACTGCCTCCGTTAGCATGATCAAATTTACCTTTTTTAGGCTTATCAGCGCCCGTAAAAGCTCCCTTTTCATAACCAAAAAGTTCGCTTTCAATAAGTTCTGATGGAATAGCTGCACAGTTAACATCAATAAATGGGCGACTAGCGCGACTACTCAAGTAATGAATATTCTGTGCAACAAGTTCTTTGCCTGTACCATTTTCACCTGTGACCAAAACCCACGACTGGCTTGGCGCCACTCGCGCAATAATTCGCTTTAGATCTTTCATTGGATCACTTTCGCCAATCAATGCAATATTTCTGCGTAATTTATTTAGTAACGCAATCTTTTCGCCACGCTCATTCTGAAAAGAAAGAATATTTGTAATTAAAATAGAAATTTTATCTATAGAAAGAGGCTTTTCAACAAAGTCCCAAGCCCCAAGTTTTGTCGCTTTCACAGCGGTTTCAATGGTACCGTGCCCTGACATCATAATAAACTGTACGGCCGGAAAATTAGGCCGCGCTCGTCGCAGAACCTCAAGCCCATCGATTTCACCAGGCATCCAGATATCAAGTAGCACAATATTTGGTCGCTCTTTATTAATTGCTTCAAGGCCCTTAGCGCCATCAGCTGCCCACGTAACATTATATCCTTCATCTATTAGCGATGCTGTGAGCACACTACGAATAGCAGGCTCGTCATCAATTACTAAAATTTTCACGTCATTTTTAGGATTCATGGGCTGATGCCTCTGGTTCAGATTTTGATCTTATTACTTCACTAGCAGTATTGGACAAAATTACCGGCAACTCAATCACAAATCGCGTACCACTAGGAGGATTGTCAAATACCCTTATATACCCATTATGATCTTCGACCGTGCGCTTCACAATCGCAAGCCCCAAACCCGTGCCATGCTTTTTTGTTGTGACATATGGCTCAAAAATACGACCCTTCAAGTGCCTTGGTATACCGCCACCGTTATCAGATACAGTTAAGCGCATAATTTTTGTCAATGAATCATATTGCGTTTTAATTTTAACAAGCGCTTCGCGTTTATTACGAACACCCTCAACCGCATTATCAACAAGATTGGTTAAAGCTCGACGAATTTGGTCAGAGTCAAAAAGAAATTCAGGCAAGCTATTATCTGGATCAAAACTCAAATTGTAAGTTTGCTCACCTGGCTGAAAAAGTTTTAATGCGTCTACTACTGTTTGATTGAAGTTGCTCAAGGTTGGGCGTGTCTTTGGCATTCTGGCGAATTGACTAAATTCATTAACGAGCATTTTTAACCCATTAACCTGATCAACAATCATATTCGTTGAATCAATAAATACCTGGTCATTAATCTGATCGCCAAACTTTCGCTGCAACCGTTGTGCCGCCAAACTTATTGGCGTCAGAGGATTTTTAATTTCGTGAGCAATGCGTCTTGCTACCTCTGTCCAAGCTGCTGCTCGCTGCGCAGCGATCATAGGTGTTAAGTCATCAAATACAATAATTTTACCAATCTCTTTATCATTATCATCGTGTAAAACAGAAATCGTCATAGAAAGAAGTAGTGGTCGCCCACGCACATTAATTTGTACTTCTTTATGTAAAGTTCGCGCTTGGTGAGATTTCATTGTATTAAGAAGATCCTGAAATAGTTGATCATGAGGCAGATTCAAAACTATTTGGATATTTTTATTAATATATTCTTCAGGATTTATGTTTAAAAGTTGAGCTGCATGATTATTAATCATTGTGACATTGCCGCTTTGATCCATAGAGATCACCCCTGTTGTCACATTACCAAGAACAACTTCTATATAACGACTATGTTCATCAAGTTGAGAAAGAGTTTTACGTAAGTTCTGATTTGCGTCTTGAACTTCTCGCTCTGAGCGCTCTAGGTATGATGTCATCGTATTAAAATTATTTATCAATCTATTGATTTCAGGAGAACCAGAAACAATGTTTATGTTGGCATATTCACCTCGCACTACTTGCTGCGTTGCTAAATCTAATTTCTCTAAGGGTATACTTAACTGTCTAGCTAAATAAAAACCAAACCACGTCGCGCACAATAAAATTACTAGAGTCATAAGTACCAGTATAATTAAATAAATGGATTTAATAGGGTAAGCAAGTGGATCAGTATCGCGAAAATTTTCAAATGCTGAGGCAATATCATCCATTTTTGCAACTAACGATAGTGGGATGTATGAACTCACCACTATGGCGCCACCCATAACAGACGCCTCTACCGGGACAATAACTCTAACCAAATCGCCCTCAGCAAAGTGGTGAATAAAACTAGAGTTATCTTTGTTAGAAACACCTTTTTCACGAAACTCAAGACTTACCGAAGGTATTTCGGGCACACCATTATTTTTATCAAACGCAGCTACACGTTTCGCAAAGAGATTTGGATAGTATTCGACCGCATCTAAGCTGTAACGTACTTGTAAGTTTTTAATTACTTTATCAACTTCTGCTATTTTTGAAAGCGGCGCTACGGCTTTAGCGACTTCTTCAGCAAAATGGTAATTTTTTTTCTTTGCCATTAGATAATAAGAATTCGTCACTTCCATTGAGCTCTTTAAAACGCCTGTGACTTTTTCGTTAAACCAACGATCAAAACTATTATTGATGTAAAAAACCGAAACAATAAACATTAGCGCTGTAGGAACAAAACTAAACCCCACAAAAGCAGCAATAAGTTTACTTTTTAAACTGCTGCCTATAGGGCCGCCTTCACGCTCAGAGAATTGCTTGACGATGTTACGAAAGATAAAAAACATCAAAAGCAAAAATAAAATTATGTTAAAATTAACTAGGCCAAAAAAGAAAATAGAATATTCAAACGGCAGCTGCTCGCTTACGCCAAACATTTTAAACAGAATCCACGTCAGCAAAATGAAAAGTCCCCCCAGCCCCCCAATGGCTGCCATTTCACGCCGACGCTTTTTTTTCTCTTGTAAGTTTAAAGTAGATTCTGACCGCGTTTTAGTTTTG
>MEPT01000096.1:7874-12769 GCA_001769925.1 Bdellovibrionales bacterium RBG_16_40_8
TAAGCTGTAAGCACAGATTTTGCGCATCTTCTTTATTAAGCGGAGAATCTTCTGCGCAGCTAATCCCTGAACGGATTACCGCCGTATGTAAAAGAAGTTTTGCGCTTGAATCGCTAACTTTCTTTTTTAGCTCATTAAGAAATAAATTCATTGTGATTGTTTTGGAGTCGGTCACCTTTTTTCTCCTTTGTTTTTGGGGTGGTTAATGATTCTTTTAAATTCAACATTTCAATTAAAATAGCTGCCGCGTCTTCACCTTTGTGGCCATGAAGACCGCCGATGCGGTTAATAGCTTGCGACTCATTATCAGTTGTTAAAACTCCGAAAACCACGGGGCTACCATACTCTAGCTGAAGAGTTGTACAGCCGCGTTCAACAGCTGAACAAACATAATCGTAATGGCTAGTCTCGCCGCGAATAACAGCACCTAGAGCAATAATGCCTGCACATTCTTTTTCTAATAACCATTTCGCTGCAAGCGGAATTTCGTAAGCTCCGGGCACACTCACAGATAAAATTTGCTCAGTAGTCATACCAAGCTCGGTAAGTTTATTAAGCGCTCCTTCAAGAAGTTTAGTTGTGATCTCGTCGTTAAACCTCGAAGTTACCACTCCTATTTTCCAGCTCGAATTAATCTTACATTTCAAGGCGTGTGACATTATGCATGTCTCCTTCTTCGCTTTGAATATAAAGTGGGATGCTATCAACAATCTCTATGTTGTACCCTTTAATACCCACTCGTTTTGTTGCGTGATTTGATAGCAAAATTATTTTCTTTAAATTTAGTGCGCGCAAAATTTGTGCGCCCTCACCATAGTCTTTGTCATCCATCTGCAAATCTGTTGCATTAAAACGTGAGCTTAGATCTTCATTTCGTAAATAAATAACCACCCCACGACCTTTTTTAGCTATAAGAGAAAGTGCTGCTTGTAAATACTCGCCGCTTGGGTGGCGAATATCCCCAAAAACATCTCCCATAATATTTTCAGCATGCATACGCACTAAAATTGGCTCGTCCCCTTTCAAATCTCCCATCACAATAGCCAAATGCTCATGGCCATTTAATTTATTGTGAAAAAGTCTGGCTTGAAACCCTTCGCCAAAACGACTTGGTAGTGCGGCGCTTAATCTTTCTTCTATAAAGCTCTCTGTTTGCAAGCGATATTTAATCAAATTTTCGATAGTGCCTATTTTAATATTGTGTTTAATAGCAAAACTTTTTAACTCATCAACTCGAGCCATAGTCCCATCAGCGTTCATAATTTCACAAATTACCGCAGCCGGATTTAAACCAGCCAGCCGCGCCAGATCAACGCTTGCTTCAGTATGTCCGGCGCGTTTTAAAACCCCGCCCGGCTGCGCGCTAATCGGAAAAACATGCCCAGGAGCAATAATGTCGGATGGGTTTGCTAACGGGTTTGTAGCCACGCGAATTGTATGAGCTCGATCAGCCGCTGAAATACCCGTAGATACGCCAGATGCCGCTTCAATACTTATAGTAAATGCTGTTTTATTCGGAGAGTAATTATGATCATCTTTAACCATAAGCGGTAAGCCCAATCGTGCAATTTGTCTCTCACAAAGCGACAGGCAAATAAGACCACGAGCCTCAGTGGCCATAAAATTCACAGCCTGCGAGGTTATAAAGTCTGCCGCTAGTATAAGGTCGCCTTCATTTTCGCGATTTTCATCATCAACAAGTATTACCATTCGGCCTGAGCGAATATCTTCAACAAGTTCAGGTATGGAGTTCACGCGCCGACCTTTCTAGTTCATATTGACGTCTGAATGCTCTTGCCAGTTGATCGCTCTCAACAGTTAGACGATCCCCCACATGCAATTTACCTAGATTTGTGCTTCGCAATGTTTCTGGTATCAAGCACACTTCGATTTCACTACCAGAAACTTCATTTATGGTAAGACTCACGCCATTAAGCGTGATACTACCCTTCTTCCAAACATAGTGTAGAAGCTCTTCAGGTATTTTTACTTTTATTAGCTGCGATCCGCTTATGCTATGACACTCTGTAATAGTCGCCATGCCGTCAACGTGACCCGACACCAAATGCCCATGAATACGATCACTAAATTTAAGTGAACGCTCGATATTAAGCTCTTTTGATTTCAATTCATTTTCTGACCATTTGGTTATTTTTAGAGTCTCAGCCCCTACGACAAATTGCAATGAGTCTGCTGCTACAACTTCAACAGTCATACAAACCCCATTGATGGCAATGCTATCGCCACGGCTTATATCATTGAAATTTAATGGTTTTTTTATTTTTATCTGGATCTGCTTAGGAGCTCTTGGGTCATCGGGCGTATATTCTATAAGTTCAGTCTTTGCCTCAACGATACCTGAAAACATTCAGCACCTAGTTTTATGAATTTGACATGCCGCGCACAGTAAGGGTTTTTGTCTATTTCGTCAAGATTTGTCTACAGATAATGTTACTTTTGGATTATTTCCATTACGCCGCAAATCAAGGGGAGCATCTTTATTTCGCGCGTCTTCGTGGATTCCTGCACTCTACTGCCTTTTTTTAAAAAGGTAAGTCGCATTTTTACTATCATCTTTAAACTTGAAGAAATTAAAATTTACTTGATCAAAATCAATCAATACTAAGTTACCTTCGTCAAATACGTTTAATAATGCGCATGTGGCCTTATCGCCATTTCCTATTTTTTTTATAGAATATAACCAGGTCTCGTCTGCATCTGATGTGATAGCAAATAGCTTATCTTCTAGACTGGTTGCTGTAATAATTGCATCAAACGAAAATTTTTCTTTGTCTACGACTAAGTCAATTGACAATTCATACATACCTGCAAAGTGCTTATCTATAGCTTGGCAGCCAGTACTTAAATTTAAGATTGATTTATTATGTAATATTGCATCTGATTTTATTGCAAGTCCTGACTGTGCTGCTTGCGCTGTATAACTTAAAGACGAAAAGACAATAATTGCCATCAGCTTTCTCATAAAATATCTCCTATACGTGAAAACATACCAATCGACAGGTTTTTGCACGAAATATGCCACTTATTAAAGAAGCCGAGAATTTTTAGATTCTTAAGTTGCGCCGCTAGGGAACGCCAATTTTCGGTAGTCACCACGCCGTCAATCCGGTCGGGTGCTGAGGACGGCTGACCCTGGCGCCACTCGTCGTACCGCTAGCGCCGGCATTGTAGAGAGACTTGATTTCCTCAGCTGTTAGCGCACGATTGTAGATGCGAACATCGTCAATAGAGCCGCTCAATTCCTTAACCGTATTATCCCCACTGCAAATAGTGCTTCCATCTGTCTCTCTCGCGCCGATGGTCAGATTTGCCGTACTGTCAAACATCGCGTGATTCGTGTAAAGACTCCCACTCAACGTTCCGTCTACAAAGATTCTTTCCGCAGAACCGTCATAGGTACCAACGATATGATACCAGGTGTTCGGACCTAGAGCGGTCGATGCCACCACGATTTGGTTGTCTGCCGATTTTTCCGAAAAGAACACCCGTGGTTTATTGTCCGACCCGACCTCCAATGCGTATTCCACCCAATTTATGTTACATTTGCCTTTGCTAATTATGGATTGCGATCTGTCTACTGCGGATAGATTGATCCAAGCAGACAAGGTGAAGGTGTTCGTAAAGCTAAGCAACGGCCCATCTTCGACCGAGACCATGTCATTCAGGCCGTCGAATCTCAGGCTGTTGTTTTCTGAAGCCGTCGCCCAACTCGGCCCGTTGACCAGCATGCCGGTATTCCCATTACCCGAGGAATCCAAGGCAGTCGCACCCGATGCATCGTCGAACTGCCAATGAGCGATCGGATCTTGTTTTTGCATCAAACACAGGCCGCAGTCCCCCGGACAAGATGAGCAGGTTTCACCGGCCTCGCATCCGCGCAAACCACAGAACGGAGCAATGGACGTCCCAAAATTATACGAATAGTAGTCTCCAATATCATTCTCAAACGCGGTGAAGGGATCGTTAAAGAATTTCAGAAAGCCATCATAATGAATATCTTCTATTCGGGGCACCCAATAATGAGTTGGCGATCCGTTTCTCCAAGTGAGCACCCATGCAACCTTTCTGGCTACAGCGTCGTTCTTAATATAAGTAAGAAAATCCATGTAATAATTCGCATTGGTCGAATCATCTATGCCGTCAGTGGTCGCGCCGAACTCCGTGACGGCCGCGATCTTGTTTCGCGCCTCAGCAAATGCCACCACCGCGCTGGCAGACGCGGACAAATTTGTTATGTAGTGATCAACACCCACAATATCTACATAATCATCGCCAGGGTATCTACTTAGTAGGATCTCTTCCGTCAGCGGACCGTTTGGGGAATACGCATATAGGATATTATGAACCCCCTTGGTATCTCTCAGATACTTGATTGTATATCGGATGATGTCTCAACTTTATGAAGGTCTCCGACGCTGAAGATTCACGTAATTTCGTCTCGGATCTCCATCGGCTCCGCGCTCACAGTACCTTAAATTTTGTTGGAGTAGCCGGTACACCAGAAGGAGCGGCTAAATACAGTACGGCATCTCCTGTAAACGGAGGAGAAAAAGTTCTATTTGTGCCGCCAGTGGTTGGCGTTCCGCTCATTGAAACGCCCGTTGATGGATTAAACCATTCTACGTTAAGCACTCCGTCTGTTGCTGAAAGATTTACGGTTACATTACCACCATTAGGTATGTACACTAAATATTGTGCCCCGGTTGACACTGCTTTTGCTAAACAATAACCACTTGTTGACAAATTATCCTGCGGCTTAGAATTTGCTAAATCTAGCTTATTTGCATAATTCTTTGTATTCCCCATTGCCATACGAACACCGTCAAAGGCGGTGTTTATTTCTCCATAATTACAAACACCATTCACACAAAAAT
>MEPT01000096.1:12903-13065 GCA_001769925.1 Bdellovibrionales bacterium RBG_16_40_8
TTGTCAGTATAAGTTGAAGATCCGCCTTGAGTTTCAAAACAACTACATACTGAAAAACTATCCGGGCTAATCCAATCGGCAGTACTTGCTGAAAGAATTCCAGTATCCTTACCGCCGCCAGCAGTCATACCTACCAGATGTTTTTTTAACCCTTTGTTTTGT
>MEPT01000097.1:0-351 GCA_001769925.1 Bdellovibrionales bacterium RBG_16_40_8
GTTATAAAAGTGGCCCTGATGCCGCTCAAGGCGAATAAGACTTTTCAAGGTGCCTTCGATGCGATCAATGGTCTCGCCAGTTCCGATCCAACCAAAATCTCGTGCGCTCAAAACCGAAAGTAAGTAAAGGCCGAAGTTTGTAGGAGAGCTTCGATGAGCAACCACGGGCGTTGGTGTTTCTTGAAAATTATCGGGTGGTAAAAAGTTTTCTGATTCTGTGACGAAAGTCGAAAAAAAATGCCAAATTCGACGGGCCGTCAAATGAAAGAGAACGATGTCCTCTGGCTTCACCGGTTGTACGACTCGAATTTTCGGTGGACGACTGAAATTGCGAGCTAAGAGAGGACAGGC
>MEPT01000097.1:374-5026 GCA_001769925.1 Bdellovibrionales bacterium RBG_16_40_8
TGTAAGTATGAAGAAATCGGGTCGAATCAAAAGAATCAGGATTGAACCGCATGCAGTGAATGTCAAAGAGCCCCGCATACTCTGAGCAAAACCTTTTAGATCAAGACTTGCTGAAGCCTTCGCCTGCGCGGCTGTTGTCCATTCCAAAAGTCTTTTACGACTGATGAGCATGCGATAGATAGCACGGACGATCGCATCTATCGAAGTCCAGGCTGTGTGGGGAAGAAGAACAAAGGACATGAGTACTTGGGCAATGCCTGTCCTAAGTTCTTGAAATGAATAGGCCAGATGTTGAGATGTCGACACAGTACGACGTTTGGAGCAAAGATCCGCGCAAAGAGAGATGAGGGATGAAACATAGAGGCTGGCAAAGAGAAGAACGAGTAGAGGTAAGGGGCTAGAGCCATGAAAAATCATGGACACAAAAAAGAGCGTGATGCCGGCAGGTGCCACCAATGACCTGCGAAGATTATCGATCATTTTCCAGCGACCAATGGCTGAGATTGCGCGTCCACGTCGCCCGAAAATCCATGGTAAGAGTTGCCAGTCTCCGCGTATCCAGCGATGATTGCGAAGAGAGGCCACTCCAATATGAGTCGGAAAGTCCTCGAAAAATTCGACGTCGCTTAAGAATCCACAGCGTTCAAAATTACCCTCAAGAAGGTCATGACTAAGCACCGAGTTTTCGGGAATTCGGGATTTGAGTGCCTTCTCGAACGCGACCAAGTCATAAATTCCCTTTCCGGTAAATGACCCTTCGGCGAAAAGGTCTTGGTAAACGTCCGAAACTGCGGAGGCATACGGATCAATGCCAGAGCGAACAGTCGAAAGTTTTCGGTACAAGGTGTTTTCATGCTTCGTTGGTAGTGAGGGAGTGATACGAGGCTGTAAAATTCCGTAACCCGAAACAACACGTTCCTCAGTTGCATTGAATTTAGCATGATTGAGCGGGTGAGCCATTGTTCCGACCAATTGTGCTACAGCGCCTCGAGGTAATTTTGTGTCGGCATCTAGAGTTACAATATACCGTATACCTTTGGGTACCGAGAGACCAAGGCCGCCATTATTTTGATAGGTGGTATCGGTAGCTCCCAACAGGAGGCGATTAAATTCGTGCAGTTTTCCACGCTTTCGCTCCCAGCCCATCCAGCGCTCTTCTTGTGGATTGAAAACCCGCCGTCGGTGGTAAATAGAGAATCGCGGGTGCTCACTCGGCTTTACAGGATAACGCTCATTGAGAAGTTTTAGTTCATGAAAGGCGACCTCGATCAAAAGATCGTCGTCGTCAGTGTTTTCGAGTTGAGCATCAGCAAAATCGGTTAAAAGGGCAAGGTAAACATTGTCATCTTGATTGGAGAGATAGTGGATTTCAATTTGCTCAAGCTGCTCTCTAATTTTAGTTTCGTCAGTTAGCATAGTGGGAACGACAACGAAAGTTTTGTGTTGGTTCGGGATGCCTTTTTCGAAACTGAGTCTTGGCAAATGTCTTGGACCAAGCAATGTCACCGTCCAGCGATTGACCACAGCAACTGCGATTTCTGATCCAATGACAGTGGCCAGAATGGATGTGACTATCATAATCGGCGTGATATCAGAGAAACGAAATGTTGGTGCCAGCGCCATTAGTGAAGTCAAACCAGTGATCAAAAAAATAGAACCTAAATAGAGGGCCGTTCCATTTCGTTTGTACCATCTGACGAATCGAGTCTTGGCATCTAGCGAATACCCAATCGAATCTTCGAATTCAAAGCGGCCGTCACCTATAAGGAAATAGCCAGGTCCAAGATATTCAGATTTTCGCACTGACCTTTCGATGACTTGATTTGCAACTTTGATTTCAGATAGTAGAGAATTTCTGGCTAGTTCTTCAATGCGGTGTCGGTAACGGTCTCTGGATGCAAAATCCATGAGGACAAAATCAGAACCCTCACTCAATATTTGATCAACCAGGCTTGATTGTTCAAAGAAATCGGGCCAATGGTAGGCCGACATTAACCGTGCACTTGTAATGATATTGCGGACAGTCACATTGGCCATGGATTGAGCGGTGTGTTCACTGGCCGCCCACTCCTCAATGAAATGCCCGTCTTTGGCCAATCTTTGATCTATATATTGAAACAAACTTCCGATACGGGCTTCTTGAAATCTTAGCCGTTGCAATAGCTGAACAGCGAAACTCTGCGAGATCTGTTGGCGCTCTAATTTTTCAATCACTTCATCGCAATCGCACTGCGGCTCTTCGCCGACTCCGAGGAGTGAATCGGCCGTCTGGTCGGCTTTGAGCCGTGTCTGTTGCCCGCTGACGATTCGCGCAGCCAAACGCCGCAAGTTTTCAATGAGAACGAGTCTTAGCGTGATTGGAACAGCCCATAGTTCGCCGATCGTTAGAGGCTGAACACGTTGATAAGCCGCTAAAAAAGTCTTCAATAGTTCGGGGTCAAAGCGGCTATCCGTATGCGCCACAAATGCCCATGCGATTCCGTAAACTCGAGGATATCCGGCCAGAGGTCCTTCTGCAATTTTAGGCAGCTCACGATAGTAGGCGGGCGGGAGATGTTCGTGGATGTCTTTGAGTTGTGATCGCACAATGTGAAAATTATCGATAAGCCACTCAGCGGCTGGGGTGATCGCACGCTTGTCTTCCACAGCTTGCAACATCATGTGATACGCAAAATTCAGCACTCGCTGGTTTTCACGGACTCGGGCTGTCAGGACTCGCCCCGATCGGGAATCATCTGTCACAGTCTGTGCGCGCGCCAGACTTTCAGCGTGACCTTCAAGGCGAGCCACGCCAAAAATTTCGGCTCGAATGGGTTCTTCGAGTTCGTTAAGTATCGATTCAGAAAGGGTACGGCCAAAAATATTTCTCATTTGCTCCGCGAAAGTTAATACGAGGTTGTAGCACCAAACACGGTCGGATTTTACCTAAATCGGACCGCCACATGCTTTCAGGGGGCCAAGGCCTGATCCATAGACGAACTCGAACGCGGATTGACGGAAAATACGTAGCCCGTGCCGTCGTACACGGACTGAATGTAATCAGCATCAGGCGAAAGCTTCTTTCGAAGTTTGCTGACATGAATATCGATGCTTCTGTCAGAAACATGAAGGTCGTCTCCCCATACTGATGACAAAAGACTGTTTCGAGTCATCACTTGATCAGCGTGCTGAGCAAATGAGAGTAAGAGTTTGAATTCAATTGGTGTAAGTTCGAGAATCTTCTTTTTGTTGTTTTGTGACAGGTGAACCCGCTGGGATAAAACGTCGATCTGAAGATTTCCGCATTTGATGATTTCGTCAGAATGTTTTTTGTTCAGCAAACTTCGTATTTTCGAGTCGATTCGGACTCTGAGTTGTACTGGGTCAAATGGTTTCACGATATAGTCGTCAGCACCAAGAGAAAATCCCATGATTTTGTTGGTTACGTCGTCATGAGCTGTCAGAAAAATAATTGGTATATCTTTTGTCGCGCTGTCGTTTTGTAGAAGAGTGCACAACTGATAACCATCACCGTCGGGTAAAGTGATGTCGAGTAGTATAAGATCAAAAGGATTGCGACTAATTAAAGATTCGGCTTCTTTAAGGGTGGAAGCGCAGACCAGATCATAGGATCGATCTAAGGCGGAAGCGACTAAAAGCTGACTATCGACACAGTCTTCAACTAGTAAAATTCGATTCATGTTTCGCTCCTTATTATTGTTTCTGCACTAGTATCAGTATTGCGACACCATGTCGAATTTCCTCAAAGTGTACCACTCGATTTCCCGATAGTGTACCACCCCGAGTGGGGCTGAGGCCAGTGGTTACGGTTTGCAATTTCCACTGGTACACTACGACTGTCAAGCGGGATTCTTTTGTCCTTTCATTTTTCGGCAAGTTTCACCTTCAATTTTGACTTCGAGTGTGCCGTGCTTCAGCTTGTCGACGATTGAATCGAGAGCAAGCTCATCCTCGATTATTTCTTTCCAGTTCTTGACGGCAGTTGCGTTGTAATCATCGTGCATTTTAATTGGCGCTCTTCAAGCACACTGATGCCGAAAAAAATGTTTTGCCAACACCAGTTGCTTTAAATCTGACACTTGCGTTTTTGTAATCGTTCGTTTGGCAGTCAGATCGAGGCGTTCAATATTAGCTTGCGTACGAAAATTCGCGGATTTAATTCTTCTCACGATTTTTTGATTGTCACGGTAGATTTTCTCATCTGTGACAAGATGGGCGATAGCATTTCTATTGCCTGTCAAGATTGGGCAAATACAGAAGTTTTAAACGCGGCGGCTTCGAAAAGAACTAATGATAAAAAGAAAGCCCGCTAAAACGGCCAGGCATTTTGATGAGGACAGCAAACGGTTCGAACCTTTCTCAGTCTCATAATAGTATTTTGGATTATGCTAGAAGTATTTTAATAGAAAAAATGATTTAGCTGACATTGTGGGTTCGAGTGGTAAGGATGAATCCTTGGCACGCAGTTCGAAACTCCTCAAGCTGGGCGCACCATTTTCGTTTTGAGATCACCTAAAATCCTAAATCAATTCAAGGTGTTGTTATATCTGTGACTCGCTTTGAGTGGCGGATTCTGCGGCGGCGTTCAGTTTAGTCTTGATTGTTGTTTATACAATGTATATACTCATCTAGTAACGAGGAAGGTGAGTTGT
>MEPT01000097.1:5036-5374 GCA_001769925.1 Bdellovibrionales bacterium RBG_16_40_8
AATGGGGAAACTCACTCGGAGTGAGAATTCCTAAAGCAGTTATTGAAAAAGCAAATCTCAGCGAGCACTCAGAAGTAGAAGTTGAATCCAAGAACGGGACGATTGTTATTTTTCCAGCAAGAAAGCAATATTCACTTGAATCGTTATTAGATCAAATTACCAGAAGCAATCTTCATCATGAAGATGATTTTAAAGCAGAAGGTAACGAGGTCTGGTAATGAGTTATATACCTCATCGTGGAGACATCGTTTGGCTTAACTTTACGCCCCAAGTTGGTCATGAACAAATGGGAACACGACTCGCTCTTGCTTTGTCTCCAGAAAAATATAATAAAAAAA
>MEPT01000097.1:5415-7109 GCA_001769925.1 Bdellovibrionales bacterium RBG_16_40_8
TGAAGTCGTTGTTTCAGGAAAAAAAATCAACGGTGCGGTGCTTGCTGACCATTTAAAAAATCTAGATTGGAAGGTCAGAAAAGCCAAGTTTATTGAAAAAGCGTCTGACGATATAGTTAGTCAGTGCTCACTGAAAATTTCTGCACTTATTATTCAAGAATAATTTACACATGCAGTTCGAAGCGCCTCAAGCTGGGCGCACCATTTTTGTTCGAACTCCACGAACCCTAAATCCTAAATCCCGTTTGAGGTGTAGCCGTAGATGGTGACGCCAGTGACAGGGCCGCCGCTGGTGCAAGGTGCATGTGCCGATGTTTGCTGGTCGGTGGTCGACCATATAGTTTATGGGAAGCGTGAAAGTCTTGGCTCCTCCACTAGCATCCCTAAATCTTGCGTAAATGTGGGGCGAAACTATAGCTTCGCCAATCAATATGCTCAATAGCGCCACAAAGAAAAGTGTCGTATAAATTCCCTGAATTGCTATGCCAAGAAAAATGCAACCGATGAGATATGATATTCCGGCCCAAATCACGGGTCGTCGATTTTTTAATAGGGTGTCACCAAGAATGCCACCGAATAAATCACTTACAGACATCACTCCGATAAGGGATGAATATATTGAATTGGCCACGTCTTTTTCTAAAAGAATCTCGTTAATTATAGTTTGGTAGCCGCAACCGCGCCTTTTGGCCTCTTTTTTTGCCCACTCGATAATTTTTGGGTGAAGTCGAATTGAGGTCGGAATGAATTTATCATCACTAGATTTGTTGGGGCGTCCCCGAGACTTGCGTTTCACACCAGTTTTTTTTTCGATCGCTCTTCGCGCAGAGGAAACCTCACCAGAGGTTACTCTTCTTGCCTTATCAAAAGGAAAGTTTTTTGAATTTTTCATAAAGTCTCCGTTCTCTTTTTTTCGCTCGGCGCGGGCAAATTACGCACTCAATAAATACTCCGCACTTAGGTCCGCGCCACAGGCCCACTGAATTCCACCAACAGGATTGACTGAAACTTTTTTGAATTCATTTGCTTCACGAAGAGCAGCAAAAACTGGTGGGGGATTTTTCAAAAGTGATGACAGGTCGACTTTTTTCTTTTGGCCATTGTTGAATTGTACTATCAAAGTCTGATTTTCTTCAGCCACAACAGATTCCACTTCAATTAATTCTGCACCTTCAATCATAAATTACTCCAACGGCGAAACCGGGTAAACCGGTTTGCCCGCTTTAGCCAAATCCCAGTCGGCCGTTAATTCACTTTTACGAATTTTAATCCACTCACAGATCAGTTGATCTGCTTTGTTGGGCATTTTGCCTCTGAGAAGTTTTGCATCACTGATGGAGTACTGAGCTTTGAAAGACTGATAGACAGCGTGTATATGCGGGGGGTTGTGATCTAAGAACTGAATATAGATTGTAATGCCGTAGAAATAACAGATTTGTGGCATTTTAATCTCCTAGGGGCTTTTTGTAATTCTCTCTGTTTACTTTCAAACTTGCGTTCTCCAGGTCGCTGCGTGAAAGGCAGTTGAAATCATTGTACTTTTTCAAGTTCTAAGAGGCAAGGGATTTGTTCTCCATGGTTCGATTTGTTTTGGTGAGTCTCATTTTAATGGTTCTGCGTAACAAATTGATACGGCCAAAATAGATCGCTTTATTTAACCTATACCCCGACAAAAAAGTATCGCAACCTGAATA
>MEPT01000097.1:7151-7393 GCA_001769925.1 Bdellovibrionales bacterium RBG_16_40_8
GCCTTGTTTTTAAATTTGTCTCTGTAATATATGAACTGATCATAATCGAGATTATGTTCGCGACAGTAAGATGCGTAACTCCCATTATATTTCTTCGCCTGCTCAATGTGATGGGACCAGTTAGGTGGGGTAGCTTTGGGCTTTTCAGAAAAATTCATAAATATACTCCAATCCGTAAATATTTTCCCGAGTATATTTTAATTTTATATTTAAAAAAAGAATGGGGCTGAAAGGTCGCTTAC
>MEPT01000098.1:0-3854 GCA_001769925.1 Bdellovibrionales bacterium RBG_16_40_8
TAATAATTGCAGCAAACTTTCTTCTCCATTAAAAGCTACTTCAAGAAACTCTTCAAATACCGCAATATGAAAAACATCTTTCTTTGCGCCTCCTCGGCGATATCCATATCTTCTAAGTTTTTTTATCACTTCACTTTTTAAATCAAAATCCAGCGTACGGTATTTTTGCAAAGCGCTTCCCGCGGCTTCAGCAGAAGCATCAGATCCCATTAAAATATTCGCTAAATAAAAAACATTTTTTTCTGATTCATTTGTTGATGAAAGAAGAAAGGGTATTAAATGATTTGCCAAGGGCTCAGAGGTTGCGGTCATGAGAACATTTTCGTAAAGTCCCTGTAAAGGAGCCCCATTTTTGTCCAGAAGTGAAATAACTGAGGAATAAATATTGACCAATGGGCGTATATCAATTTTTGAGTAATCACCTTTCTGGCCACTGACGATTTGTCGATTCAACTCATTCATTTTAGTCACCAAATCACCGAGTTGATTCCAGTTTTCCATTTCGTATAGAGGGCCAGTACTTTTTAACTTTGCTTGAAATTCTTCACATCGTTTTGCAATGTCTTGCGTGGTAATAGAGGGCGACGGCCGAGTGTACGTTGACGACGCAAGCGAAACAGATGACTGCGCGATGGGGGCGATGGTAGCGTAATATTTGCTGACCTCAGAATTTAAATGGTCTAACCCATAATACTTATACATTTCTAGCGCCAATTTTATTTTAATTTCTGATCTCAATTTTGGATGCAATACAATCTCATTCAAGTCGCTATGTTGAAAATTGTAAAGGAGAAGCGAGACGTATGTCAGATATAAAAGTAGTAAAATCCTCCGGATTTTTTGCTGCCGAGTATCCTCGCATTGCGCTCGGACCTTTTCGCCGCTGGCTCAAAGGCCAACTCGGCCAGCCCTTAAGTAAAAAGCTCTCTCACTGGTATGATTGTTTATATCAACGAACAATTAAAACCAGCAAGGAGCCCCATATGGACAGACAGAATACTACAAGAATAAATTTTCGTGGAGAGAAAGTTTTTATCGGCATTGATGTACACAAAAAAACATACACATTTTCAGCCTGGTGCGGTGGTGTGAGAGTCAAAGTAGCCACGGTGCCGGCAGACATAGCGGGTTTTATACCGTGTATAAAAAAATGGTTTATTGGGGCTGATATTTACAGTTGCTATGAGGCTGGGTTTTCAGGTTATAAGTTGCACCGCGAGCTGATTAAAACGGGTATACAAAATATTGTTGTTAATCCAGCCAGCATTGAGGTCGCGGCAAAAGATAAAAAAACCGACAAACGGGATTCCAACAAAATGGGTGAGCAACTTTCAGTGGGCCGTCTTCGCGGGATCTACGTACCAAGCGAAGCAGAGGAGCAGGCCCGACTTATCAACAGAACGCGAGAGCAGTTTATGAAAGAGCGCAATCGAGTGGGGCATCAAATCAAGAGTCGGCTTTTTCAATTTGGTTTTATTGACAAAGACGACGACCGTATTTTAAGCGAGAAATATCTTTGCGAGACTGAATCTTTAGAATTGCCGAATGTATTAAAATATTCGCTCGGTCTTCTTATCAGTCACTGGCGATTTTTATCACAACAGGTTGAAGATATTAAAATCGAAATGAAGGCGCAGTCGTTTGACGATTCATATAATGAGGCCATTTATCAGAGTGTGCCCGGTGTTGGTGACGTGACTGCACGAATTTTATCGAACGAACTCGGAGATCTTTCAAAAAGGTTTAGTAATCAGGGGTCACTTTTTCAGTACGTCGGCCTTACCCCAAGCGAACACTCATCAGGCGAACGTGAAATGAAAGGTAATATTGACCGCCAGGGTGCCGCACGGATTCGAAAAGTTTTAGTTGAAAGTGCTTGGCGCGCGATCGACTGCGATGAGGTTTTAAAAGATTGTTTTCTTCGTATTGCGAGCACTCGAGGCAAGAAGCGCGCAATTGTCGCAATTGCACGAAAACTACTCGGGCGAATGCGTGCATGCTTTGTAACGAAGACAGAGTATTGTGTTGGATTGATAGCATAAAGAAATGAAAGGATTATTGGCTTTAATAAAATTATAAAACTGAATATTTTTCTGTGACCTCGTTTTCTTCCTTGCGACCAAGTTGGATCGCGTATTCAAGTGTGAGGCGCAGATACTTTTTTATAACGAATTTAGCAGCTTGTGACGGCACCACGGTGTTGATCACGAATAACAGGTTGTTTGATAATTTTAAATAAAGCTGATTACGAATAGTTAGAGATAATAATTAAAGAAGAAAAGAGAAAATAAAGAAATAGACAGTTTATCAATGAAGATTTTTACTGAATTAAGTTGAATTTTCACATAACAGGACGTAATCAAATACCCTTCTTTGGCACGACCAATCAGCCCTGTCAGAAATAAAAATTCATCATCAGTGGGTGTAATTTCACTTTCGTTCTTCAGGTTGTTCAATTTTGCTTTTAGTTTTTCAGCAAGCATCGGCAAACTCTTATCAGCCATTTGTATATAAACGCCCCTTGCGAAGGCTTCAATATTTGAGTTGGCGTCAAATAAAAGCGGAGCGATGTATTTTAGATCGTCTGGGTTTTCTTCAAGGAGCTGATTAACAAGCCTAAATGGCCCGCCAGTATTTATAAATCCGAAAAGATTGTCCTTCCGGATCAAGAGCGGAATCAGTTCATGGGCCACAGGATTTAATTCTTCAATTGATTGAAAGAAACAGATCTCTGGAGGAGTAAAATTTTGTGTTGAGCTCCCCCACAACAATAAAATAATTAAATTCGGCCTTTGAACTGTTTGTATTTGGCTGGGACCCGCATTAAGCTCTGCCTTAAAAAAATCTAAAAGATTTCTTTTTTCTAAAACTGACATTTTTCGAATTTGATCTTTGGCTGCCTGGCATAAATAAGGGTTTCCACTTTTGATCAGGCTCGGCATTGACCTTCGCAAAGCCCACTCAGAATTCAAGAAAAAACCATACAATACGCATAGGCCAACGCCAATAATTAATATTCCAAATAGAATTGCTCTCAAATCCCGTCTCGTCACTTACCCCCCCCATAGATCAGTTGATTATTGTTGCATGCTACCAATAATATTTCAAAATATATCATCATTTAATCTCAATGGCGGCAGATTAAGCGCAACTTAATCCTTGCGCACAGCCGCCTCAAGAATTACTACACAACTCGGCTTTAGGTCAGAAATGGGCTTTATTTGTCCTATCCGCAACTACACGCCCACTCCCGTATCCGTCCAATGCTGGCAAAACTTCAAAAGATGCACAGCTGCGAAATTTTTAAAACGTGGACCAGGATCTTTTACCTCGCTCCAATCATACAAATATATTTTGGGTTCTTTTTTAAGTGAACGCGTTATCTTTTTAGAATAGGGTCGCACTTCAAAATGATAATAAAGTGCATTTAAATAATTAACCCATCTGGATGGCTACGACCAAAAGCGGTACAGATTGAAATGTGGACCAGTCAAACCGACCACCACGCCACAACAATGTCATGCTAAAATTAAAATGGAACATTAAAACCCTCTCGTTTTGCCGCCTCATTAAGCCGTTCGTCTAAACAAAGAAAATGAACCTTAGAGGGATTCTCTGCTCCGGCACGTGCGGAGGCCAGTTGAACGGCATCGGCCACTCTGAGGTTATAGATTTTTTGCAGATGAAGAGCGATATCTAAAATATTTTGGTCAGCAACGACCAAATAGGTTTTCTTTCTGAATTCAGTTGAAAGCAGCCGAGCTTCATCAGCTTGCTTTGAGGAGACGGATTGGTCTTTAAATCTCCGCTGAATCGCGGATTCAACCTCTAGAGGAGTAATGATCGCCGTGTAG
>MEPT01000098.1:3864-8859 GCA_001769925.1 Bdellovibrionales bacterium RBG_16_40_8
CCACAGCACTTATTGAAAAAGAGCGGACTCTATTTGTTTCTTGCTCGGCAATGAATGAAGCCACAAGAGCTGATGAATCCCAATAGAGCATTAATCTTCATCTCGAATCTGTCTAATAAGTTGGGCTGCCGATAAGCCTTTTTTCTTAGGCTTAATAGGGGGATGCGCCGTAAAAAACTCTTTCCAGTTTACTGGCGCGGCCGTCACAATTTGGGCGGGGCCAATCTTAGCGATTTCTTCGCCATGAGAGGTCACAATGACCTGTTCGCCATTTTGTGCCATATCGAGATATTTAGAAAGCTCTGCCTTTAATGTAGCTACATTAACTTTAACCATGTCCTATTATAGTCATATTTATGGACATAAATCAAGTCATACTTTAGGTCATATATCATTTTGAAAATTTCCGGATTGATACGAGACCTCAATGCTCATGCAAACGACTTATCTGCATATGCACTTGCCGAGCTGTACTCTACACTATGAAAAAACGTGGCAACAGCGAACTGGCTCAGCCTGACTGCGCGCAAAATCTCGAGTTTAAGGACCGAGCTCGCGATTTTAAACAGAATTTAGCTTGATCCCACACTCAAACAGTGAGGAAATTGACTGAGAGATCTGAGTTTATACCTCGACTTTAGATCACAAATGGACTTTATTTGTCCTATCCGCGAACAAAGAATTAAAAACAATCAAAAGGTTTTTTGCCAAATGTGCGAAGTCGCTTAACCAACATAAAAATATATTGCTTAATATAACGAATTCGTTATATACTGCTTGTTGATGGAATTGATCATCCTCAAGCAGGCAAAGCGTGAACTTAAAGACGCCCCTCGTGATATCATCGAAGATGTCTTTGCACTATTTGATGATTTAATGGCGGGCAAGCATTTGAGTATGCCAATTTCACGCCCATTGCCTTCAATAGCAAAAGGTCTACACGAATTAAGGCTTTCGGGCCGAGCCGGCGAGTATCGGGTGTTTTATGTAATTCGAGTGGGCTCTGCTATTTATGTTTTGCACGCGACGAGCAAGAAGACTGAAAAAACTGATAGACGCGCCACTGACCTCGTTAAATCGAGACTAAGGAGTTTAGGATTATGAAAGCAAAAACTGAAAAATATAAAACGGCAGAAGAATTTGGGCGATCACTTGGATTAAGTACCGTTGAGATTGAACTCATCCGTCAAAAAAAGAAACTGATAAAAAAAATGCGTAAAGTCCGTGAGCAAAAAGGCCTTTCGCAGGCTGCGCTAGCGGATATGGTAGATAGCAAGCAACCGGCAATTGCTCGCATGGAATCAGGCCAAGTCAGTGAGGTCAGTCTTGATTTTTTATGTAAAGTTGCGATGGTTCTTGAGGTTTCAATTACAATTAGACCTCACGCCGCTTAGGCTTTTTTATCTTGGCGTTTTGGCCAGGATGGGCTTCGAGCTCGATTTTAAACAGAATTTAGCTTGATCCCACACTCAAACAGTGAGGAAATTCGACAGTCGACATCGGGCACAAGGTGTATCGGCATGTCCCTATCGAGAGATTCGAGTTCATCAGGCTAACGGAACCAATATGACTATTTGGAAAAACATTGGTTGTGTTTCTTCAGAACCTCTCGATAGTTATCCGCAAAATGAGAATTCTGCGAAAAATGATCACTGACTCAACACTTGAGTTAATTAGTCAAATTACCTGTTATTTATCCCCTTTAAACGGTTGCCTAAGGTTTTTATTTTGGTCTAGTGGTTGCATATCTAAGTTGGTAGAGTCTCACTTTGAAAGGGGATAAAAATGAAAAAAGCATTTTTAGTGTTGGGGATATTTAGTTCGGTAGGATGCTTCGAAAGCGGTACGATAAGAAACATTTGTTCCAATAATCCTAATTTGAATTGTCAGGTTGAGTCAGAGGCGAATGAAGACTCTGCAACTGTTTTGATAGAGGATTCATTCGAGAGAAGCACTCTACTGTCTGATTCTACTCCGGAATTTTCTCTGTGGTGGCGTAAAATCATTAATGATCGAGGAATCATATTTAACAGCATTCCCGGCCCATATGTTGATGCGGCGATATTTTCAAGCCAACAGATGGGTTCTCCCGTGGCCGATGGCGATCGAGCTCTTTATTTTTATGGTCGAGAGGGGGCCTCCATTCACAACATCTACTTGATTTCAAATTCTTTTGATTTATCTCAATATGAAAATGTAGACATTTCGTTTCAGTATTTACCTATTGATTTAGATTCTGACGACTACTTCAGTCTAGAAGTTTGCGCTGGAACACTCACAGAGTGCGGAGTTCCGGATTCAGGCATAACGGTTGCGGGCTTGAATTCAGCGAATTGGGAGAGCATCTGGGAGGCTGATAAACGAGGCGATGGCCTAAACGGAAAAAATCATTCCCTAGCCGATTGGCACAGCGCAAATATTTTGTTTGATCTCAATAGCCTTGAAACTAGCCAATTCACCTTTCGCATAAATGTAAGAGTGGACGAGGGCTTTGTGCGAAACACGCTGATGGGTGCGATGGAGGACGGGGTCGCTATCGATAGCATTCGCGTGCGCGCGGCGCAGGCTACTGGATTTTGAGATTAGCTGGAGCAAGGGGCGGGGACATGCCGGGAATTAAAAACTCGGTAGTCTGCGTAATGCTTCGCCCGCTCTCGACTCCCGTCGGCATAGTGAATACCATTGGTATAGATGTCTCTTCGGCGTAGGTCAGTGTGATGTTTACGACTGTATCCAAACCTGTGGGGTCGGCAACGGTCACTGTCGTTTTCTCAGCCGTTTCTTTTACAAGAACCACACTGGGTCCATCAGCACGGACGGTCAGACCGCTGCGAATTTCTACTTCACCGGCAGCATAGAAAACTAATCCCGTAACTTTCAGACTGTCATTGCGCACAGCTTGGAGATCTGTCGTGTTGCTGATGGTGCGCACAGACATGTTTTTCACTTGGGTCACCATGGCGGTAAGATCGACTCCAGGTATGACCCTATATTCATACTGGGCGCCTGCCGGGTTGACTCCATGGTCGAACCACAGGCTGAACACGTCCATCGCCGCACTTCCGGATTTGAGCCCAAGGGAACTCCAGTTACCGGTCTGTTGGTCAATTTTTAACTCTACATTACCCGAGTTCGGAAAAACGTAGCCGACACCGTCATGATGCAAGGCTGATCTCTATAGCAAAATTCTTGAAGTAGCTGAAAAGCAGGACCTCAAGCCGCGCGATCTTGAAAAACTAGGCGTTGAGATTCATGTTTCTTTTAAAAGTAAATGCGCCAGTTGAGCACGCTGACTGTGAAGTTGCAAAATATCCCTTTGTCGATTACGGCAAAGTCAAAGAGCAGGTTCTGTACATCGTAATCTTAGGCTCAGTAGGGTTTTGTTCTGATGAGGATCGTCCCCGTGAATGTGGAGGATCCTCCCGCTTTAAAAACCAACGAGGTGATATTGGTGGCGGTGTCCTTCCAGGTCCCTTGGCCTTGGCCAAAGTGGTCATAGAGATTGGCATCGGCTGAATTGGAGGTGTTCCATTCCGTCTTCAGCATTCGATATCTGCTTGATGCTGCAAAAAACTGTGCCTGGATATTGATATCGCCCGACGCGTTGTATCCGGGATAGCCCATAAGCAGACCTGGTGTAGCCTGATTATGGCCAACGCTCCCGCACACCGGCGACAGGCAACTCGGGCCCGTGTACTTATTTTCGCCGATATAACGATAATCAGCCGTGTTGAAATTATTGTTCGGGCCTACATAGAACAATTCGGAATCGACGTAGTTGAACCGAATCGCAATGGTAATCTCATAGATTTTATCGACGTCACCGTCCAGCCCGCTGAAGGTGACGGAGTTGACATTCGTCACAGTCTGCGAGACGCCATATTTGATTTGGCCATTCACATCTAACGTAACAGCCGGAGATGCCGTCCCGATCCCGACGTTGCCGCTCCGTTTAATAACAAATCTTTCGGTGAGTGTGGCAGCCGCGTCTGCCGTTCCGCTGGGAGCAGTTAAAAATCTGAAGTCCCCCGCCGTTGCTCCTGTACTGGTGTCAAATTCGATGTGCCCAATGCCTCCGTCTCGCGCGTATTTAAGGGAACCGTTCCAGTATCCGTTACTCGCAATCCAGCTGACGTCGGTTTGGGTGGCAATACGCATAGCCGCAGCGGAGGAGTTCAGGCCGGAAAAGTTATTAAAATCAAGGAAGATATTGCCGGCGACCGAAAGTCTAGATCCTGGATTCGTCGTCCCGATCCCGACGTTGCCGTTCTCGTCGATGCGCATTTTTTCCGCCCTGGTTCCGGTGTTGTTGGCTGTTTCAAATGTTAGTCGTCCCGCATTGACATTTGTCGCTGCTCTGCCCGTAATACGCGCTAATGCCTTGTCGGATTGTGTCGCTTGCTGGTTTAAGAAGTAGATATCGCCCACATTGGCGTTATCGCCGGTTCGTTGACTGTAGAGTTCTAAGGATGAATTTTCCACCGTATTTGGTGATTTGATTGTGAGAGCAAGTGCAGAGCCATTTACGTTAGGCGATGTCGTCCCAATCCCGACGTTGCCAGCAGAATCAACTGCGATCCCCTCATTGCCACCGTCACCAGAAAGGTAATTTGAGCCAAGCACGATATTTTGAGTCGCCGTGTGGTTGCCGAGATTGTCGCCTATCCAGGGGCCAGGTTCCCATTGGCTACCAGCATTGTTCCATTTGAGCATTTGTCCATCAGTGGGAGCTTTGGAAGCCACATTGCGCCCCTGAATCTTCGCCACTGCGGGCCCTGGGTAGTTACCAGAGAGATCTCCAGAGGCCGCTCCACCAGCACTCCATCCACCAGAGATGTCTTTGCAATTGGCACCATTTTCATCGCAAATATCTGTGGCACGAATCACTCCGCTGACGTCGAGCTTGGATTGGGGAGTTGTCGTCCCGATCCCGACGTTGCCGCCGGCCTGAATGGTCATTTGATTGCCAACGCCGTCTTCGTTGAATCGTAAGTT
>MEPT01000099.1:0-966 GCA_001769925.1 Bdellovibrionales bacterium RBG_16_40_8
GTGGTTCAACTAAAACTATGGCAAGCCGCTGAGCGATGTCTTTCAAGCTCTCGTACTGAAGATAATGCTTAAAAAGCTTGATGGAGTACGCCACTGATATTGGTCGAAGTCTTTCACCGAAATCGATTGTAGAGGCCAGCTCAGTTGCATCAGGATAGCATAAGATGAATTTTTTCATAATCTCGCCCTTTTTCTGGTTATTAGCGTATAGTTATCTAGTTGCACAACCCATCATTCTCCATAGTTGCGAGTTCACGCCGGGCAGCACGGTAGGCAATTTGTCGATGATGCCCGTAATCGCTCAACATAAATTTTTGCCAGATATTATCATCTAGTATGACATAAAAACCCACAAACTCAGCATTCTGCCAAACCGGCTCAATCTTACATCTGTTTTCATCTAAATATGGAAGTTTGATTACATCACTTTTGCAAGTCAAACGAACAAGGTGTCTGCCATTTTGCATAATTATAGATTCGTTTGGCTGCAACCATTCTTCTTCAATTTGAGAACTAAAAACGTGCTGAGGAGTACTAAAAATTAATAAAATAGAAAATATTTTTTTCATTATAAAGAACTCCTTATTTAATCCATTCAAAATCATTTTTTATATCTTCATATTGCTTTTTGAATGGTTCTGTTAACTCGTTCTTATGACACATGTCCTGGAGTTTTCTCTTGGATAGTGCTCCAAGCCTCAAATCCACATTTTTTACAGAAGATTCGTAACTATAGTGAACGTAAGTAATAGCCTCATTGTTTTTTGCTGGATATTTATCAAATTCGAGATGCAGGGTAATATAAATTTTTAAGAAAAATAAAGAAGACTGAGAATACTCAAGTTCTTTAATATCCATACATATCTTTGAAACAAAATCACTCATATTAAAATTAGGCTCACTATAAGAAATAAATCGTGGGTCTTTGGGATCATTATATCTATCGCCCCAAAAACCATTTCGTCC
>MEPT01000099.1:1013-6701 GCA_001769925.1 Bdellovibrionales bacterium RBG_16_40_8
ATGAATGAAATTGAATATTTTGATTTTTAATTAGTTCTTGTAGAGGCGCTTTATCTACATATTGGCTAAACCCTCCAGAGTAATACGTATAGAATTCATTTCTTATATCATTTAATAATTCGTTTAAAAAGTTTGTGTAAAATCCACTCTCACTTGGCAATGTCCCACCAACAATTGATTCTAGTGCAGATCTGCCTTTTATAAGTTCACCCGTAAACAAAAAGCCGGTAATCTGCCTAGTTAAATTTGCATTTTGTTCCCAAAATGACTCTTTTTTATTATTCTGAGATTTGATTTCATAAGGTCTGATTAAAGCATAAATAGCTTCATGAAATATGAGCGCCACAGCATTACCAGAATTTAATTGTGAGTACATTTTAGAATTTATCGTAATTGATTTGTTATAGCGAACGGCAAGCTGGACCATTTGAGCTTTATCAAACTTGACAACAGTATCTCCATCGTCGGGCACATCATACAGATCGCGATCAATCCAACGCCAAGAGTACATCTCCATGGTTTTAAGTAAAGATAAAGCAAAAACTTTATCGACTTGATATATTTCAGTCAGCTTTTGAGCTAATTTATATTTATCAAGGTCATTTCTGTGGTTAAAAATAGTGTTGATTTTGGTCTGTATAACAGTCATTGGTTCAACATCGTGATTAAAAACCGGCTCAAGATGAACCCCCGCTTCGACGAGGTCATAAAGATAAGGTTTGCCGTTGATCAGAATCCCATCTCCACCGTTACCAGCACCATTACTCCAAGCAGGACTAGACATGCCAACGAGTAAAGCACTCAAAGCTAATTTTGCTAAAAATCGTGATTTCATTTCTTTTCTCCTCTTTCAGCAGCTCGAAAAAGCTGGATATTAAAAACAAAAGTTTCATCTGAAGTTCCTTCCAGAGCCTCAAACTCTTCCATAAAGCACTTTACAAGTTCACGCAGTCGAGTCTTCGCTTCTTTTAAGGATCCTTTTTTAATATTTAAAAAATAGGCATTGAACTCGCGCTCAGATACGGGTTGTGATTTGACTTGTTCAGCTGCCATTTTACTGATTTCTTCATGAAATGCTTGCACACCTCTGTCAGGTACATCCACTCGATTGCTCGCATGTGAAACGTTATTACTGAGATTTCCATGCGCAGTTTTTTTTAAAAGTTTTAGTTCACACAAACGATCAATCACATTTTTTATTTCATGCAAAGATCTTTTTAACTTCAGCTTCGATTGTATCCATGACGGGTTTGAAGAAAAATCAGAACGTGTTACCATTACTTTAATCAAAAAGTGAACGGGATCGCTGACAAGTTTAAAATTTTCAAGAGCCATAGGTTGAAACCCATTGCCTTTTGGTGCCAAAGTGCGCAGCCGATCATGATAGAAACTTTTCTCTCGCTCATTTGCTGTGGACTCGAGTGCGATCAAGGTTTCAAGATAAATTCCTTCCTTCATGTTCAAACCCAATGAGTTCACAAGACTTGGCAGATAGCTTTTTGGCACCGCTCTATTTCGCGCTAATATCTGTTGAAGGGGGCCGTGACTTTTAAGTCCTAGATGTTGTGCCCAGG
Organism: Bdellovibrionales bacterium RBG_16_40_8; assembly: GCA_001769925.1. Classification (GTDB taxonomy): domain Bacteria; phylum Bdellovibrionota; class Bdellovibrionia; order Bdellovibrionales; family UBA1609; genus RBG-16-40-8. The sequence continues at coordinate 2,588 of MEPT01000099.1, forward strand.
CACGAATCGAAAACGCCGGATTGTGACGTTTTTTTCTTTCCCACGCGTAACGTAAGAAATCCCGCGCACTTTGAAATTGATAAATCTGTAATTCATTATTCATGTTGCTGGTTCTAACGTATAAGTGAAGAAATTCAAAGATTTTTGAGTACAAAGTGGTTAAGTTTTGAGCCACTATAAAATTTTTATAATCAGAACTCCAACGGACATTAGTCGAAAAAGATGAACTCAGTGCATCTGACAAATTTCTAAATTTCGACTAGCTCGCATCGGCTGTCGACAGATATTTCTTATCAAGCTCAACGTCTCATCTTTTTTGTGCCATGATCACATGGTCATCTTTGAGATTACTTTTTTCTTTCGTTGGTATTGTTTTTCGCCTGCGACCCAAATAATCAATGTCAACTTGTACATTTTTAATTTTAAAATTTAATTCTTTTTCTTGCTCATAAAATTCTTTGATCGTTTCACCGCTGCCCTCACCCCTTGCCGCTATTATTGTCGCCAACTCAGATTTAAACTTCTCAAGTTCGTGCTTCTTCTCCGCAAGCTCTTGATTCACTTTCTTTCGCTCAGGATGCACCCGCTCAATAATCTTATCCGGCGCTTCTTCAGTCTTGTAGGTCGTCGCAAATCAATACCAAAATTCTCAATCATGTATTTAAAACAATTCTCCTCACGCCAACGACGCTTTAAAATTAAAATCGCATCCACAGCCTTTAAATACGGATTCGTTGTCAGTATCGGGATCTGACGGCCATTTTCTGATAATAAAATAATCGTGCGCTCATTACCATATCTTGTCGCTTTCAACAAGAATGACTGAGACACACCCCAAATCTTTCTTCAAAGGTGATATTTTAGACTCTAAAAAAAAAGCTGTTGTTGTCAATCTTGCTAGAGCGGGAACTTTGCCAAGTTATGTTTGCTATCAAACTTTAAATTTTCTGTTAGACCCGAAAGGTGTGCGACAAGATCATATAATGATCGCTCGAGCCACCAGCGAACAAGGTAAAGTTGAAGGTGCTAATCTTGGGTCATTTAAAATCGGCGGTGGAGTAAATCTCACCCAGATGCGATTATCTATGCCGTACGCGTCGATAGGGGTTTAAGCTCTTCTGAAATACTTGCCACAACGCCCGGCACCCAATGGGAAAAAGAGCGCGGGTTAAATGACAAACAATACATTGTACCCGGTGGCGGAGGCCTTGGTGAAGTTATGAATAACTCGTATGATTAAGCATTTTTTTTTATAATTTATTCTTGGATGCTTATGACCAAAATGCTATATCAAAATTATATACAGTCAGTGGTTACAACTTTGTATTAACAGAATGAGAGAACAATATGGAAATGGAGCGCGCAACCTATAAGTCCCATCTAATGCTGGGGCTTAACACAATAGCTTTTACTTTTTGTTTTGCAGCATGGATGTTAAATGGCGTGCTGGTAACCTTTTTAGCTTCAAATCAGATTTTTAAATGGGGACCGATTGAAATTGGGTGGTTACTCGGAATTCCGGTTTTAACTGGATCTATTTTTCGACTGCCCGTTGGGATCTTAACTGACAAGTACGGAGGAAAGCCGGTTTTTGCATCAATACTGTTTTTTTGTGCACTACCACTATTTCTTTTATCGTATGCCAATGACTTTTTAAGCTTTGCCCTTTGCAGTTTCGGATTTGGTATGGCTGGTACTGGTTTTTCAGTTGGAATTGCCTACACGTCAGTATGGTATCCAAAACGCAATCAAGGTACTGCATTGGGAATTTTCGGAGCTGGCAATGCTGGCGCCGCATTAACTACTCTAATAGGCCCTTCATTACTTAATAATCTCACTAGTAATGGCACTAACCCCGAAGGATGGCGCACATTACCCATAATTTATGCAGCAGTGATGATAATTATGGGACTTATCTTCGTATTTTTTGCACAAAATAAAAAAGCCCAAGCACAATCTAAGAAGCTTCGCGAGCTACTTCAGCCGCTTAAGCAAGCCCGTGTCTGGAGATTCGGACTTTACTACTTTCTAGTATTTGGTTGTTTTGTTGCTTTTGCTCAATGGCTTGTACCATATTTTGTTAATGTCTATTTTGTTTCGCTAGTTACTGCCGGGATTTTAGCATCAACGTTTAGCTTTCCATCAGGGGTTATACGAGCCTTTGGCGGGTGGATGTCAGATCGCTGGGGGGCGCGTAAAGTTTTATACTGGGTGCTCGGCACCTCAGTTTTATTTAGCTTTCTTCTTATAATTCCAAAAATGGTGATTTATTCGCCTGGCAGAGGGGTTATGGCTAGAATACCCGGCGAAATTAATTCTATTACTTCAGAGGCCATAACAGTTGGGGAACAATCATATCCCCTTCGCCCCAAGCCCGAACATTTGATCGATGGCGATGAACAAGGTTTGGTTTTTCCAACCAAACAAATGTGGAATGAACCTATGGTTAAAGTCGGCGATAAAGTTAAAAAAAATGAGCTGCTCGCTAAAGGCGTAACACGAATTTATTTTCAAGCTAACGTTTGGATTTTTGCAATATTTGTAATTTTATTAGGAAGCATTTGGGGAGTGGGTAAAGCTGCAGTTTATAAATATATTCCTGATTATTTTCCAAATGAAGTCGGTGTAGTTGGCGGAATGGTAGGGGTTTTAGGCGGCTTGGGCGGTTTTTTCTGCCCAATTATATTCGGATACCTACTTGAGTGGACCGGTCTTTGGACAAGTTGCTGGATGTTTATGCTAATTATCTCAGTCATTTGTTTATTCTGGATGCATCGAGTAGTAGTAGGACTAACAAAGTACCCAGCAGGGTTTGACAGTAAACACTGATTTAAATCCTACCTTAAGTTTTTTATTATTGCGGTGGTATAATAATGATGTCTTGTACAGAATTGGTAAATGCATCTTTAATAAAGCTAGCATTTACCACAGTACCAGTAGTGGTAATTTCAACAATAGCGTCGTGAATATCGCTTGCCACTATGAGATTGCCATTCGGCAGTTCTGCAATAGCAATTGGATTATCAATTATGCCAAGATTATTAAAAATTGATGATGGCACCATGGGGTTTTCATCTGTGGCTTCGTAAATTGTATCGTCGCCATTACCAGTAATATATATATTGCCATTAGAGTGGCCATAAACATCTATCGGATTAACTGCAGCCCCAAAGCCTTGATAAGCTTCGAAACACGTAGCACTACTTTCTCCTGATATATCATAAATATTGATATCGTCATTGCCATTACTCGCAACAACCAAATGCCCCGCAACAGTGATAGTGATGCCTCTTGCTGTTGCTATCGTGCAAGTCTCAGAACCGGTAGTGATAGGAGTCGTTACATATGGAGTAGCTCCTGAAACTGGTATGCGCTGAGTGTTTACAAATTTTTCAACCGTATTAGATTCTGCAGCGTAGTACGTACCTTCAATCCCGCGCCAAACACCATAAATATTACCGGTAAATTGCAAGTTTGATGCATATAAAGTCAGGGCTCCAGTATATATATTTAAAAGATTCAGTTGATCTGGCCCATCAGTTGAAACGACAACATTTGCACCGTCAAAAAGCGCAAGTCCTCTTACAGCCTGACCATCTGAAGAAGTATCAGCAATAACAGATATAAACTCTCCATCAAGCGTATACATAGCGGCCGTATGCTGTACAGGAGTCGTTATACTATTTAAAATTATAATTCTACCATCGTTAAGCCCCAGTGCCGGAAAATAAAAACTATTACTTTTTACCCCACAGCCTAAAAGCGCTAAATAGCAATAGCCAATTAAAACAGAAAAAATAAGCGGTAGATAAAAAATAGAATTAACTTTAAAATTTTTCATTTTGCTAATCCCCTAAATATATCACCTAGAGATGCCCCTAAATTATAAGTCAAATTAAGCCAGATAGTTTGCTCTTTATAATCTGAGTCTTTCTGAAGCCCTGTGCTGGCAGCAGGTATAGCGCCTGCAGAAAAGTTATAATTTATCCCTAAAGTAATATCCCCAAAAGATGCCTGATAACCTGCGAAGGCTTGTCCCATGCTATATTTGTACTCCACTATGTTGCTAAGGTTTTTTGCAATAAAATAATGTCGCGCTAGTATAAATGCATAA
>MEPT01000099.1:6727-7759 GCA_001769925.1 Bdellovibrionales bacterium RBG_16_40_8
AAAAAATGATAGCCCCGCACCAGTACCTATGTGGTTCGCAACTTCTGTATTTGTATCATCGCTAATTTTATTTTCTAGGTCGTGATAACGAATTACTCCGTGAAAGCGAGCTCGAAAAATATTATAGTTATACAAAGGCAAATGTATACGCCCCTGTAGTGATACCCCCTTGTAACCAGCAACTGTTCCGTCAGGGTTAGAAATCGAAATTGCAGGGTACCCAATCGCACCATCCATTACTAAACCATCAACTTTTGCAGTACCAGCATGTGCTGATAAAGAGCATAGCAAAAGAAAAAGCAATGCTCCGATAAATTGGCAAATACTATAAGAAAGTTTTAATTTGCCACTAAACACTCTAAAATTCCTTTTTTATTAGTGGTTTCAGCATCAAAAACTAAATCGGCATACCAATTTGAGAACTTAAACATACAAAAGTATTTAGGACCTAAGACTTAAATCAGATCGAACAAACAAGATCTGAAAATACACTAATAAGCGCTATGCAATGCGCTGACTCCTAACGCACCTCTTGAACCATTTTTAATTTTTTGTTATTAGACAAGGGTCTATGAATATATCAAATCATCCAGTTTGGCTTGTCGGGTTTCGCCCGTTTTTTATACTAGCAGCTTTATCTGGTCTAGCTATGCCAATAATTTGGGCACTAATTTTTAGCGGCCAACTAGCTATGCCAGCCCACCCTTTCTCATCTATACAGTGGCATGCCCATGAAATGTTTTTTGGCTTTGGGCTTGCGGTGCTTGGCGGGTTTCTTCTGACTGCTTCAAAAAACTGGGTAAAAGTACGCGGATATCATGGTTGGTCTTTAATTTTTTTAACACTTGCTTGGTCACTTGAAAGGGTAGCAATGTTTTTTGCCGGCAGCTTACCGCCATTTATTTTCGTTTTTTTAAACAACCTTTTTATAATAGCTTTAGTTTTTATGATTTTATGGACTCTTATTTGTCACCACAAAAGTGACGCTTATAAAGATAATATATTTTTTATATTAATTTTACCTATATTTAT
>MEPT01000099.1:7790-11800 GCA_001769925.1 Bdellovibrionales bacterium RBG_16_40_8
TATTTTAAACTCGGCACAAGTATGACTATTGGTATTTTCAGAATGGCCTTTTTGATAATGCTTGAGCGCACTTTAACTCAGTTTATGAAAAATATCTTTCAGGTACAAATTCTACGTAACTTTGCTATCGATACAGCAATTAAAATATTGGGTGTTATACTAATCTTTGAAGCGATAATTCCAGCAGCCATATCAAGCTGGGTATTTTTAAGTTTAGCCCTATTACTTAGTTATCGATTTATATTTTGGAAGCCCCAATTGGCATTCACACGTTTAGGCGTTGGCGTAATGCACTTGGGGTATATTTCAATAGTTCTGCAGCTACTAGTAGAATTTTTATCTAAAATTTTTAATATTTATTTAATCGGCTCGGCCTCAATTCATATATTTACCTTTGGCGTACTAGGTTTTATTGTACCCGCTATGATTATCAGAATTAGTAATGGTCACACAGGACGTAAAGCTATTTTTGATGCTAAAGACAAATTCGCAATTCGGGTCATGATACTTGCTTTTATTATAAGAATCATTGCGCCGCAGTTTTTTACGGCTCATTATGTTAATTTAATTTTTGCTGCCGCTATTTGCTGGCTTATATGTTTTTTAGTTCTTGCTATTAAGTATTCTCCTTTTTTGCTGCGACCACGCATCGATCCGTCAAGAGGAGAGAATTGATAATCACTATAGGCGTTTTTTGACCTCTGCGTTCATATATAAAGTGCGAGCACTCAAATTCATTCCGTCTGCAGAGAGCATTTTCTCCACGCATTTTGTATAGCAATATTCGTACGAAGCCCTAAGGGTTATTAAAATGGTGGTTCTTCACCCATTACGCCTTTAATTCTGTTTGACAGACTTAAAATCTTTTCCCCACGAACTATTCGCGTAAATGGCCGCACACTCAATTCGCAAAACGAAATAAAAAAGCGAGACACTGCAGTCAGCAAAATAATCCGGCAAACCTTAGTTACGCAAACTTTTGTCCTAAAGACTTTTGGCGTGCTACCCTAAGTTGCATAAATCCTAGCCCTACAAAATATTTTTAGATTTTTTCAGATATATTGACGTATATTAGCGACATATTTCTCTCAGTCTACCGATATAGAAGATTCATAGATTCACGGAGACGCAAATTTCATGGAGACGCAAATTCGCTTTGGCGATTATCTTAAAGAAGTTACCGTTAATCATAGTGAGATTAGCTATAATAATTTAGCGCCAAAGTTAGTAATTAACGAAAAAGGTGAACCGCTACCCTATAACCCGCCAAAGCTGCAACTGCGCGCGATGGACGCTTACCGTCTTCTCACGCCATATGTCAGCGTGCGTTTTATAGATCAATTTAAGGCTGTTACGCCACTTGCTATTTACATGGGGCTTTTTCAATATTTTATTCTAAATCAAACTATCACTGACGCCACTATTGTAGGCGCTGGACTTTTCGCAGTCATGATAGGCCTTATGCTTTTTATGGAGGGTCTAAAACTAGGGCTTATGCCTTTTGGTGAAATTATTGGCAACACTTTGCCTAAAAAAGCTCATCTCTGGGTAGTGTTAACAATTACATTTTTATTAGGGATAGGCGTTACTTTCGCAGAGCCAGCTATTGGCGCTCTACAAATTGCCGGTGGAATTGTCGACCCAACAAAAGCGCCGTATCTTTACGCTTTGCTAACATCTTATTCGGGGTATTTAGTTTTAGTTGTCGGTTTAGGTGTCGGGCTTGCAGCTGTACTTGGGACGATGCGCTTTATATATAATTGGAGTCTCAAGCCAATGATCTACTTTAGTCTAATCCCTACCCTTCTGCTAACAATTTTTAGTCAATTAAACCCAGAGGTAAGTAAAATTGTCGGGTTGGCCTGGGACTGCGGCGGCGTCACTACTGGTCCAGTTACGGTACCGCTTGTTCTCGCCTTAGGTATCGGCGTTTCATCAGCCGTCGGCAAAGGTAATTCATCACTCTCTGGGTTCGGCATTGTAACGCTGGCTTCTATATTTCCGATTCTAGGAGTTATTATTCTTGGTTTTTTTGTAGCGCACACTATAACTCCTGCAGAAATACTTATTGCGGTAGAATCTGCAAAAATTGCATCTTCACAAGCGCAGTCATCATGGTCTGAAGTCACGCCAGGAGTAGAAATTATAATGGGCCTAAGAGCAATTGTGCCGCTTGTTTTATTTTTACTTGTAGTTCTCTACTTAGTTCTAAAAGAAAAAATAAAAAACGTCGGTACAATTCGCTATGGCGTTAGTTTAGCCGTAATTGGAATGATTGTGTTTAATCTTGGGTTGACATACGGACTAACAAAACTCGGCGATCAATCTGGTAGTTTAGTCCCTGGCGCATTTACACACATAGAAAAAATGCTTGGATCACCTTTGTTTGCCCCGGCATTAGGTATAATAACTGCAATTCTATTTGCATGGTGCTTGGGTTTTGGTGCAACCCTTGCAGAGCCGGCGTTGAATGCACTTGGTATGACAGTCGAGAACCTAACAAACGGCGCATTTAAAAAATCACTACTAATGTATTCTGTAGCTATCGGAGTAGGACTAGGCATAGCCGTAGGGGTGGCAAAAATAATTTTTGCTATACCACTGACTTACATTCTTTTGCCGGGCTACTGTGTTGCTGTAATACTGACTTACTTAAACTCTGAAGAATATGTTAACATTGCGTGGGATAGTGCTGGTGTTACTACCGGCCCTGTAACCGTTCCGCTAGTATTAGCGATGGGCCTTGGATTTGCCAATGCCGTTGGCGCAATTGAAGGGTTTGGTATTCTTGCGGCGGCTTCATTGTTTCCGATTCTTGCGGTGCTGTCGTGTGGACTTTATGTACAGACAAAAACAAAAAACGATGTTGTCAAAAATAAATCTTTAGGCATTGAGGAGATCATAATATGAGTCAGCGTAATTTAACCGTACTAACGGACGTAGCTTTGATAACTTGCATTGTTCAGCGAGGGTTGGCCGACACAATCGTCAAAGCCGCAAGAGAGGCCGGAGCACAAGGCGCGACTGTATATTTCGCGCGCGGCACTGGAGTACGCGAACGACTTGGCATTCTTGGAGTTGCCGTTGAGGCAGAAAAAGAGATTATAAATGTTGTAGTTGCTTCAGATCAAGTAGACTATGTTTTTGAAAGAATGTTTTTAGCTGGTAAGCTAGATACTCCGGGCATGGGTTTTATTTATTGCTCGCAATTAGAAAAAGCTGCCACTTATATACCACCGGCACTTGTTAAAAAGCTTAAAGATTCTGCAAAAAATAAAAAAGCTTCACATAATAATAAGAAGGCGGCATAAAAGTGATTGTGCGTACATCAGAATTTAAATCTATTACTCTCATTACATCACCCGGTAAGGGATTATCTCTTATTAGTGAACTTCACAAGCGAAACCTATCAATGATAAATCTTCACCATGCTCGCGGATCTTATATCGGAGCACCCATTAAAAAAAGTGGCATGCCGATTGAAACAGAGCAAGAAATAGTTACTTGTGTAGTAGATGCAATACAGGCTGATACCATATTTGCAGAAATTCACGAACTCGCTGAAGTTAATAAACCTAATGGTGGATTTATGTATATGCAAGATTTGACAAAATCCACTCAGTACAATTTACTTATGCAAGAAAAAATATGAGCGCGGCTATTTAATATAAATAAAAAAACTCATTGCAAGGCGCACTTGCTGGCGGTGGTGACCCAGCAACTTCACCACTTTATGTATTTGGCCCATTTTTATCGCTAACAGAATCTATATTTGCCGAAAGCCCTGTGCCAATTTTATTTATTTCTGCCAGTAAGTCTTAAACCACTTCTGCGCTTCATCACGTGAACTAAACTCACCACGAATTTGTGCGAGATAACTTTCTTTTAATAACTCACCCATGCGTGGTGACGGTGGCACCCCTAACTCTTTTAGCTCAATACCTGTCAAGAATGGTTTTGGCAAATGACCTTGTTTGTCGGCTACTCGTAAAAATCGTTCAACTAACTCT
>MEPT01000099.1:11811-14420 GCA_001769925.1 Bdellovibrionales bacterium RBG_16_40_8
CTGTAAACATGTGAATAGCAGTAAAAATAAAACATAACTCAGTAAGAAGTGGCCCTGACTCTTCATTAAGCAGAAGTAAAGCCTCATCTTTACCTTCACGTAAAACAAAAAAACCTTTTACTAAAAATTCAATTTCGCGTTTTTCTTCACGTGAAAAAATAAACGAAATATTGTTTTCAATAGGCAATAACAATGTACCGTTACTCAAAAATTCAAAAACTAATATGCTTGCTACGAGCAACTCAAAAGAACGCACTTGCGTCATTAAATGGGTGGCGCGCAAAAAATTATCCCATATATCTTCATTATGAAACTTAAACGATGGTAGTAGTACTGGCAAAAGACCTGTAGATTTTAAAACAATAAACCCTTTCTCAGGATATTTAGTTTGCGCAATTTTTTTAAATTCATCAGTAATGCGTTCTTTTGAGACCACATTAATTTCAGATGCTAGTTCACGCGCAGCTTGTAATGTATTAACATCGACTTCGAAATTAAGTTGCGCGGCAAAGCGCGCAACTCGTAGCATACGAAGCTTGTCTTCGGTAAATCTCTTATAGGGGTCACCAACAGCGCGTAAAATTTTATTAGAAATGTCTGTTAGACCAGATACATAATCAATTACCATATCTTTTGAAATATCATAAAAAAGCGCATTCACTGTAAAATCACGGCGATGGGCATCTTCTTTAGGTCGAGAAAATTTAACCGACAGCGGGTGACGCCCGTCTTTATATTCTCCGTCTAATCGAAAAGTCGTCACTTCGAACTGAAAATTTGCAAATGGCAATACCATAGTGCCAAACTGCCTACCTACGCCTATTGCTTGGGGAAATAGTGATGCAATATCATCTGGTGTAGCTGAAGTGGCCAGATCGAAATCACGAGGCAATGTACCCATAATAGCGTCACGTATACAGCCGCCCGCAAGGTACACCGTGTAGCCAGCCCGCTCTATTTTATGAACAACATCATTTAAGACTTGCCAATGCGGATGTTTTTCAAATATTTGCCTTACATTCATATGTACAAATCTAACGTGACTTTGTCAGCCCAACAACAGGTATCATCTATTCTTGATTCAATGGGGTTTTCTCATTACGGCATGGCAAAGCTAGCGACACCTATAAGTTTGTCGTTTTATAAATCTTGGCTTGAAAATGAATACCATGGTGACATGGAGTATTTGCGACGCCACTTACCACAAAAAGAAAATCCTATTAAATTACTGCCGCACGCCAGCTCAGCAATTGTGATAGGCTTTAATTATTTGCCTCACCCCAAAAAACTTATAAATTTTAAAAGGTTGCGTGTGGCTGAGTACGCCGCTGGCGAAGATTATCACATATGGCTAAAAGAACATCTAGATAGTATCGCGCAAAAGCTTAAAGAAATTTTTCCGCAAGAAGAATTTTTATCCGCTACAGACTCACGCCCAATTTTAGAAAGAGATTTGGCCTATCGTGCTGGCCTTGGATGGGTTGGCAAAAACACCTGCGTTATACATCAAAAACACGGCAGCTTTTTTTTAATTGGCGAGATTTTAACAACCCTAGACTTATACACTACTACGGTTTTGCACCCTGACCGCTGCGGCAGCTGCAATAAATGTATTGAGGCTTGCCCGACCAAAGCACTGATTTCACCTCTTAAACTTGATGCCAGGCTTTGCATTTCATATTTAACAATAGAATCTAAAAAAATTCCCCCTTTAGAATTACGTAGAAAAATAGGTAATCATTTTTTTGGTTGCGATATTTGCCAATCGGTGTGCCCGTGGAATATAAAAATATTCGAAGCCAATACGACAGAATCAGATACAAAATCTCAGTACAAAAACGAGCTCGTTTCAGACCTAAGATTTATTTTGCATGCAACGAATTCTGAACTAATGAAACATTTTGCCAATTCGCCGCTTTCACGAGCACGTGGGTTTGGGCTAAAACGTAATGCGTTGATCGTTGCTGCAAATCAAAATATAAAAACGCTACGTCCTGAAATCGTGGCCTTAACAAGCGACCCACGTCTAGGTGAATTGGCGCAGTGGGCGTTACAGCAGCTATTGAATTGAATTTTAAATATTTCTAGGCATACTGACGACATGTCCAAATATATACCAATAAGGGTGAGTACGCTGCGGGGTGATTTAAAAATCACCTTTGATGCGTACGTGCGCGTGGCTGGCAAGTATGTCCTTTTTTGTCGTGAAGGAGAAAGTTTTGAAGGCAATCGACTTGAGCGACTACGAACAAAAAAATTGCAAAACATGTACGTACGCGAAGATCAGATCAAAGCATATGACGCCTATATCCGTGAAAACCTCGATCGGGCCTATGACTCCGCTCAAGGCAAACCGATTGAAATCCGTACGCAAGTCATACATGGCGCCGTTCAATTCGCGGCAGAAAATCTAATTTCAGATTATACAAGCAAGGCATTTTATTCAGTAACACTCGAGGGCGCAAAAAAATTCGGTAAGTTTTTTTTAAGTGAATTGAATGCTCTTAAATCAATTCTTGAAGTACGAAATACTGATTTTAATATCGCACACCATGGAGTCAGTGTAGCTAGTTTAGCTATTGCTATTTCGGATGAGATGAAACTTTTTA
>MEPT01000099.1:14482-15072 GCA_001769925.1 Bdellovibrionales bacterium RBG_16_40_8
AATAATGTTAATATTTCGATCCCTTACAATGAGTTACCTCCTGCAGAGAAAGAAATTTATGATCGCCATACCGCTGATGGTGCATCACGCGTTAGGTCTGAGGGTTTTTATGATCCACTAGTGTTGAGCATAATACTGCAGCACGAAGAGCGTATTAATGGCAGCGGTCCAAACAAAACTCGTGAGCGTGACCTTGACCCTTTTATTTCTGTTGTGACAGTAGCTGACGTATTTGACAAATATTTGGTTTATGAACAACTAACGCCAAAAGATGCCTTAAAAAGGCTTCTTATTGACTATATGGGTCTACTTTCTTTAGATGTAATGCGAGCGCTGCAAGGGGCTCTCAAAAAACGCAATATAATCTAGTTATTCAAAAACTTCTTAAGAGATTCAATATCACCTTTGAGCTCTGGCATCGCCGGCATTAATTTTGAGTCACGCTTTGGTCTATGCCCTGAAGGGTATTTCATATATATTATTTTTGCCTCGAGAAGATCCGTCGAACTGCCATAAATTTCAGGGCCGACACTCCCAGATTGTTTTGGATTAGCATTATGGCATGAGATGCATCGCGAAATATATACTGC
>MEPT01000099.1:15086-34896 GCA_001769925.1 Bdellovibrionales bacterium RBG_16_40_8
ATGCTTCAACATCTGCCTTTTTTGTACAGCCTGTAAAAAATGATAAAATAAGTAAAATAAATAAAAATATTTTCATTAAGAAAACATTCTCATTGCAACATACAATACTGCAGTCAAAACAAAACCAGAAATTATAACGCCCCTTACTGTTGTTATTGGCCCCAACTTACCTTTGATAGCATTAAACTCTAGAGCCCCGACGATTGCTATAACTATTAACCAAAGTGTAAAGTGACTTGCTCCTGACACAGAAAAACTCATATGCGAAGCCATGGCCATAAAAAGTAAAAGCGGAATAGAAAATAAAGTATTATGCCGTGAAGCAAGTCCTGCGCGGGCGCCACAAGCCGCCGCATCAACTAAAGGACTTTGTCCTGATAAAACTTGCGTAGCAGATTGAATAACTACCTTTTGGTTTGGCCAAATTATAAGCCAGACGTTTAAAAACATAAATGTACCAAGCAGGGTACCAATCAAAATACTAATTCCCCACGAAGTACTGTATATGCCAAAACCAGCCATGTGCCCGCGAGCCATAATAATGTAAAGACCAGAAAGCCATGTGTATAGCGCGCCGTAGCGAAACCACCATAAAGCACGCGGCACGAGCTTGGATATAGCAATATTTTTGGTGTTTGCGTCAACTTCAGAGAAAAACGACCCTTGAATAAAATTAAAATAATAAAGTACGCCTATCCAAACTACTCCAGAAAGAAAATGGATCCAACGAGCAATTAGCAGTGCGCCTTCGCTAAGCAGTAATTCCATTATTAACTCCTTTTTCATCAGTAATTTGCAAGGCAAATTTTTCTTGAGTGCGATTAAGTCTCACCTCAAAAATTTTTTTTAAATCAGAACGAATAAAAAAATCATCAGCTATTCGACCAACAATACCGAAAGGAATTTCGTAATCTAACAGATCTGTGACCAGAGTTTCATTTTGCCCATGCTCTTCAAACTTTGTAGTGAGGGTAAAGCGAGCGTAGACGCCACTAACTTGGCGATACGTTATTGAATTGCCTAAAATCATTCTATCCACAACAAAACGTATAGGTTGTTCAATACCAAAACGAGACATTAGAAATAAAAATTCTGATCCGGGCTTTAGCTCAACTCCCGGATTTTGCCACTTAACTGCGATATGCCCGCTAAGCTGTTCAGTAAGATTTGCTGGTGATGTTAGATAATCGAATACCTTAAACTTAGAGCCAGGTATAATTTTCGCACACTGCAGATGAGCCAAGACGAATCTCCCGTACGGATGTTGACTAATTATATCCAGATGTTATCAATCCTGATGGCCATGGCAAGCATTAGGTTGTGGAGATTATGCAAAATTTTAAAAAACCCCTAACATCACTATTTTATAAAAGCCCCAGGTCAAATGATACACGACTTGGAGAAATTATTGCTTTTTTACCGGTTAATTTGCTTAAAAAAATAACACCATCATTTATCATCATTGGCCACCCTGACGATGAAGGAATTCGTCTTAATCATGGCCGCGCAGGTAGCAGTAAAGCCCCAAAGTCTATACGTAGTGCATTTTATCGACTTTATCCAGGAACTGATAAATTTCCACAAACTTATGATATCGGAGATTTTACATCCGTAGGTTCTCTAATTAAGAGACAAGAAAAAGCCCTTCACGCTACTTCAAAAATTTTTAACATGGGGCATCGACTTCTTGCGTTGGGAGGCGGTCACGATCATGCCTATTCTGACATTGGCGGGTTCTTAGAAATTTTCGGTAAATATCGCCCATTAGTTTTTAATATTGATGCTCACCTAGATGTACGACCAGTTATAAAAGGCCCAAATAGCGGCACCCCATTTTACCAACTTCTTGAAAAATACCCTGGCGTTGAATTGGTAGAAATTGGCATTCAAAGTGCAGCAAATAGCTTGGCTAATTTAAGCTATGCACGAAAAAAGAAAGTCAGAGTGTTTAACTATAAACAAACTAATAATAAAATTCTAAGTCTTATTAAAAAAATGCCATATGCGAATCGCCCAGTTTTTTTGAGCATTGATATTGACGCGTTTTCTTCTGCTTTTGCGCCTGGGGCAAGTGCAGCATCGCCTGTAGGGCTTAACCCTCATGAATTACTTAATGCCATGCCCTGGCTCACTTCACATCTTAACATTAGAGGCCTCGGTATTTATGAAGTATCACCACCACTTGACCGTGATAATCAAACATCTAAATTAGCTGCTAAACTTATGCATTCATTTTTATTTGGTATAAAAAATGATATTTAAGGAGCTTTAGAATATGTCGCAACTTCAGCCTGTACGCGGTACACACGACCTGCTTAATGATGTTATGCGAAAGCACCGACATATTATAAACCGTTGCCTTTTGTTATGCGAACGCTACGGATTCAACGAAATTAAAACACCAATTTTTGAATTTAGTGACGTGTTTTTGCGTACCCTTGGTGAAACCTCAGACATTGTATCTAAAGAAATGTATACCTTTTTAGATAAAGGTGGTGATTCAATAAGCCTACGACCAGAGGGTACGGCCGGCGTGGTAAGAGCTTTTATTTCTGAAGGACTCACCCACCAGCTACCACTTAAGCTTTTCTATGAAGGTCCAATGTTTCGCTATGAGCGGCCACAAAAAGGTCGTTATCGTCAATTTTATCAAATCGGTGTTGAACTTTTGGGAGTTGAAAATCCTGATGCTGATGTAGAAGTTATTTCACTAGCAGAGCTTTTATTAAAAGAATTGGGTGTGCTTAGTCGCGTTCAACTTGAAATCAATTCTATCGGCGATAAAGCTTCTCGCGACACTTTTCGCAAAGAACTAGTTAACTACTATAAAAAACACGAAAAATCCCTAAGCGAAGAGAGCCTTAGGCGTCTCTTAATAAATCCGATGCGAATATTAGATTCAAAAGATCGCGCCGATATAGCAATTAATCAAAACGCTCCACAGCTAGAGCACTTTTTAAATCCTCTATCTAAAGAAAAATTCACTCATATTCAAAAAGCGTTAGATGATCTTAAAATTAATTATAAAATCAACCCACGACTTGTGCGCGGGCTTGACTACTATTGCCACCTAGTATTTGAATTTCGCACTACTGAACTAGGTAGCCAAGACGCCGTTCTCTCTGGCGGGCGCTATGATGGGCTTTCTGAAATTATGGGCGGGGCACAAACTCCTGCAGTTGGCTGGGCTGCTGGCGTTGAACGCCTAAGTCTTTTAATCCCGACAGAACTACCAACAAAACGGCCAATTTCATTAATTCCGCTAGGCGATGCTGCAGAGGGTGTTTGTCGCGAGCTAGCACACCAGCTACGTAGTCAAGGTTTTGCTATAGATATGGCACACTCTGGCAATATGAGTAATCGCATGAAAAAAGCGACTAAGCAAAATGCGGTGGCGGCTATTATTATAGGCGATAATGAGTTGCAAAGCGGTGATTACACGTTGAAAATTCTCGATACCGGGGCGCAATTAAAAGTTAAAAAAGCAGATCTAGCGAAACGATTAAATGCGTCATTTTCTCACTATATATCTTGACCATTTACTCGCCAAAAGTCTTGAATAAAAAGATATCTTATAGAGGGGGAAAAATGAGATATTTTTTTAGTTTTCTGTTTGTGTTTGCTGTGGGTAAAGCCCAAGCAGCTCAGCTTCAGGTAGTTAACGAAAGCGGGCAACCAATCGCAGGCGCTAGTGTGCTCGTAGGAGTATCTCAAGAAAAAGGGCTACAACTAAAAACTGATCTAAATGGTACGGTGATCCTACCTGATGATTTAAAATCAACTCAGCCCATCACTATTTCAGCTGCCAGTTATCTAACTACAACTTTTCAAGATATTTCTTTAGAAAATATAATTTTACAGATAGAACGAGAAGATTCTCGCAATATTATAGAAGTTCGTGGACGTACAACAAATTTTGGTGATTTAAAAAAAGACGGCAAAGTTGATTTCGCGCTTGTGTACCCAGGGCTTCGCGAGCGCCAGCTAGCACAATTTGATATTGAATCGGTAATAAACGCAGATTCTGATATACTTGAAATTTTAACAGAAAAATTAATCATACCTAGCAATCTCACTCTACCAGAACAAAGAGAAAGTTATGTTTTACCAATTACGTTAAGTAAACCAGTCTATCGAATTTCATTCAAGCAACCAAGTAACTACCGAATGATGGCACTGCATGGGCAATTTCCGCTAAAACAAATAATTAGCGATGTTAGAGGCGGCAAATCTTTCTATGAAGTTATAAATCACTTTCGTTTTTTAAGCGGCGGTCAAAGAGATATTACCGTAAATAATGCCATCTCTGATCAAGATATACCCGTTAATCAATTTAATTTAGATAAAAAAATAATCGTGCAAGGCCCTGAACTAGGCCCAGATATGGTTATGTTTAGTTTTCCACTTGCGAACCAAGCAGACATGTTCTTTGCTACAGATGTAAAACGAATTACACCAGGTCAATCAGTTAGCCTAGTTTTGCCTACAGCAACAGACGGCAGTGAACTTGTCAGCGTTATAATGCCAAAGTCAGAAGCCGAAAAAATTGGCGGTATTCGCCAAGACCTTATGCAAAGTGGTGACCAATTTCTTTATCCTTTAAAAGTTATTTTTGCTGGCATTTCGCAATTTTTTAAATTTTTTGGTGGGGATCTCAGAGAAAACTCTGGATCGGGCGGTTTAAGCCTTGCTCGCCATGATGATATTTACAGCAATCCTGTGTTTTTAGATATTATCCCTCGCCCGAAAGTATACACTGATATACTTCAAATGATTATGCCGCGTGAGCTTCTCAACGTTGATCCTGTAACTACTTTTGCCATACTTTATGAAATAATCAGAGTTGATAAAGGCGACTTTATATTAGAAAGAAGCTTTAAGCTGTGGGAAGTTATTCAGATGGGCTGGACAGATGAAATCAGTTTACCGTCAGTTATTGATTTGGATCCTAAAAAACACTATCGCTGGGAAGTTCTCTTTATGGGAAGATCTTCTAACGGCAAAAAAGGCTCAGGAGCTTACTTTTTAGATGGCATCACGCACGTCACTCGCAATTCTTTGGATTTCTAGCTTTGCGTTAATTGGTTGCGCAATATTCAATACTCCAGCGGACGAAATATTTACTCGCCCGCTGTCAGAAGTCTATGATGTCCCATACGATGATGTTTGGCGCGCTACACAGAAAGCTCTCGCAAATTACCCGATACAGATAAATAACATTGATCAAGGAGTTATTGAAACAGACGTCATTCGCGGCGATAAGGTCTGGCGCCTCCCACTTACATCTCAAAATCAGCCAGTCAGTTGGCGATATCAGCTTCAGGTAAAAATTATTAAGGGTAAAATAGAATCCAAACCCTCAACACAAGTTTCAATATTTAAACGAATAAGCAAAGAGAAAGATTTTTTTTCAGGCGAAGAGCTTTTGCCAAGTGATGGCTTTGAAGAAAAGGCAATTTTATATCGCATTAGTAGAGAGCTTCTATTAGAGCGCTCTTTGAAGCGTGCTTACGAGCGCCATAATAATTAAATTTTATTACGTGCAGCTAACCAATTTTCCCATTCAGCAGATGTTTTATATTTTTCTTTTGTAATCTTGTTGAGAGCTTGAAGAGCAATAGAATGTAGTGTTTTATCTTTATCACTAAGTACTCTAATAAAAACCTTTTCTTGCCCTGGCCGCGAAAACTGCGTCAGCGCTTCGAGAATATGACGGCGAATCCAAAGTGATTGTCCGGCATGATAATTTTCTTTACTATAAAATTTATTCCATAAAAGTGATTCAGTTTCAGAAGCGTTTGTCTTGCGAAGAGATTTAACTGCTGCCGTACGCACAATTAATGACTTGTCTTGCAAAAGCTTACTTGCCCATTTTATTGCCCAATCGCGTCCACCGTAATGAATAGTCAGTAACGCAGCATTACGCATAAACCATTCGCGACTTAATAGAGCTCTTTCTATAACGTCATGATCAGTTTTTGCATAGAGACGACCATAAGTTGTTATTGCGCGCCAACGATTTTCTAGTGTGGCACTTTCATTAAAGGCAATTTTTCGCAAAGCATGGCGAGCATAAACACCTTGTTTTTCGATAGCCTCAAGTCTATTTGGCAGCGGCATTCTTAAAGCATTTTCAATTTGTAAATTTTTTGACACTGCGCCGTAAGCCTGTAATGTAAAACCCACTGAAAAAATAATTGCCCACATACGTAAAATTATACTCACATACATTTCATTATCCTTTTTTAGAAAGACTCGCCGCATCACTGACCATTTTTTCTACGTCTGCAGGCTTTTCTAAAGTTTCAAGTCCGACTCTCGGATCAACTTCAATATCTTTCAGCTCGTCTAATATTTTATCGGTATCAATTTCTCTTAATGCCGCCAGTAGATCCTGCTCTTCTGCCTCGGGATCACCAATAAATTCAGCAAAAATATTATCTTTCATTTCTGGCACAGGCACAGGCACAGGCACAGGCACTGGCGCCGCTTCAGCCACTACCGTCTTTACGGCAATATCTCCATCTGCGGCTTTAGTCGCTTTCTGTTCAGCTTGCGCTACAGCATCTGCGAATTGATCCACCATCTGGGGGCTCGCTATTTTTATTGTCTCAAGTTCTTTTTTTAATCTGGCATTTTCTTCTTTAAACACCGATAGGTCGGCAATATCGTCTTCAATAATTTCATACTCTGCCAAACGCTCTTCAAGATCACTAATTTTCTCTAGTAGTTCTGGTGATAAATCCGCAGCTGATTTTTTCACCTGGGCACAAAGTTCTTCTATTAGTTTGGCTCGCTCATCTAACTCTTCTTTTATCCCCTCAATATCTTTTATTGGCTTGCCTTCAAGTGTATTAATACCAACAATTTTAGTTAATTCTGTAGATACCCCAGCAGGTTGTGGCACGGGTGTTGTGGTAACAGTCTCAGCGTTAGAAAGCTTTCCGATAGCTGTATTGGTTTGGTTTAAAATTTTTTTAAGCGACTCTTCAATTTGGCTAAAGTCAAAATTCGCGGTTACAGACTTTTCTTCTTTTTTAACAAAAAATTCTCGCCAAATAATTATTGCCGATAGCAGACAAAACACCCCGAGCGTAATGGCAATAATCTTGTCGTTATAATAAATTAGAAAATGAATCAGCGCTTCCACCAACCTTTATTCTCTGAAGGGACAGAAAAATGGTCAAGAATTCATGGGCTTAAGCTGAAGGCCTGGCCTTCAGTCGAGATTTGTGTTAATTGAAAGTAATGTCTCAGCACGCTGATTTACTTATACAAGGCGCTACAATCATAGCGCCAGACCCCAAAACGCAAGCTTTGCAAGAACAAGTGGCTGACGTTTACGTTCATGAAAAACGCATAGTTCATATTGGCGGCGGCTATTCTGGGGCGGCACAAAAAATATTAAAGGCTCATGGCCTTTTTTTATTGCCAGGTACAATCGATACGCAGGTGCATTTTCGTGACCCCGGATCCCCAGAAAAAGAAACTTTAATGAGCGGCACCCGCGCTGCTGTGTACGGCGGAGTTACTTCAATTTTTGATATGCCAAACACAAACCCTCCAACCCTGTCAGCCATAGATATTAGCGATAAAATGTCGCGTGCAGACGGCAAAACTTGGTGCAACTACGCCTTCTACGTTGGGGCTTCTCCCACAAATGCTGATCGCCTAAGTGAGCTTGAAAAACTCCCCGGAGTATGTGGAGTAAAAATGTTTATGGGCAGCTCTACTGGCAACCTAGTAGTCGATGATGATGATACTCTCAAAAAAATTATTAAAAATGTTAAGCGCCGTATGGCGGTGCATGCTGAGGACAATACTCGCCTAACTGAAAGAAAAAAAATTGTGCTCGAAAATCCGGGACATGTAGAGCTTCATTCTGAGTGGCGCGATGAAAAAACAGCCATTATCGCTACAAAAAAACTTTTGCACTATGCTCGAGCTGCCAATTGCAAGGTACATGTTCTTCATATAACCACTGCTGAAGAAGTTGAAATCTTGGCAAAATTTAAAGACATTGCCACCTTTGAAATTACCCCACAACATCTGACGCTATTTGCACCTGATTGCTACAAAAAATTAGGTACACTGGCGCAGATGAACCCACCTATTCGTGAACGGCGGCATTATGAAGCTCTCTGGCAGGCAGTTACCTCAGGACAAGTCGATATAATTGGCTCTGATCATGCCCCACATACTTTGGCTGAAAAAAATAAAACTTATCCAGATACGCCCTCAGGCATGCCCGGGGTACAAACGATTTTACCTCTAATGATACACCATTATTTGTCTGGTAAGATCTCTTTAGCTAAAGTGGTCGAGTTACTTAGCCGCAATCCTGCGAAAATTTTTGGTATAAAAGATAAAGGCGAAATCAAAAAACATTATGATGCCGACCTTGTGCTTATCGATCTCAAGGCAAAAAAAGAAATAAAAAACTCATGGATACAAAGTACCTGTGGTTGGACTCCCTACGACGGCATGGTTTTAAACGGTTCGATTATCGCCACACTTGTTGGCGGCGAAGTTACTATGCGTGATGATCAAATTCTTGGCCGCCCCCTTGGCCGCCCTCTATCGTTTGATTTATCTGAATTATACATGTAAATTTGGTTAATAACATTGGGCAACGACTGTATGCTAAGTTCGAAAATCTACGAGCACCCATTACTAAATATGCTGCATTGAAAGTTGCCATATAATTATTTATTGGCAAAAGTGTCAGTGCATTCTGGCCGCAATACGGTTTCGGCGTAATTAGTATCGTCGCCATCTCGAGCTGCTCGCACCTGAAGACGAGACGAGCATGACGAAAATTGAACTTGCGCAAGCGGCAACTCAAACCCTCCGCCTACACACTCTACTGATCCCTCATCTAAAACTTCTGGGTTCTCTTTTAGCTCGACCACTTGATACCTAATTAATTGCCCCTTATGACTACCTATGCAAAGCCCCTGCAAATCCACTACTTGCTGAGTTTCTGGCACGACCACACTCGGGGACAAAAATACCACTTTTTGCTCACTCCACTGATCAACTATTCGCACTTGCCCATCTGGGCCTATGACATTAGTAACAGCATCCATCTGCGAAGGTGGCGCACAGTTTTGAAATTTAAATAAAATAACAAGTAAAAGTGCCGATATTGGCACGACTCGAGTCAACATAGCCTTAGTGTGAACCGGTAAACGCGACATATCTAATTATTGTAAGGTAAAATCTCAAAAAAAGCAGAGGATTTTTAGTTTTATTCTCATTTCGATACATATTCTTATTTTGAGACACTTAAACGTGCACCATAAAACCCATCAAACTGGGTTTCAGCCGAAGAGATAAAGATTTCTTCTTCTAATGCAATAATATTTTTTGTCTTAAGCATAAAACTTTGAATTCGTTTTTGATTTTCTGAAGGCAAAATGCTGCATGTTGAATAGACCAGCTTGCCATTAGGCTTAAGTAAACCGTAATAATTAAGTAAAATTTCATCTTGTAATTTAGCAAGGCGTTTTATTTCTTCTTCTGATATTTTCCATTTAGTATCGGGATTACGGCGAAGCACCCCCAAACCCGAACATGGCACATCAAGTAAAACTCTATCTGCCGTACCTAAAAAACACTCAATATCTTTTTGACTAGTCATCACGTGGGTTTCAATAATACTGACACCAGCCCTTATGGCACGCTTACGAAGCTCTTTAAGCTTAAATTCATTAACATCAAGCGCAATAATTTTACCTTTATTTTGCATAATATCTGCAAGGTGCAATGTTTTACCACCGGCCCCAGCACAGGCATCGATAACTGTCATACCAGGCTCAACTTTCAAAAGTGGCGCAATCAACTGCGACCCACCGTCTTGTATTTCAAAAAATCCATGTTTGAAGGCCTGAGTTTGAAGTACATTTTTTCTCTCACGAAGCACTAAGGCAGAAGGTACAGCTGAAACTACATTAGTCTCTATACCTTCTGTATGAAGTATATTTTGTAATTTGATAAGGCTGGATTTTAGGTTATTCACTCGTAAATAAGTCTTGGCAGGCATGTTAAGCGCATGAAGTAACAAAGGCCACGCCTGGCCCAACTCGCTTGCACCCAACCTATCAAGCCAATCAGGTATGGATTCTCTTTCGGCTAGAGATAATTCACTGATATCGCTAGGTAATTTTTCAGGATTTTTTCGCCAAACGAAATAAATTTGTAAAATTTCACGAACGCTTTCTAACGTTACGTTAAAAGAAGAATAGTCATGCCCGGCAAGCTTTATAAGCAGTCGCCACCATCTAACGACATCATATACAGATTCAGCATACTGACGACGATCTCTAGATCCCCATTTTTTATGACGCTTAAGATCAATTTCAACAATTTTAGCAGCGTAACGGCCTTCCGAAAAAATAGCGATAATGGCCGACTCACAGGCAGCAATAATAGGTCGATGCATTGTCATCAAAACTCAAATATGCCACCGGCTGCGAGAAATACTCCATCTTGCTGACCACTAGATAACAGGTGCACATGACCTTTTAGCCCAGTTTCGAAAAATAGTCCCCAAACATCAAAAAGAGTCGGAAAACGCGACCCGATAATTATCGCATAATCAAAAGATAGGTCACTTTCTTCGCCAACTTGCTTGAAAAAAATGCCCGCTCCTGCGCCGGCGCCAAAATAAAGCGGAAATTCGCTGCGGGCGTCCGGAAAAGAAATAATAGGCATAACACTTAATTTAAGTGGCCTTTCACTGTCTATGCTGTATGAAACAAGCTCAGCGCGAAAATTTAGATCCATAGAATTCTTCCACTCACCAACTCTATATGTAACTCCCAACATTATTTCACCCGGCTCTTCAGTTTTATGCTTACTTCCCCAGCGATATGCTTTGTCGTTTAAAAATGTTCCGCCGTGAAGCATGAGTACTCTGTCACCACCGCTCTGATTAGGCTTTCGCTCAGTTTTATTCTCACGCTGTTTAAAATAATCAGTAGCAGCATCACGTCCTAGCTTTGGGCTTTCAGCCTGCGCTCTCCTTGAAGAAGGAGATTTTGGCGAATCTTCAATCAAAATTTGCGCCTGAGCCTTTAAGGCCACAAATAATAAAGTCGACATACCAATATTGATAAAAACTTTTCTCATATAAGAAACCTCCTGAACTCGCCGATTATTGCATCGTGACAAGAAAAAGCTCAAGTGAAAATTATGATTAAACACGTTATATCTGCTTAATGAGCGAAGTAACTAATCGACGAAGAGCCCGCGAAGTGGCACTCCAGGTTCTGTTTCAGAAAGAATTTGTACCAGACATTGATTTCAGTACTAGCCTGGCATATTTTCGTGATCGTCTTGAAATACCAAAAGAATCTTGTGATTATGCACAACACCTGCTTAATGGCATAGAAAAACATAGTATTGAAATCGACAAGCACATTTCTGAAAAAAGCCGAAACTGGAAGATATCGCGTATAGCGCCTGTTGATCTTTGTCTATTACGCTTAGGTGTTTTTGAACTCTGCTTTGGTGATAATGAAGTTCCACCAAAGGTGGTTATTGATGAGGCTATAGAAATAGCTAAACGTTATGGAGGCACCGAAACACCCAATTTTATTAACGGAATTTTAGACGAAATTTGGCGAGCTAAGACCTGATGGCAATTAATATTATGCTTCGTGCGCAATCTTTTGTACCCGGTTGTGATTTGTGGATTATTTCGCGCGATGATAGATCTGGTCTATATAGAAAAATTGATTGGTATCTAAATTTTCAATTAACCAAAGCGCATAATCATAAAACTGAAGAGTCAGCTTCACAACTTAAAACAATTATAAGCGAAAATAATATGCCAAATTTTTCTCCCGAGCTGATATCACCAGCTGCTCTAATGGTTGTGGCTGAGGATCACTTTCCGGTTAAATCTATTATTGAAATAGCCGCTGTAGTTTCGCCAGCTATATGGGTCAAGCAGGTTCACCAAATTTGGACAAGTATCGGCAAACCAACCCTTCGCGTATTTTTACCACAAAAAATTTCTGCCGATGAGTTTAAGTTAAACTGGTCAGACTCTGAAAATAACGAAATATATTTGGTTTCTTCATAAACTTTATAGGTGATTAACTTTGGGTATTAATCGATACACTATTTTTATTATTTCAGACGGCACGGGCGAAACAGCCAGTCAAATGGTACGAGCTGGGTTAGTACAATATAGCAAACAAGATATTAATATCGTAAAATGCAAAAATGTGCGCACTGAAACTCAGGTGGAGCCACTTATCGATGACGTGGTTAGCAAGAAGGGTATTATTGTTTATACTGTTGTTAGTAAAGTTCTACGAAATTATATTGCCGACCTCGCAAAACAAAAAAATATTTTAGCTATTGATCTTTTAGGCCCACTGCTAACAAATTTTGATGCCTATCTAGGCAACAGTGTCGTAGCACCACAAGCCGGGCTACTTCACACTGTTGATGAAAAGTACTTCAAACGAATAGAAGCTATAGAATACACAGTGAAACATGACGACGGTAAGGCGTTTTCAGCTCTAAACGAAGCCGATATAATATTAGTGGGCATTAGCCGCACCAGCAAAACACCGTTATCGATTTTTTTAAGTTATAAAGGCATTAAAGTGGCAAATATTCCGCTAGTGCTTAATAGTCCACTGCCTGAACAACTGTCACTGGTAGATCAGCGTAAGGTTGTGGGGTTAATAATTGATGCCGACACACTTCTACGAATACGCCGAAAACGTCTTGAAAAGTTCGGGCAAGACCCTGGCAGTGAATATGCTAGTCGCGAACATGTATTTAAAGAAATTGAGTACGCAAATGAGCTTTTTCGCCAAAACCGCCGGTGGCCAGTATTTAATGTCACTGATCGCGCTCTAGAAGAAACTGCGGCTGAAATTGTTCGAATAGTTGCCACACGAATGGATATACCTTTTGATTACATGCTTTAAAATTTAAGAAAATTACGCAAACGTCTGCTGTTGAATAGCGCGAAAAATTGTCTCAGACATAGGTTTAATACCTGGGGCCTTCAAAGAATATAAGTTTATATTTACCGCATATTTGACTTCATCAACATGCACTCGTGTCAAACGACGTGTACGAACCTGTTTGCGAATGCTATGAGCTGGCATAAAACCCCAACCTACCCCTGATTCTATAACACGCTTAAGAGTTCCAGCATTATCTGATTCAAAAGTCGGTTTTATCAATATTCTGTGTTGATTCAACCTCTGTTCAAGAAGTCGACGAAATCCCGGATAAACCGCAGAGTCAACAATCACCGGCCTAGAATTGATTTCACTAAGCGACAGTGTCTCAGGCAAAGTAGCGTCTTTTGTTGCACCCACCAGCCACATTTCGTCTTGCATAACAAATCTTTCTTCATAGCGATCAAACTCTATACCGTACTCATTTTTCAAATCTGGCAGAATGGCCATATCAATTGCCGCCTTCTTCATCTCGCCTATAATTTGCTCGGCACTGCCGTAGATTAATTTTAAATTTAAATTTGAGTTATGTTTTAGAAAAAGTCCCACTACAGGGCTAACTAGATATAGACCAAAAGCGCTGGTAGTACCTATTTTAATTTCTCCTGCTAACTCGCCTGACATAGAGTGAATGGCTACTTCTGCCTGCTGAGTTAAGTGTAGAATTTTTTTTGCATAATCGTAAAGAAGCTGCCCCTGCATTGACGCCTTCACTTTACGAACTCCTCGTACTAGTAGCGTTACGCCAAGCTCTTCTTCAAGAGTACGGATTTGCTGACTCACGGCAGGTTGAGTTAGATTTAATTTTTCAGCAGCAGCAGTCATACTGCCCTCGCTGATAACTGTGCAAAATGTTGAAAGCTGTTGTAGATTCATCGAGTTAAACTCCTTAAACCTATAAGAAATGCTTATACGACATTTCTTGCGCAACGCATAAGCAGCAATTGTATTATGTAATTTTTTTATAAAAGCAAAAGGGAATAAATCTTATTGTTTCTTTAACTATAGAAAATCACATTGAAATTATTATTATAAAAAATTCTTATCCTCCGCCCAATTTTTACTTGGATTGAAAAAAATAACCGCGAAATAGAAATTGCTAACATCTCCGGGGGGAGACAAATGAAAAAAAAATATAACGAAAATCATAACAAAAACAAATTACTCAAAATCATATCTCTTCTAGCTACTAGCTTTCTAGTCGCAGCATGCGAGAATAATTATATCCCTGAATTTAAGAAAGTTCACCGGGCACCAATGAGTAATGAAGAAGTTGGCGTTATCATATCTGGAATTAGCGAGCGAACTATGGGTGATTTATTAAAAAGTAATCCTGACCTAAAAGTTCGCGTAATTAACCCCTCTCACAATCTTTACGAAGTATACGGTGCAAATGAACCAGTACTTACAAATTTGATTAACGATACGTCTATTATAGTAGAGAAAAATAGTTATATTGATTTAAAATATACGCTCAGCAAAAAAACTTTTGCTAAGACCTCTACTAATCCGTTTGCTGCAGCAATTGAAAAATATCAACGTGTAAAACTTGATGACGCTGCAATGGATTTTCTAAAAAATTGCATTCCTAGCAATCCTGAAAAATCTCGATTTAACGTTTTAGCTAATCAAGGGCGCGATAAAAAAAACACAGGTATTCTTTTTGAACTAGGACAATCATTAAAATTACAAGCTACAGATACTGCTATACCAAAAAAGAGCACTAATAAATTTAAATATATGTGGGTGTTTGCCGCCCCAGAAGACAGTTTACTAGAACCCGCAAAAATTTTTACAGATCACGCCGAATACAACCCTGACACAACAGGGGCTTTTACCTATTCAATAGTGGCGAAAGATAATTCAAATGTTTGCTCTCTAGATATTCAGCCGTTTTACGTAACAGCCAATGACGTATTTAAACCCGAAAGCCCCTTGCCGGATTCATTTGCAGATAGAATAAATCCAGAAACATTTTGGCATGTTTTTCACGTTGGCTCACAAGAAGGCTGGAATACAGCAACCGGAACTGGAATTGTTATAGGTATTATCGACACCGGGGTTGACTACAATCATCAAGCTCTTTCGTCTAACATCTTTATTAATAATAGAGAAATTCCTGCAAATGGCATAGACGATGATGGTAATGGATTTATAGATGACGTTACTGGATATGATTTTGGGTTGGACGACCCCTACCCATTTGATGATTTTGGCCATGGCACTCATGTCGCCGGGATTGCTGCTTCAAACATATTTGGCACTGGCCGCAAAGCAAAAATTCTACCCACAAAATTTGGCGGCGGACTTGGTTTTGATATAGCCTCAGTAGCAGGAGCTATTAAATACAACACCGATATGGGTGCCAATATTATAAATATGTCTCTAGGATGGAGTCAAAAATACGCCGTTATGCAAGGGGCTATGAACTACGCGGAGAAAAAAAATGTTTTGATTGTGGTAGCCGCCGGCAATGAGTCATCAGACAACGATTTTGCACCTTCATACCCAAGTAGTTACACCAATAACAATGTGATTTCTGTAGCCGCAACCGATGAAAACGACGCACTTACTGAATATTCAAACTTTGGGCAAACAGTGCATATAGGGGCACCTGGGGGCACAGAGCAAAAACAAATAATTTCTTCTTATAAGAAAAATCCAAGACAAGTGCAGTACGTTGGCTTTGTGGGCACATCTATGGCCTCACCTTTGGTGGCGGGTGTTGCTGCACAGGCTTGGAGCGCTAATCCGAATTTAAATGCAGCACAACTGCGCCAGCTACTTCTTGATACAGGTAAATTATCAAGTGCTTTAACCGGAAAAATTCTTTCAGGCAAAGTAATTGACGCCAAAGCCGCCGTAAAGAAGGCATTGTCGACTAGACCTGAGTCAAGTCCTTTACTCTGATGCTACTTATATATTAATAATTAGTAGATACTGAAGTTCCAGTTGAGGTACTTCATGTTTTTGCGACCGAGTTTAATCCTTCGCTTTTGTGTTAGCATATTTTTACTGACCATATTTTCACTTGCCATATTGTCACATAACGCTGAGGCCAAACTTTTTCAAAATTCTTATGTAAGCTTTGAACTGCCACCAAATTGGGAGTGTAAACTAGATGGGACCGAATGGGTTTGCGTTAGTAAATTCTCAAAAGATGCAAAAGAAGCTATAATTATACTAACAGCAAAAGAAGTTGGCCCTACAGACACCTTCGGAGCGTACGTAACACATTTAAAAACTCCGCGTAACTTGCCTGATAAAACTGGCAAGATGCAACCTTCGCAGGCCTTACATGTAACAAAACGCTTAATAAATTCGCATGAATGGGTCGATAGTCTACACTTAGGTAGTGAAATTACTTCTTATTACAGCAGATACTTAGCAACAATTAAACATAGCCTCGCAATTCTTGTAACTTTTAGTGCACATAAAGAAAGCTACACAAAGTACAGTAGCGATTTTCTTAAAGCTATTGAAACCCTAAGGGTTATAGCCTCAAAGGATATACTTGCAGGCTCAGGCTCAGGCTCACAACCGCTAGGCAGCGGTGAGTCAATGGGCATACCCGTAGGAGAAATTGACTCTGGGCTTACGGGCGGCCTACCACCTGAACCTAACGTAAATGATATGAAAACAAAACTTTTAGCGCTAGCACTCTTACTAGTAGTTATAGGGATTTATTTATGGCGAAAGAAAAAAAATTAAGCGTATTTGTTTTTTTTATTTTTTTGTTTCTTATGCATATTACTGCCAGTGCTAGCGAAACTTCATTTGGACCGCTTAGCTTTGAGCCTCCCGATAATTGGAGTTGCGCAGCTAATAGCAATGGATATCGATGCTTAGAAAATATTTCTGGTGAAAAACGAACCTCTATTTTATACATAATATTTAAACCACGAACACCAAACGAATCTCTTGACACGATAAAAGATTATCTTTCTCGTCCGCGCGTACTAAATGAAGGAGATACTAAAACTCCGTCCCAAGTGATCGAAGTTAATAGAGAAACTATTAACGGCATTGTGTGGGTAAAGGCCATACATTTCGGATCCGAAAACTTTAACTCTTATACCCACTATTATGCAACAATTGCTGGGGGCTCATCTATACTTGTCGAATTTTTAATTAAAAAGTCAACGTATCAAAAATATCTGCCAATATTTAATAACGCTATAAGTACTCTTAAACTTAATGTTGCACAAACCACTGAAGATCTCAGCGCCCCAGCAATAAAATTAGGAGACATAACTGTTGCAGATGGAATTCAAACTATAAACAAAAAAATAGAAATTTTTGGCTATAAATTATCAAAATTTGTTTTGTATATGGGTGCCGGAATTGTCATTATATTAGTACTATTAATTTTTACGGCATGCGGATGTTCACTCTCGCCAAGTAAATCTAAAAAAAAATAATTTAAGATTATAATAGCTCGCGATAATCCTTAATTTCTACGGCACCAATTGGTCGCAATTGATCTATGATTTTATCACGTGGGCCATATATAAATACGCGTAGATTATCAGGATGATAATATTTTTTAATTACCTTATTTACGTCAGTCATAGAAATTTTATCTAAGTTTTTTACATAATCAGTTAAATATTCATCAGAAATACCATAAAAACGTAGTGACACAAGCATTTCTGCCCGCTGATCTGGTGTTTCAACACGAGTCGGAAAAGAACCTTTCAAAAACGAAATGGCCTCTGAAACTTCTTTTTCTGTAACACCTTTAGAGTAAAAGCTATTTAATACAGAAATCGTTTCATTTATAAGCTCGCCAACTTTTTCGTGACGAGTACTAGAAGAAATAACAAATGGCCCTACGTCTTGCCGCGCATCGAAAGACGAATAGATGCCATATGTTAACCCCCTTTTAACACGAATTTCACTCATCAAACGACTGGTCATACCTCTACCTAGAATATTTTCTGCTACTGATAATGTCTGATAATCGTTAATTTGCCTTTTAACCCCATAATGGCCTAGGCGAATTTCAGACTGTTTTAAATCGTCGCGATTAACAAGTTGTAAGGATACACCACTAAGTGACCTTAGTGGCGGCATTCTCATTATTTGCATATCACGTGGTTGCCACATCGCAAGTTTTGCTTCTAATGATTTTATAAGATCTGCATTAATATCTCCTACAAGTACTAATTGCGCATTGTTGGGTCGATAGTACTTTAGATAATTACGTATGACATCTCTTTGCCTAAACGATCTAACATCACGAATAGAACCGCTCACACTGCGACCGTAAGGATGAGCACCAAACAACATTTGTGCATAAAGACGATCTGCCACATAGGCTGGCTTATCATAGTTTCGCTGAATATCTGCGACCATTTCAGATTTTAAGCGCTCTACTTCACGAATTGAAAACGAAGCCCCTGTTATAACTTCAAAAAATAACGAAATTAGCTCATTTTGATGTTCAGACAAACCTGATGTTGAAAAATATGAATAATCATAGCCAACATCAGCACCAAAGCTCGTACCCAATTGCCCGAATTCATCAGCAATTTCTGTAGCACTTTTATTTTTTGTGCCTCGCTCAAGAAGACTTGCTGTAATCTCAGCCAGCCCCGATTTACTAAGCGGATCGTGGCTTGCCCCAGATTTTATCAAAAGACCAATACTTATATACGGCAATGAATGATCTTCAATAAAAAGAACCTTAAGACCATTAGATAACGTTAGGTCTTTGTAGCTGTTGTTTGTCTTATTAAACGGTGACTTAGTAGTGGTACATGCTGCAAATGTTAAAAAAAGCACCAAGAAAATTATTTTTTTCATACTATTGTCTCCCTGATCCTTTCTTTGGCACAATTTGTACAATATTTTTTTTGCTGGGTATTATATATGTATTGGCTACACGCCGTATGTCTTCGGCTGTAACGGCCTCATATTTATCTATATCTTCGAATAATTTTCGATAATCACCAAAAATAATTTCGTTTAGCGCCAATGCCTGGGCTCGTGATGACATGGTTTGCAACCCACGTATATAACTGAGCTCAACTTGATTTTTAAGTTTTTCAAGCTCTTTTTCTGCAACCAAAATAGTTTTTATTTTTTTAAGCTCGTCATCAAGAAGGCTTAAGACACGATGAACGCTAACATTAGGCTTTAATGATGCATAAAAACTTAACTCACCAGACAGGTTACTGTTATGGCTTGACATAGAAACCGATGTGGCAAGCTCATTGTTATAAACTATTCGTTTGTATAATCTACTTGAACTACCCGAACCCATAGCACTAGCTAATAGATCTAGAGCATACACATCACTATGATCAACCTTTACGCCAGGGTAAACGACAGCCAACGTCACGCTCTGCACATCTTTTTCTAGCCGTGCCGTTCTTGTCGATTTTTGTTCTGTTTCGCTTTCGAGCTTAATTTGAGGTAAATCTTGTCGAAATATTGGCTCGTAGTATTTTTCAATAAGTTTTTTTGCCTGTGAAATTGTCACATCACCTGCAATAACCACGACCGCATTATTGGGTGCATAATAGCTGTAATAAAAAGATTTAAGTTCATCTATCTTGGTATCATTAAGATCTGCCATATAACCTATCACTGGCCATCGATATGAACTTGTTTTGTAAATGGTGGTAGTAATCAGCTCAAACAGTGAACCATAAACACTATTATCGTACCGCATGCGCCTTTCTTCTTTAACAACCTCTCTTTCACTATCGATCTCGCTAATATCAAAAAGTAAATTTCGCATGCGATCAGATTCAATATCTATTATAAGCTCAAGTTTATCGCTCGGCAAATTGGTGTAATATCCGGTGTAA
>MEPT01000099.1:34955-37863 GCA_001769925.1 Bdellovibrionales bacterium RBG_16_40_8
TTGTACCCTTAAACATAAGATGTTCAAAAAAGTGCGCAAGCCCCGTTCGCCCAGGCTTTTCAAAACTAGACCCAACGCGAAACCACTGTTGATAGCTAATAATAGGCGCGTTGTGATTTTCATGAACAAGCACCGTCAATCCGTTTTTCAATTGAAATTTTTCAACTTGAAAACTGATGCGTTCACGAGTATTTGCTGCGGCAACAAGCGATATAAAAATAGGCAACAACAACGTTACAAAACGTAGTGCAAAAAAATACATCTTTTAGTCCCCTAATTGTTTAGCGATTTATTATTGTACTTGAAATTTGGTGAAATACACGTTTTTAACAACGCCTCTTTTTAAAGCATCGTTGAGGTGGGTCACGACTTCATTTTTAAGCTGAAGTTTACCCTGAACGGTTTCAAGGTCCTCAAACTTTTTCCCGTTTAAAATTCGCGTAATAACGTCCCTAGATTCTCCGCCTAAAATAACTAGCTCTTCAAATCCCTCTTTGTCGTACATTTCAACACTCATCTCTACCCTTACAAAGCGCCGCGGCAAGCCTTCAAGATTTGTATTGTATGGTTCCATAGAATAAAAAACTGCCGGCTCTTCAAGTTCTTGACGAAGCCTATCGAATTGTTTTTTTAAATCTCCATCAGACGTTAGTGGCGTCTCGTGACCCAATGTACCAGCATATGCAAGATAGGCCCCACCACCAACTGCAGCAAAATTAACAACTATAAATAGCAGCGAGAGAATTTTTTTAATATTCTTCTTTGATTTTTCTCCGCCCTCAGATCCATCCGCTTTTTTACTTTCACTAGACATAAGCCCTCACTGTTATTTACCGACACTTGCCCTATCGGCAATTAGGACCAAAGTCTTAACGCTAATTATTTTCATATTTCATTTTCATATTTTTTGCGTATTATGCCGAACATTTAGGCAGTTTAAACTGGTGGTCTTGACACAAAGGGCCGAGATGTTTGTAATAGAAAAGATGAAAACTGCATTATCAACAGGCGCCCTCGTTATCGTATCATTTTTATACGTTCTAGTTAATTTTTGTAATGCACAAGAACCAGACCCTGCAGCCAATACTCCAGAATCAGGTATGGTGCCAGACAATTTTGTCTGGATGGGGGTAAGGCAGCCATCTCACGTTTTGATTGCCGATAAAGAAAAACGCACGCTAACTGTATGGTCTCACATTCAAGATATGGCCGTATTTGTAGGAGCCTTTCCTATGGATATTGGTAAAAATAATGGCGATAAATTTATAGCCGGTGACGCGCGTACTCCTGAAGGAATTTATTTTTTTCAAGATAAACTCGAAGGTGATCAAATTAATTTTGATGAGTACGGTCGCCGCGCTTTTACGCTAGACTACCCCAATTTTTTTGATTCATTGGCAGGCAAAACAGGTCACGGAATTTGGCTTCATGCCGTTCCAGAAACAGTTTCTCTTAAACGTGGTTCTAGGGGATGCGTTGTCGTTCGCAATGAAATAATCGATAAATTAACCCCAATGATTAGTCTCAAAAACACACCTTTATTGATTTTAAATAAAGTAAATTATGTAAAACCTGAAAAGCTTCAAGAAAGCAGTAAAAGTGTTATTTCATGGCTTGAAGGCTGGAGATCCTCATGGGAGTCAAAGAATATCGAGTCATATATGGCTTATTACAATAATAAATTTAAAGCCATGAAAATGGGTAAAGATAAATGGCGAAACTATAAATCGGGATTAAATCAAAAATACAGTTATATAAAAGTTGGGGTTAGAGACCCTCTTATAATATCACGGAATAACGAACTTGTTTTGCGCTTTATTCAAGAATACGAATCTGATGGATTAAAAGATACTGGCGAAAAAACTTTATATGTAAAAAAAGACTCGTCTAACCAATACGAAATTATCACTGAATACTGGCGCTCACTTAATCACGATTTGCTAGCAAAAAAGCAAATCGGTGAATAATTTAAAAACTACTACCGTTCATATCTTCATTATCTGAATTTTCTATTTCGACAACAAGGCAGGCCAACTTGAGGTCTGGCAATTTATCTAAATATTTTTTTAGATCATCTTTGGATAGCGTTTGATTTCGCAAATTGATATCAACCATGCGCGCATCAAATTTAAGATTATTAATTGATTCTTTTAAACTCATTATATTTTCTCCTTAACTAATGCCAATAACGTGGGCCTTTACTAGAGCTTTCATTGTCTACCACCAATTTAAGCTTACGTCCATGGGCACGAGTTTGGCGCCTTTGTAAAAGATCTTTTATTCTAGGCCAAAAACGTAATATAATAAACCCAGAAACCAGCCCTCCGAGGTGGGCTAGGTTTGCCACCTGGTTTGAAAGCCCCTGCGAAAGTAAATTCATCAACTCTATGCCGCCAATGATCATTACGAAATACCGTGCCTTCATAGGGAACATCATTAAAAAATATACAACTCTTTCGCCAAATATTAGCCCATAGGCGTATATTAAGCCAAAAATGGCGCCCGAAGCCCCAACAACAGGTGTTGTAAGGGGTGCGATATTGCCTGAAAAAGCGTAATAAATTAATACGCAAAAAAGATACAATATTGCTGCTCCAGTACCGCAGAGAAAATAATAAATCAAAAAATATCTACGCCCCCAATAAAGCTCTAACTCAGAGCCTAACCACCATAGTAAAAGCATATTAAATAGAACGTGAAAGACGTTAGTAGAGTGAACAAACATATACGTTACGGGTTGCCAAATCCAAAATTCTTTAAAAAAATGTGCCGGTACAAAGCCAAACCAATCGAATATGTACGGGGCGCTTAAAAAATTTTGCAAAATAAGTACGAGGCCAACCCAGACGGCAAGATTAATAATTATTAGGCGCTTAACAATATGAGTAAGTGGCATAACTGATTGAAA
>MEPT01000099.1:37910-48649 GCA_001769925.1 Bdellovibrionales bacterium RBG_16_40_8
GAATAAAGGCTACATCACAATTATTCGCCCCGCGAAAAGGCTCTTCGTGAATCATTCGCACATTAGCTTTTTTTAATCTTCGTAAAATTTCATGAATATCGTTCACACGCAGGCAAATATGATGAATTCCTGGCCCGCGCTTGTTTAAGAATTTTGCAACAGTACTATCTGCGTGCGTGGGTTCAATAAGTTCAATACGTGAAGAATTTTTCAGTGTAAACATTTTAACTCGAACCTTCTCGGATTCAATAACTTCAATATGACCTTCAGCAAATCCCATTGCTTTATATAAATGCTCTGCTTCGGCTAAAGACTTAACGGCTATTCCAACGTGATCAAACTCAAAATCATTTAAAATGTTTTGCATAACGCTCATATACAACTTCTAGTGATTCAGAAATAACTTTAGTTTCAGCAATAAGCGGAAAAAAATTTGTATCACCGTGCCATCTCGGAATCACGTGCCAGTGAAGATGTTCTGGAATGCCGGCCCCAGCAATTGATCCCATGTTAAGCCCTATATTCATACCCTGCACTCGATATTCAGATTTGACAATAGAGATGGCTTTTCTCAACAATTTTTGCAATTCAGTATATTCAATTGTAGATAGTTCAAGAAGGTCTCCGCAATGACGCGTGGGTAAAACCATTACATGACCTGAATTGTACGGATACTTATTTAACACCAGCATTGCTTGTTCGTTCTTGTGTATGCATAGGCTAGAAAACTCTTCGCCCTGATCCCTAGCCGAACAAAAAACACAACAATCAGTTTTGTATATCTTACGCAGATACGGCAAACGATCTGGTCGCAAAATAAAATTTCTCTCTTGTGGCCAGATATCAGCGAGAAGCGAAGATCTCTTTGATCTTTTTTTCTTCGCCATCAGAAGTTAGCTCCAGGCATAATAAAAAGTGGTTGACCAATCAGACGCAAACCCATTTCTTCACGTAAAGCTGAACTGATCGATAAGCGACTTTTTGCTTCAGCAAAGATATCACTCAATACGCCAAGACGTTTTGGCGGAGGAATAAAAATTTTTGGCTTAGTCCCAAGACCTGAAAGTTGCCCCACGATTTGTGTAGCATCTTCAAGTGTTCCTATTTGATTGGCAAATTTAAGTGCTACAGCCGTAGCTCCGGTAAACACCCTGCCGTCACTATATTTGTTTACAAAATCTAGTGGCAGATGTCGCGCGCTCGCAACAGCGGTCTTAAACTGCAAAAGCACTTCATTAGCTAAATCTTGAAATAACTGTTTTTCATCGTCGCGCATCTCGCGATACTCAGCCCCAGAATCTTTATATTGACCAGTCTTTATGGTATAGCGCTTGATCTTTGCCCACTCATAGAGCTTTTCAAGATTAGCAAACTCCATTATGACGCCTATAGAACCAAGCATACTACCAGGATTAGTGATAATTTTGTCAGCTGCTACCGCAGCATAATACGCACCACTTGCCGCTAGACCGAGACAAGATACCACCACAGGCTTTTTCAATTCTGCACGCACACGCTTAATCTCTGAATAAAGTTCTTGGCTAGGACCAACAACCCCACCAGGAGAATTAATTTGAATCAAAACACCTTTTATCTTGTCTTCTTTGGCATATTTTCTGAGATTTTCAAGAAACTCATCGCCATTAATAATTACACCCTCTAACTTAAGGAATAAAATAGAGGGTTTCGCAAGCTTAGGCTCATGAATATATAATTCATCTATTATGCCATTCACCATCATAAAACAGCCAGCAAAAAACATGACAATCATGACGATGAAAACGGTACCTAAAAACTTGCGCATTTACTCATCTTTTTTAGCAGAATTTGCATCCTTCAGCGCATCCGCAAACAAGTCGCCCAGACTTGCTTTCGAAGTAGCCGTAGCCTTTTTCACGTAGTCTGCCACGTCAGCTTTCTGCTCTCTTAATTTCACAAGTTTTGCACTCAGAGCAATTTTACGTGAATCTTTATCAATAGAGACGACTTCGGCGCGAATTGTTTCTCCAACTTTTACAACATCCTCAGGCTTTTCAACCCGTTTCTGCGAAAGTTCAGAAATATGAATAAGCCCTTCTATATTTTCGTCTAACTCGACAAACACTCCAAAATCAGCAGATTTAACCACTTTAACATCATGTTGAGTGCCGATTGCAAAATTCTGATCAACCATGGCCCATGGGTCAGATTCAAGCTGTTTAGCGCCAAGGCTAAACCGCTCATTTTCAATATCAACTCCGAGAACTACGGCCCTTATCTTCTGGCCTTTTTGATAAAGTTCAGACGGATGATTTATTCGTTTTGTCCATGAAAAATCAGAGATATGAACTAATCCATCAATCCCCTCTTCAACGCCCACAAATACGCCAAAATCTGTAATAGATTTAACTTCACCCTCAATAATAGTACCTGGAGGATAAGATTCTTTAAGCTCAACCCACGGATTCTGTTGCAACTGCTTCATACCTAGGCTGATACGTCGGTTTTCTTGATCTACTTCAAGCACCTGTACCTCAACCTCATCATCTACCTTAACAATTTGATTGGGGTGCTTAACTCGCTTAGTCCAACTCATTTCGCTAACATGTATAAGCCCTTCAACTCCCTCAGCTAAAGCCACAAAAGCACCATAGTCAGTCAAACTAACGATTTTGCCTTTTATGCGCTTGCCAGGGACAAACTGTGCCGCCACTACAAGCCATGGGTCTTCTTTGAGTTGCTTATAGCCAAGGCTCACTCTCTCTTTTGAGTTGTCATATTTTAGCACAACTACCTCGATCTCATCGCCGACATTAAGAATCTCTGATGGATGCTTAATGCGGCCCCAACTCATGTCAGTAATATGTAGAAGACCGTCCATGCCACCTAGGTCAATAAATGCACCGTAGTCAGTGATATTTTTCACTACTCCGTGAACGCGAGAGCCTTCTTTCATTGCGTCTAGAGTTTGCGTACGTAAGCTTTCACGCTCTTGTTCTAGAAGTGCTCTGCGAGAAAGAACTATGTTACCGCGACGTTTATTGAATTTTATTACTTTAAACTTATAGGTTTTACCTATGTATTGATCCATATTTCTAACAGGGCGTAAATCAATTTGGCTTCCGGGCAAAAAGGCCTTCACGCCAATATCAACACTTAAACCACCCTTAACTTTAGCGATTATTGTGCCCTCGATAACCTCTTCGGTCTCGGCCGCACGAGATATGTCGTCCCAAGCGCGTAGCATGTCGGCTTTGTCTTTAGATAATACAATCATGCCGTTTTCGTTTTCAATTTTATCAATAAAAACCTGAACATCCTGACCTACTTCGACATTGCGAACCCCTTCGACAATGCGAAACTCACTAATCGGGATCAAACCCTCACTCTTATAATTGATATCTACCAGCACATAATCAGATTGAACCTCGACAACACGGCCTGAGACTACGTCTCCGACTTTGAAATCTTTTTTATCCAGAGATTCGGCGAATAGTTTTTCAAACGAATTGTCTTTGTTACTTTTTTTCTCAAATGTGAAAAGACTCGGATTAGCTGGAACCTTTTCGTCATTAGCGTCAAGTGCTGCAAGCACCTCGTCTAACTGTGTCTTGGCCTTCGATTTTTGTGCTCTATTACTATCAATCATTTGCAATTGTTACCTCCTGCGGTGAACTCTGCTCGAACTCCTTATAATAGAGCTCATAATGTTGAACTCATATACGCTCAGGAGCAAGGCATCATCCCCAGCTCGTTATAGTGGGTTCGTAGCTAGAGCTCAAGCTCTTTCATAACCAATTTATTAATAAGTTCCACGACTTCGTTTAAATTATGGCTTGAACTATCGATAACATGGGCCTCAGCCGGAATTTGCATGGGTGCCGCCTTGCGGGTGCTATCTTGCCTGTCACGTAATTGCTGCGAATTCATTGTTTCTTCTATATTTTTGCCTTCTTCTTTGGCCCGACGCTCAGCACGACTTTCGCTACCAGCCGTTAAATATATTTTTACTGCCGCGTGCGGAAAAACAACAGTGCCACAATCCCGACCCTCAGCCACCAAACCCTTGACCCCAACGGCACATTGCCTTTGTGCCGCCAGTAAATTCTCTCTAACTTTGGGGTAACGGCTTACTAAACTGGCCGCCGCTCCGATTTCCTCGCTATAAATTTCAGCAGTTACATCTTCTTCACGTAAATATATTTTAGTACGCTCAGAAGAGGTCCTAACCTCCCAAATTTCTGACGCACAGAGTTTTGAAAGAGCATCTTCGTCGTCTAACGAAATGGCCTCTCGTTTAGCTACATAAGCTAGACCGCGATAAAAAGCTCCTGTTGAAACCCATGCCCAACCATGAATTTCAGCAATTCTGCGACTCGCCGAAGTCTTGCCGGATGCTACCGGCCCATCAATAGTAATAATAATCGGTGCTGATTTCATAAGAAAATTAAAATAGAATGAAGAGATGGTCTGGTCAATTGGATTACACGCTGGAGAATCGGTTACAGAAATTGTCGCGCGCCAAACCGGCTCTCAAGAATCGCCATTATCTAAAAGTCGCGTATTGTCAGCGCAAAACTCAACTGCAGAAGTTCTGCAACAATTCATAACTCAGCATAATATCACGCAAATTTCGCGAGTACGAATTCTGACCCAACTCTCACACTCGATAATAGCCTCAGCTCATGGCACATCACCTGCAGTTTTAACAACCCTTGGTTTTGAAAATTGGCTAGAACTTTGCCTCCCACTTAAAAACAATCACTTCACCACCAGACCAGAACGAATTTCATCATATATTGATCGTGAACTTGTTTTTGGAGCTAATGAGCGCACCAACGCTCAAGGTCATATTGAAAAAATTTTAGATGAGGCTGAGTTAGAGTTCTTAGTTACAAAACTTTCTATGCATGGCATTAAAAATGTGGCTATTTGCTTTCTACACTCACAATTAAATAATGAAAACGAGCGCCGAGCTAAACAATTTCTTGAAAATCAAGGGTTTAAAGTATTTGTTAGCTCAAACTATGCAAACGATGATGAAAAAAGCAGATTCTGGACTGCCATTTTAAATGCCTATGTAGAGCCACTATGTAATGAAAAACTATCGTCACTGGCTACAACATTGCAAAACTATTTAACACCTGAAGCTGACGTAAAGCTTGGTCCACATTTATTTTCTGAAATATTATCTGGGCGTATTTCACACCTTGAGGCTGGCTTTTCTTTGCATAACTTTTTAATAGAGAGGTTTGCTAAATCCGCACAACTTTTTTACTGCGGACTTGAGAAATTTTTGCTTTTTAAACCAACTTCTCAAAAAAAAGATACTTGGTCTAATTCGGCTTTTTCTTTAGTCGTTTCTCATTACGACTTTATAGAAACAAAAATTCAGCCCTTAACAAAACTCGGCAAAAGCTTTTTTTGCGATTTAGCTTTTTTAAATGATAAAATCGCATTTGACCCCGGCCCTATGGTTCTAGGCCGAGGGATGAATCTTACAGTATTTGATTTACTATCATTAAACTCAGATTTTGCCTCTATTTTGGGGGTAGCCGAAAAAATTAGCGAACGCGGTCAAACTAGGGTACGTGAAACACTTTCTGCTTACTCACGGCACATATCTGAAGGCTCTCGCATAACAGCTGAAGAGCTTCTGCAAAATCTTTTACAGATGGCAGTTAATAGTTGGCGAAGCGAACTTGGCCATGATTTAACGGGAGAATCTATTGTTCTTTGTGGTCCACTGGCAACAAGTGTACAAAAGCTAATTGGTGGTAAAACCATAGGCGATGATTTTTTCGCAGTGTCTTCTCTTTTGGTTGAAGACATGGATGAAACTTCATGAATCGCCTCGAAGCGCAAGTATATTATGATAAAATGCGTCGACTATTTAATGATTTTCATCGTGTTTCTTTACAAACTACAGAGCACGAGACTGTGTTCTTGCGCTATCAAACTTTGGCCGATATCGGCACACTACCTCATTGCGCCGAAATCAGTAATCAATATCTACACCTGCAAGACGGCGATATTGTACTGATGAATGACCCTTACTCTGGCGGCACGCTACTTAGCGCACCAACATTAATTATGGGCATTGGCACACGTACTGCGAAAGGATCAGTTCCTGCAGAAATTCTCATAACACATCGTTTGACTTTAAAACCGCAAATTGGCCCCGCCAAAACTATCGACGACGAAGGTTTACGAATACCACCAAGCCCTTTTTATATAAAAGGTAGCCTCAATATCCCCATAATAGAGGCTTTAAATTCTCACCCACAGGCTACAAAGAAGTTTACTGATATTGTTAATCAAGAAGCGCAAAAATTACTTGCAGTTCGTGAACAAATTAAATCACAAATCAAATCTGGATATTTAGATTTTAGTCGAGCCACTGTTAAGGCCTACTGCAAAGTAACTGAAAATGAATTTATACGAAGACTCGATGAAATTGGTGAAGGCTTTGGTATTAGCGAAATATCTATTAACAAAAATGAAAATATAAAACTAAGTGCTGACTACCATGAAGGCCATTTTACGTTTGATTTCTCTGGAACCTCTGCCGGCGAAACCATTTTTCTAACCGACTCTGTTACTTTTGGTACGGTTATTGGTGCAACAATTAGTCTACTTGAAGAAGGTGTGCCTATAAACTCTGGTATTTTTTCTCGATTTGATGTGAAAACCCCGCGCGGCAGTATGGTAAATTCGTCTTTTCCGCGACCACTATTTCTGGGCCATACTGACGGCATCAATCTTGTTGCCAATGCAGTTGTGCGCACTTTGGGGACAATATATAAAAAAAGAGCTTGGGCGACCTCAGGGCTTTCTTATTGTAGCTATCAGTTGCAATTTCGCAGCGGCGTAACTTTTGTTGACTCACTTCCCGTAGGCAGCGGGGCTCACGAAGATCAATCAGGTGCCGAAGGCGTTACCCCATGGCTAAGGTTTAAACGCTCACCTTCGATTGAATTTTGGGAGAAAAAATTTCCGCTACAAATTTTAAACACAGGTTTTCGAAGTAATTCTGGCGGCGATGGCCGCCGCACAGGCGGTAACGGTGTTGTTCGCAGCATTAAACTTCTAGAAGACGCCAAATT
The DNA here is from genome assembly GCA_001769925.1 of Bdellovibrionales bacterium RBG_16_40_8. Taxonomy (GTDB): domain Bacteria; phylum Bdellovibrionota; class Bdellovibrionia; order Bdellovibrionales; family UBA1609; genus RBG-16-40-8. Next base: position 44,996 of record MEPT01000099.1, read on the forward strand.
GAGTTGGGTTCAACTACGAATGCCGCATAAGCCTGAAGGCATTGAGGGCGGTAAATCTGGTCTCGGGCCAGAAATGATTATCATGCGTGCAAGTGGGCAAAAAGAAGAACTCGCCGCATCTGGGGTACTTGAACTACAAAAAGGTGATGTGCTTACGATTCTTTCTTCAGGCGGCGGCGGCTACGGCCTAAAGTAAAAAAGGGGATATATGCCTATCCTAAACGAATCCCTGAACTTTGCAGGGCGTGGCGAATCTCCTCAGCATGAGCCGAATCTTTTGTCTCAAGCACAAACGAAATCAAAGCCTCACGCACTTGTAGCGATGGGTGCATACGATCATGTGTCACATCAAGAATATTTGCGCCCATGTCGCCAATAATTTTTGCAAGCTTACTGAGCGTGCCCGGGCGATCGATTACCACTACACTTATACGTGCCACACGGCCTTTGCGCGAAAGCCCGCGATCTAGAATTTCTCCCACCAAATGAAGATCTATGTTACCACCACTAATAAGTAGCACGGTCCTATCGCCTAAATCCCATTTTTTACGAAATGACGCCGCCACTGAAACAGCGCCTGCCCCTTCTGCCACCATTTTTGAACGCTCTAATAAAAACACTATAGCTTCAGCCATTTCATCTTCAGATACAGACATTACATCATCGACATATTTTGCAATAAAATTATCGCACATAAAAGCACTCGGTTTCTTAACTGCAATGCCGTCAGCGACAGAAATTCCGCTAGCATCAGTTGGGACTTTTTGTTTATTAAAAAGAGCCAGCATACCTGGCGCGTTTTCGGCAACCACGCCGTAGACTTTTACCGAAGGCTTCAATGACTTCAAAGCAATGGCGATGCCAGAAATAAGTCCTCCCCCGCCAATAGGTACAACAATTGAGTCTATGGCGGGTAGACTTTCATATATCTCGAGCCCTAATGTCCCCTGCCCTGCAATTATATGTGGGTCTTCAAATGGATGCACAAATACTAAACCTGATTTTTTCTCAAGCTCACGTGCATATTCGCTTGCCTCATCATAAGTTTCACCGAAGAGCACAACTTCTGCGCCATAATTTTTGGTCGCCACTTGCTTTACCATTGACGATGTGCGGGGCATGACTACTGTGGCTTTAACTCCCAATTTAGATGAGCTAAGGGCTACCCCTTGAGCATGATTACCTGCTGAAACAGCAAGCACTCCGCGTTTTTTTTCGGCTTCGGAGAGTGAAGATATTTTGTTGAGTGCACCGCGAATTTTAAAACTACCGGTTAGCTGTAGATTTTCACACTTTAAATATACTTGTGACCCTAGTGCTTGTGATGCCGCCATTGAAATTTCAAGCGGAGTCTTGCGCACAACCCCACTTATTACCTCTCTAGCTTTTTTTATATCTTCTAACAAAATTTTCATCGATTATACCTACATGCTTTCTTGGCGCACTCATGACTACTTTATAAGTTTATGACCCATGATTTAGCTGTCAATCTATTCAGCATCTTAATCAATCTCTGCGCAAATCGTCAAACTAGGCTATCCTCCGGCAAGGGATGTCACATGGCAAAATAAAAAAGCCTAAAATTAAAATATGCGATAAGGATTTTTCATACCTCAGAAATGACAATGAGATGCAAAACTTTCTTATTAAAACAAAAAATCGTTAAATAGCTATGCGGCCATTTTTTGACTTTTACTAGTTAATATATTTTGAACAGCTTCACGCAGCTCGTGAGAACGAAATGGTTTTGGTAAAAATGCTGGGCATGCGCTTCTAGATTTAAATAATTTAATAAAATTTTCGATGCCAATACCTGACATTAGAATTGTAGGTAGTGACGGAAATTGTTTTTGACAAATTTCCCAAAGGCGTTTGCCACAAATTGACCCCTCTAAATTTTGATCAAATATCATAAGGTCGTATTTTCTTGTATGCAAAAGAAAAAGAGCATCGCTGCCAGATGCGCAGCTACTTATTTTTGCATCATTTGAGATAGTGCGTAGATGCGAGCTTAATATCTCGCGAAAGTTTTGATCGTCTTCTACAACTAATATTCTAATAGCATCTTTGCCTGAATCCGCATATTTTGTATTCTGCATACGTTCCTCCGTTTAATTATGTGCTTATGTCCTGTTACTACTATTATTATATTTTATTGAACAGTTGATAAATTATCAACTTTGGTCTCAAAAAGGTACAAAAAGTATGCCGTAACTTTACCCCCCTAAGTTTAATTAGATTTGATACATGATATTAATTATATTTACAGAGTAATACTATTTCGTTGTTATTTCAGATTGAGATTTTTTGGCGACTACAGTGCCCGATTTGCATACCGATCGCTTTCCGTTTTTACTAGAAGACGATGGGTTCTTAAAGATACGCTCTGAAATTGCTCTTAAATATTATAACTCGTGTATTCACTCTAGCCAAAACGACTGCATTGATAGTTTTTTAGGTTTTTTAAAACAAAAACCTAGCGAGCATAAGTTGGCGTTTGAAGCTGGGCGGGCCACAACTTTTATTTATTTTCATCGCAATGCCTTGCCGTTTTATTTAATGGCTTTAGAAAATTCTAAAAATAGTGATTACTGTAATGATGATCGACTGCCTTTGGCTGTTGCAAATGCGGTACCCATGGCAACAGAGCAGTTAGGTAGTATGGGTATGAAAATTGCGCGAGACTATTGTTATCCACAAGTAAAAAATTCTTTGGTTTCTATATTAGAAAAGTACGAAGGTCATAGCCCGCATTTAAAGCCAATTTGTGATTTATTAAAATCTAAAGGCGATTTATCAAAAAATATCGCTACTAAATGTATGTGAAATCTTCAAAATATCATTCTCTGAAGCCCAATGTTCAGAGAGGATGAGTTTTTCTCCAATGAGTTGTGCGCGCGACTCAATTGTTAGCACATCTACGCTAGGTGTTGCTCCGGTAAGCCCGTAATTATATGCGCATGTTTTAGTGGCAACACTATATACCCAAGCCATCATCCACCACAAAAAGGTGCAACTAATTGCAAAACGTTTCCGCAATAATCATAAAATCAACTTATCTGCGTGTGCGCGCTGAAACCGGTGCGCCTACGTATAGATTACCAGCCTGATCATGACCGGTAACTTTAAGTGAATATAGCGTGTTAGAAGAAAGACCAGTAAGTGTGACTGAGTGATTCGTGGTCAATGTCATATCTTCTACAGTTGATTGATTTATCCCTGTATTGCCGCCAAGACCCCACTGAAGTTGTGATGTGGCAGGTTCATTGGTTGTCCATGTTACAGTAATGCTAATTGTGTTGATCGTTAATTGAGGTGGGCTAGAAGGGATTGGCGGGGTTGTGTCTACGGCCCATGAGTGTGTGACGCCTATTGAATCTTCAGAGCCAAATGTGTCAGTGGCTTTTACGATAAAACTATGAGCACCATCGGCTAACCCCTGGTAGCTTATAGGCGATGTACAGCTTGTAAATGATTGTCCGTCGAGTGAACAATTATAACTAGCGGCTGATTGTGTCGCGCCAAACGTTATGGTCATGTTTGTCAAATTAGTGACTGTCGCAATTGGATTTGTTGCAAGTATAAGTGTTTGAATGGGAGGGGCTACACTAAATAAGTGCGAGGCGCCAATTGGGTCAAGATTGCCAGCTGAAT
>MEPT01000099.1:48657-48887 GCA_001769925.1 Bdellovibrionales bacterium RBG_16_40_8
ATAAATGTATGATCGCCAGGTTCTAGATTAATATAATTAACGTTTGTACTACACTCTGAAAAAGCACTGCGATCAAGTGAACAGAAAAATGCTGAGCCTAATTCACTAGAGCTTATTGAAAAAGAAATATCTTTACCTACTTGATTTGCAATTACCATAGTGAGCGGGGGAGTAATATCAACAATCCAAGAGTAACTTGCGCCAATGACATCAGCAACTCCGAATTGATC
>MEPT01000099.1:48904-53832 GCA_001769925.1 Bdellovibrionales bacterium RBG_16_40_8
AAGAATGAATACCATCACTAATACCAGATAAACTAAATGGCGAAGAACAGTTTACAAAAGCAGAACTGTCAAGAGAGCACAAATAATCAGATGCTGATTGTGAGGCGCTAAAAGTTACCGACAAGCTAGTAGCATTGGTAGGTGAAATAGCTGGTAAAGTTGATGTGATTGATGTCTGAATTGGCGGTAGTACTGTGTGTGTATAAATTGCTCCAATAGAGTCTATATTGCCTGCAGTATCTTTAGCCTTAGCAACAAAGGTATGATCACCGACTTGTAAGCCTGAGTAAGTAACATTTATATCGCAAGAAGCAAAAACACTACCGTCTACTGAGCATAAAAATACCGTATTTAACTCATTAGAACTAAGCGTAAATGAAATAGCGGCATTCATTGGGTTTGCAGTTATATAGGTGATTGGTTCTGTGGTGTCGACAACCCAAGATGAGTTAGCTAGTGCAAAATTGCCAGCGGTATCGGTGGCCTTAACTGTGAATATATGTTCACCATCTGCAAGGCCCGATAAAGTAGCTGGGCTTGCGCATTGTGAGAATCCGGCTCCATCAAGATCACACGAAAATTGTGCCTCTTCTGAAGCGGTAAAACTGAAATTTCTAAGATCAGAATTTGTGGGGCTAACGCCACTTGATTGTAAAGAAAGTGCTGGGGCAGTGGTGTCGACGGTGAAGATATGAATAATTGTGTTTGCGGTATTGCCAGCGCTATCAACTCCTGAAACTGAAAGTGAATAATCGCCTTCTGGTAACCCTGACAGTACTAGCGGATTTGTTGCGTCAATAGGGTTACCGTTTAAGGTGGCGACAAAAGTCATACTTTTTGAACTAACAATAACTGCGCTCAAATTAGTTGAATTAATAGCGCTAGCACTTGAAGGTAAAATTTCACCAAAACTTAAAACCGGTGCTGTGAAATCCATCACCCATGTAACTAAGCTTGTTGTGCTTTGATTATTGGCAAAGTCTTTTGCATATACTGAAAGATTATGTACGCCTTCAGTGTCAACATCTTGAGTGAAAGGGGATAAGCACTCTGTTGCTGGTGCGTTATCCCAGCTGCAATAAAATGATGCTGACTCATCAGAGAAAAACTCAACTGAAACATTTTTGCTGTTGGTTATATCGGTAGCTGGTTTAATTGCTCCTAAAACTAGAGTGGGCGCGGTATAGTCGGTGCGCCAAGAATAACTGACAGAAAGCCCCGTGTTACCGGCTAAATCAGCAGCGCGAACTTCAAACCAGTGGCTACCTTCGCTAAGATTATTTAGCATAAAAGGTGATGAACATGAAGTAAATGCACCATTGTCTGTAGCACAAGAAAAATTCGCAGCTTCGTTTGCAATAAATGTGAATGTTTTTGAATTTGTGTTAGAGACCCCTTCTGCAGGATTTACATCTATAACTGTGGTTACCGGCGGAGTTAAATCAATTGCCCACTGAAATATAGCAGGATTTGTGCTTATATTACCTAGAGTATCAACGCTGCTGACAGAAAAAGTGTGTATCCCTTCTGCAAGCGCTGAATAGTTGTGTGGAGGGTTACATCCAATAGTTACTAACCCATCGAGGTCACAATTGAATGTGCCAGTTTTGTTTGACACAAAACTAAATGCAGTTGAGGTTTGATTAGTTAGCATTGGTAAAATACCTGCATTGGTTATGGTAACATTCGGAGCTTCAGTATCAACAACCCAAGAATAAGTAGCCGGCGATCCGGCGCTTTGGCCATTTGGCGCAGTAGCAGAAACTCGAAAATTATGATTGCCGCTTGTAAGACCAGAATAATTAATTGGTGACTGACAAATTGCTTCGGCGCTACCGTCTAGAGAACAGTAAAATGTAGCGCCTGAGCTAGAGGCAGAAAAGCTTATCGTCATAGTTGACGATGCGGTAGGCGAAGTAGCAGGGTTTTTTGAGTCAATATATGGAGCATAAGCAGTAGGATCAATTGGTGGTGGCGGTGGCGGCGTAGTTGTCTTACAGTTTTTATCAAAGGTTTTGCCCTTAAAAACTACCTGAGCGCTAACAATTTTGCCGTCAAAATCATTGTCATTATCGTCGTCGTGTTTGCGATTCTTAATAATTTTATGAAGCTTTACTCTTAAAACGCCTTTATTTTTCTTTAGGCGAAGAAGATAGCTATCAAATGTCTCAGCCCCATTCGCATAGAGTTTGTGCAGTTTAAAATGTGAATGGCAGTGGTCATATTTGCCGTCAGTAAAAAACTTATCTCTATGGTCTCGGTGCCCATCATGGCGTGAAACTTTTATGCCGTTTAAAGAAAGAGCAATTTCTTCTGTCGTATGATGACGCCCTTTTAACACTACTTCTAACCGCACATCATCTAAAATAAAATAATCGTGCTCGAATAAAAATTCGAGATCTTCTATCGGAATATCTATGTATGACTTTGTGATTTTTTTAACGGTCACAGAAGTCTGAAATTCTTTAAAGCAGTCTTTACCACTAGGAGCTTGTTTGCAAGAAGTAACCAAAAATAAGACAAGTGCGCAATTAAACAGACCTCGCAAGAGGCCATGGTCAAGACGCAGACGACTATAATTTTTATTTACATTAATCATGCATATTCCTGCTTACGTCCTTTGTTTCAATGCTTTCATTAATGCTAACACGACTTAGGTCGCGGCAAATAAAAATGTTAGAATTTGATTTGAAAATATAATTTTTCACTTCGATTTCACAAGGTTAGGTGCTAAAATTTTTTTGAGAAACATGATACGTATCAAAATGAGATTCTCAACATGAAACATTTAGCAGTCTTTTTTGCGACACTTTTTATCTTAGCGACCATGAACCCAGCAGTCGCGTTGGCTGATCAGCGCGGTCGTGGTTATGCGGGTTTAGGCATTTATTTTGACGAGACTTTTTTTCCGGTATACGTAAAAGAGAATGATACAACTAGTGTCAATACAGTTTCTAGTGTCACAGCAACTGAATCTGGCTTGGGCTTTAATACCTATACAACACTAGGTTATGTTTTCTGGCATAATAGTGTTATTTTTGGTCTTACTTACAATGCTTACAGCCTAACAACAAAAAGGCCTAATATAGTTGATGGCGATACTGGTAAAAAAGAGACAACGACTGAGTCAATGCTGGGGCCTACTTTAGGTTGGTTAAATGGTAGGTTTCGTACTTTAATTACTTATTTCGTAAAAGGCGAAAAAAAATTGCGCACAATCGATTTTGATGAAACTGGTACGCAAGGAGATAAAACAATTACCAATACAGACATGTTAGGCTTTCAAATCTCTATAGGTTATACATTTGCTCTTTGGCGCGGTTTTGAGGTAGGGCCAAGTTTAAATTACGTTTCGGTAAAGTACAAAAAGCAAAAAGCGTACAAAGTGAATTCTCCGGCCGAAAGTTATGACGAAATTATTTTAGATTCGCCTTACATGCATGATGAAATCAAACCTATGATATCTCTTACGGGTCGTTTCTAAATGGCTGCTGCCATTGAACTCAAAGGTGTTGTCGTTAAACTAGGTGGCGAAATAATTTTTCAAAATGTTAATTTACAAATTAACCATGGTGATATGATGGTGATTATTGGGCCAAGTGGAGCAGGTAAGACAGTACTACTTAAAACTATGGCGGGTGTTATACTGCCATCTGCAGGGCAGGTTTTCTGTGAGGGTGAAGAATGGCAAAATTTACAATCTGAGAAAAAAAGAAAGCTAGCGCAAAAAATTGGCGTTCAGTTTCAAAAAGGGGGACTTTTTGATTCGTTCTCAGTATTTGAAAATGTGGCTTTTCCGTTAAGAGAACATCACCCAGAGTACACAAATGAGCAAATAGCCGAGATGGTGCGAGCATGCCTTGAAGCCGTTGATCTTATTGCAGCCAAAGATCGTTTGCCTCATGAGATTTCTGGCGGCATGCAGTTAAGACTTGGTATCGCTAGAGCCGTGGTAATGAATCCTGAGATAGTGTTTTATGATGATGTAAATGCTGGTTTAGACCCTGTGAATAGCGATCGTATTGTTGACCTTGTCTTAAGATTAAAACAAAAAAATGAGTCGACTGTAGTAGTTGTGACCAATGATCTGCGAACGGCCTATCGTTTAGCTGGTAGAATTGTTCTTGTCGGCAATAAAGAAGTTATTGAAACCGGTAATGCAGAAGAGACTAAAAATAGTAAAAACCCATGTGTGCGCCAATTTCTTGAGGGCAGGCGCGAAGGCCCGCTTCATTGGGGCTAAAATTTATACAGAATGAGCTAATGGGGTCTATACTTCATGTTTTGGTAGTGATATACGATGAGTTTTAATCTTCGTAATAAAGGAGATGGTTGTGGGCTGGCTAGTAATTGCTAATCGTTCAGGCGCGCATATTTATCAGTTAAATGACAAAGGTGATATCCGCCTTATTAAAGATATTAAAAACCCTGATGGACGTGAAAAAAATCGTAAATTTCAACATGATAAACCAGGGCTTGCGCGCTCAAAATTTATGGGCTCGGCGCCACACAATATGGCTCGTGAAAAAAAACCTCACGATGAAGTTGCCGAAAAATTTGCTCAGCAGTTGGTTGCGAATATTAGAGAGCATTTTTTAAAAAAAGAATTTCGAGATTTAAAGGTTGTTGCAGAGCCACGTTTTATGGGCATGATTCGCCAGTCGGTAGAAAAGCCGATTGCTAAAAGTGTAGAATGGTGTGCTAAAGACATAGAGAAGATACCAAAATCAAAATGGCCTAGTATTTTAGGTTTTAAAAAAAGTCGCACAAAAAAGAAATATTACGTGCATGATAATCGTACTTTGACTTCATAAAATATTTTTTTAATGAACAGAAATATTGCAATTGGCGAGCTTCTGCTTGCTACAATTATCTGGGGTTTTGGGTTTACCGCAACGTTTTGGGCCCTAAAGTCTTTAGATGCTATT
>MEPT01000099.1:53853-56118 GCA_001769925.1 Bdellovibrionales bacterium RBG_16_40_8
TCTTTTGCGTTTATTTTAGGTTGTCTTCTCTCTAATTTCGTTTCTGATAAAAAAAATATACTTAATAAAGAAGTATTTATATTAAGCCTTTGGCCAGGAGTTTTTCTTGGCCTTGCGCTTTTTTTTCAAACTTGGGGATTAGAGAGCACAACAGTTTCTAATAGCGGGTTTTTAACAACTTTATACGTAGTATTAGTTCCTATGCTTGAAGCTATATTATTGCGTAGAAAATTAAATTTTAAACATTACTTGTGGGTGGGAGTAGCCTTGCTGGGTACCGCGCTAATGGTGAATTTTAGCTTTCGCACAATTCACATTAGCGTAGGCGATCTTAGAACTATTGGCTGCGCAATTTTTGCGGCTTTGCAAATAGTTTGGCTAGGTAAAATAAGTCATAAGATTCAGTCACCATTTATGTTTAATACCTACCAAAGTTTTTGGGCAATGCTGGCGACGCTAGCCTTTTGGCCCCTATACGGCAAATTATATTTTAATACTCCAGATATTTACGCTGTTATCGGTCTACTTTCAATTGTACTTGGCTCGACTATTCTTGGGTTTTTTTTGCAAATTAAAGTTCAAAAGGTGCTAACTCCATCAGCTGCAAGCCTATTATTTTTACTAGAATCACCATTTGCATTACTTTTTGCAATTTTGCTTGTTGGTGAAAATATAACCTATGAGAAAATGATTGGCGCCGGACTTATTCTTACGGCAGCTTTTGCATCGGCAAAAAAAGATTTATTATGACAATTGTTTAAATTAACAAGACTATTATAAAGTATACGTTTTTATACTGAAATGAGTAGTGAAATCAATAGTGCAGCTTTTTGATGCAGGTTTTTTGTTAAAAATTGCCCTATCATTACTATATGGGGAAAAGAAAAAAATTATGAAGCGCTTATCACTCAGAATGATTTTGATTTTGGTTGTTTTGCAATTTGATGTGGGTACGATACTTACCAGTTGTTTAAAGCCAAGCAGTGATGGTGTAAATGGAGTAAATGGCACAGACGGCAGAGATGGTAACGATGGCAGAGATGGTAGTGATGGTGGTGATGACAGTTTTTATTTGCCTGATGACTTAACTTTTGAAATCACCGCCGCCAATATCGGAGCGTCAATAGCAACGCTGCAGTTTACCGCAATAGATTCTCTAGAGAAGCCGTATAACCGCCTAAAGCAATCTGATGTTACTAATGGGTATTTATTATTTTTACTCGCACAACTCACTCCGCCTGCAAGTTCTGGTGATTCTGCTCAATGGCAGAACTATAAAAGTGATTCAGTAGATTCTCCTGGAGTTGCTAGCCCTACTGTTGACAAAACCGGTACGCTTGCATTGATTGATAATACGCTTGGAAAGTATTCTTACACTTTTAGTTTTAATCCGCGTTCAGTAAGTTCTCCTGTTACTGTCACGTACAATGCTGATTATACTCATCGCGCGGCCATGCAAACCGCCTACCCGGGCAAGAAGCTTGTGACTGACACGGCAAACACAATCACAAAAAGCTCTACTTTTGATTTCGTGCCAAGTGGCCGAGCCGTTGATGGTATCACGACGATGACAAAAGCTATGTCTTCAACCACTAGCTGCACTCAGTGTCATGCTGAAGTGAAGCCTCATGATAACTATAGTGACGTTAATGTATGTGTGATGTGCCATAATCAGGGTGCTAACCTAGGAGACTCAGTAAATTACGATATGTCATATATGGTTCATTCTATTCATTCATACAATGCAAAAAGAACTGATCCGTGGCGGGGCCCACTTAATACTGGCTACACAGGGCAAGCGACAGAAGAAGTTGGTATGCCACAAAGTTCTGGTAATTGTCGAAAGTGTCACCATTCAGAAACATTGTCTAACGGAGAACTGGCGACAGGAGCTGACGGTGAGAATTGGAAAAACGTACCAACCATGAAGGCTTGTCATTCTTGTCATAATTCAGTTGATTTTAGTAATGCCGCTACACACAAGGCCCCGGGTGGCACTTTGAGTGGCGGGGTACAAACGTCTAACAAAAATTGTTCGGTATGCCACTACCCAGATATGATCGAAGCGTATCATTCGATTGCCACGATTGGTTCTCCGCACAAGCCAAATGCAACAGTTGGAACATGGGAAAAAGGAATGACAACCTATCCGCGAATTTCTTTTGAAATTAGTGAAGCTAGAATGGTTGGTAATGACCTAGAGATTGACTTTGCAATCAAAGCAGACGGAGAAGTTATTGATCTGCTTGATGCTACAGGCTCTGG
>MEPT01000100.1:0-5357 GCA_001769925.1 Bdellovibrionales bacterium RBG_16_40_8
TTTTGAAAATATATTTCATAATTTTTAATTGCTGACGAATAAGCATTTAAACCATCATAAATAATTGCTGCATTATAATTATACACAACCGCCTGTGGGTCTTTCGAATTGTGCCTCGAATATTCTTCAAAAAGTTGAGCCGCCTTTGCATATTGGCCGGTCTTTTCATATAGAATAGGTAAAAATTTACTAGATTTTATTGCCAAATCCTGAGATGCCTTAGACTTATTAGTCGACACCACAGTGTATAGAGCGATAGCTTTCACTATATTACCAGAACGCTCGTAATTTACTGCAGAATTAAATACCGAGCCAACTGCCAACTCGCTGCTTCTATTACGCAAAGCAAAGTCTTCATAGGCTTTAGCGCTGCCAGCATAATCTTTTTTATCTTCTAACTCTTTGGCCAGTTTAAAATCAGTTTTTAATTTTATATCGCGTATTTGTGCACCAACCTCTGAACGTGCTATTTCAGGTATTGCTAGTATTTCATTGGCGGTTTTTTGCAGCCCAACATAATCTTTCTGCAAATTAAATATATCAAGAAGGTGATTAGCTGCGTATTTTGCCTGTGGCGTCTTTGCATGTTTTTTGATGAGCTCAGTTAAAAACGGAACTGCCTTATCGAACTGATTATAAAGATAGTAAAGAGCGCCCATGCGATAGTTCACTGATACCGCGTTTTCACTATTAGGATATTTTGCTAAAAAGCGCAGAGCTGCAATTTCAAAAGCCTTTACCTTAGAATCAAACTCTACCGTATTAGTAGAATCACCAACAATTTTTCTTATCCTATCTTCAGCTGGCAAAAGTTTTTCTCTAGCCAAAAGAGCATCTAGCATTGCTTTATCATAATATGTACTGTCTTTAGCGTGATCTACTACCCATAAATAGTGACCAGCTGATTTTTCGAAATCGCCATCATCAAACAATAATTCTGCATAGAAAAAATGTATTTCATCAATTTTAGGTTCATTGCTAAATGTATTAAAATACAATTCATATGCAGACTTGGCATTTACTATTGATGTTTTTGTCCTGGCATTCTGCGCGATTTGATGTAGCTGAAGCACATGATTTCTAAGTAATGCTTCGATAATCTCATTTGCTTTTTTTATCGACTCTCTATCTTTGTCATTAATTTTTTGCCAGCTGCTACCAGGCCCATATTGTTCGATCCAAGTATACAGCTCTTCTTTGAAAATTTGACTTACCCCAGAAGTCCCATACATTTTTACAATTGCGTACTGATAGTCAAAAGCTTTGACGGCATTAGGGTCTTGATCGATTAAATCTTTAAATACCGCATTGGCAGCAACTTTATTACCAGTATCAGAATAAAAGGTCGCCAGCCTTACAAGCTTTGCCTCGGCGCTTTTTACACCTATTACTTCTTCGAAATAAGCTCTTGCTGACTTATAGTCACCAGCTTCTGCAAAAAAAATAATTAAATCCCTAATTGCCTCAGTAGCCAGTCTTATACGACTTACGCCGCCAAGGGTGCTGTCTTTCTGCCCTTTTGACCTTCGCCCCTCATAAATAACCTGCTCTATATATTTCATGCCTGTTTTCGCCTGATTCAACTTATAAAAACACCAGGCCATTTTATAGAGAGCAAACGAATATAGACGATTGGTTTTTTGTTGTGCAACCCTGCTATAATAAGTTAACCCCTCATTCCATTTTTCAAAATTGAAATAATATTCACCAAGCGCAAAATTTGACTCTATAACATACAAACTTCGCGGAAATTCTTTTGTGAGTCGAGAATAATAAAGCTGCCCCTTTGTAGAATCGCCTAATTCAAAATAGTTAAACCCTAAAAAAAACAATGCCTGGTCAACTTTTGAATCTTGCGGAAAATCGCGTAAAAATCCCTCGTAAAGATCAATAGCCTTCTTATTGTATATATTTGCCGGAGCCAAATTTAACTTTGGTTTATTTTTGATTTTACCGCTTAAATAGGATTGCATATTAACATCGTGGTTATTAATCAGACGAAACTCAATAAGTCGCGCCTTTTCAACATACTGTTCAGCTAGACGTAGCCAAAGCTCGCCGCGCTTCGAACTGGTTTTATACCTTTTTGCCAAAGTATAAAGTTGATCTATCCCCTCATCAGTTGCTTTTTCTAATTTGGCTTCATCGGTGCCTTCTTCATAATACAGTTTTTTAGACGGCGGTGGCTTGACGTCTCTTAAATTGATAGTTGGAGAGGTTTGTTGCTGTGTTTTTATCTGCGGCAATGCACTTTTAGATTTTTGAAAATTAACTTTTTCAGATTTTTTCTCGATTTTTTTAAGTAATTCTCCTACAGTTTTAGATTTTTCAGCATGTACTTGCTCGCTATTTGCAAACATATACGCGACGATAACAAAAATAATCGTAAAATAATAAATTTGCACTATAGAGGCTTTTCTATTCACAACTTTGCGTTCCTAAATAGTGATAATTACCAATTTCATCAAGCCAGTATTCACCGCGAAATCCCCAGTATTCAAATCCATTTTGAATGTAATAGTCTCTTGAATTATCTTGATCTATTTGCATATCAGGTAAATTCTTGCCGGCAACTCGTTTTTTAAGTTGTTCTTTTTTACCATTAATCATTTCATAGCGTATGAAACCCTCTTGCTCAAAAATATCTATCAGTTCAGTTCGTAAGTTAATCATATGCGAGCGTATCTGCCGACCGCCTTTTGCCCGAGCACGCAATAAACGACGATCAAGCGTTTGCAATGCGTACTTGCCAATGCCTGAAGACCTCCATAGTGCCGGCATTGCTCTTACACTTTTTCTTTCATCTATTAGTTTTTTTATATAATGAAATGATCGCTGAAAATCCCCCTCTTTTGATACTTTTTGTGTAATTAGGTATGGTATAGCAAAATTGCTTTTTGCTATACTCAAGTCAGTTTTTTTTGCTGCAAGCATTGTAAGCACAACATCATTAAAATATTTCACCGGATTTTTTTGCGCTTGCAAATATGAAGTCATTTGTCGATAGACTGGTTTATAAATTTTGTTAAAAAGATTTAAAACTTTATCCATTTCATCGTATTTGCATATATATAAATACACTATAGACCGAAGCAGCAACGACTCAGGTAGGTAGCTTTCTTCGTAATATGGTGAATGCAGAGATTGAAAATTACTTATCGCCGAACGAAATCTCCCGCTTCTTAACATTGCCCAGCTCGATTCAAAAACTGTATCATGCCAGAGCACAGAATCACTAGGCACATCTCGATAGGCTTGAATAGCGCCCTGCCAATCTTTCTTTTGGTACAACGCTCTTGCTCTGCCTATTTGTGCCGCTACGCGGGAGGTGTCAGTTACAGGCGCGCTACTTTTACGATCAAAAAGTAGATCAAAGGTCGTTGCTGATTTATCGGCATCTCCTGCTTGAGCATAGGCCATCGCTTTCATATACATGGCCTTATCATGTAGGGGGCTTGTTTCTGGCACTTGGTCAAAACTTAATATTGCCTCTGGATATTGACCATTGCGATCTTGAAATTCACCTATTCGATAAAAAAGTATATCCCTATGTACAGCCGGAAAACTTTCTGTCTTTACTCGCGATATGGCATAATTGAGAAGTGTATCATCACCCAATTCATTAGCCGCTAGCGATAGCTTTTCTAACGCCTTTGGAATGTACTTATTATTACCCTCTCGAATAACACTAATGAATTGAAAGGCAGCAAGCTGATACATCTTCATTTGGTAAAGCATAAGCCCTAGCAAATAACGAACCTGCATACGATTTTCAATATACTTGGGGCTCAGACTAAGCTGAAAAAAACTTACTGATGCTTGCTGGTATTGCCCATTTTTAGCTAGCGTCATCGCCGTTTTTAATTCTGCACCATTATTTTGTGCCTTTACCGTAATAGAACTAAGCAGGCATAATAATACAATGGCAGTAGCGATTTTTTTCATCGGTAAGTGGCCTCCGGCAAAAAGTAACTTAGCCCAATACCTAAAAATAAATCACTATGTTGGCGCGTCTGCATATCTGGTGAACTATCTGAGCTCACATCAATGTCTGATCGGTAAAAGTTCCAATTAAAATCCCAACGCACGCCGTATGACTTACTAAGCGCGAATAATTGACCCACTCCTAAAGTCGTTGTCGAATCAGCGCCACCACTTTCTGTGCTAGTTATGCCTAACCCCGCAGTAAAATATGTATCAAACGGTATTATTTGCTGCTGAAACCAAGCGATTTTTCCGTATATTGGTGACCACTTAAAAGCGACCCCATAAAAAGCTTTCGGCTCAACCAAAGACTTTGTTGAAATATGTTGATTGTCGACTAAACCTTCTGTAATCGGGCGCTTTGAACTTGTTAAAAATTTATAAATACCTTCAACTCCATATTTTTCTTGAAAAAAATAAGAAGCTCGCAGTCCAAGCCCAAGATTATTAAAATACTGGTTGTTGGTGCTCATTAGCACACTACTTGAAAACTCATAACGACCTGTCTTGGGCAAAAATCTCTTTTGAATTACCGCAATATCTTCAAATGGCGCTAGCGTCGCGAGCTCTGATAATTTCGAAAGATCTTTATCGCCCTTTTCTTCTTTTTGGCGCTTTGTATCGTCCTTACGCTTCTTATCTTCTTGCTTTACTTCGTTATCTTCAAATTTATCGTAAATTTCTTCGACGCCTGAGTCTTTATCTTGATTTGACTGTGGCAGGATTTGTGCAAAGGTCATCGGGCAAAATAGCCCCACCAACGTTGAAAAAATCCATGCCGAGTACCAAACCATACTTTTGAGGATAACCACTTTTCCTTAAGAAAATAAGCATTTACGAAATAGCTAGACTTTAGGCTTTAATCTTAACGCGACATTAAAACAAATAAGCCAAAGCCAATGTCAAAAATGGTCGAAAGTAAACAGTTGATTCAAATTGGTTACTATCAAGCCGGTCGCCTACCAATTCGTGGTTTACTTTATTAGATGCTGTCGGATCTGGCCCTTTGTATATTGCCATCATTAAATCAAGTCGTAGGGCCCAAGAAGAATTAATATATAATCTTTGACCTAGCCCAAAATCGATTGCGATTTCAGCTTTATCAGACCAGTTAGCAAGACCAACTCCAGCCAGACCATATAGCGAAAGGTTCATTGTAAATTGCTTACTTACATTAATCTTACCGTAGTAAGCAGAGAACTGATAGTTGCCAAAAAACATACTCTCTACAGTAGGCGCTAAACTAGCATCAAAGGGCGAGACAATGCCTACGCCATTTTTTAAATCGGTACCGGCCTTAGAAAGGCCAGTTTTTAGCATGTACACAGATAAGTTTACGCCATGTAGCTCACTTAAGTGATAGCTTGCAGTTA